>JBHICV010000136.1:0-6538 GCA_046759765.1 Acidimicrobiia bacterium
GTTCGGGAGTTCGACGAGACCTGCGGCCTTTCCCTATGGCCCGTCTAGTTCTTGTGTCGTTCGAAGACCGTATAGGTAGCTGAACGTCACACGAATCGCGGGCCCCCGTTCCTGTGTCGTCTCAAGACCGCATAGGTAGCTGAACGTCACAAGAACGGGACGGCTCACCTCAGCTGGGCTCAGCCGGTTTCTTCTCGACCGAGAATCCCGTTTTGGCGAGCAGACGAAGAAGCGCGGGTGCCGGGTCCTTGAACTGAGCAGGTCGAAGGACATCGTCGAAGTCCTCCATATAGGAGACCATCGTCCGGAAGACATGAGTCAGTGAGATCGCATGGAGGGTGTTGCGAGGTGTCCTCCCGAAAGCCACCAGCCGGGTTCTGATCGTGCCGTCACCGCGAGTAGGGACGATCGAGACTCCGTCGTCCTGTAGATCCGAGACGACCTGCGAAAGAGGCTCTGCGTATATCCACTTAAGCCGTTGCAGAACGGTGTGCAGCACTTCGTGGTTTCTCAGGGCGGGGTTGAACACTGCGTCCCCCTCTTTGACCTCCCCGATGATCACATCCACGCAGTCCGGTATCAGCATCAAGGTCTCGTCTTCGATGAGCAAAAGCCGACCCTCGGGTGGCTCGTCGTGCCAGTCGGCGGCGTAGATCGGGCCTGGGAACCGAAGCCCAACAACGTCTACGTCAGTGGCGGTTTCAAACGACCCGTCGTCTAGGCGTCGCTGCACCTCGAACTCGCTGAGCGTGAGGTAGCCGTTGATACGGAGATACGACTCAATGAGGTTGACGGATATGTCCATTTCTTCATTCTCGTCAACGCGAAGAGGCAAGCTAGCGTTCCGGCCGATGTCCTGGGAGCCCGGCCGGCACTTCGGAAATCGCGCCACATTCGCCGGTGTGCCGAAAGTAGAGCCTGACAATCTGGGCGAGCCCGAAGTTGTGATCATCGGCGCGCCGTTCGACTGGGGGACCACTTTTCGACCCGGAGCGCGTTTCGGCCCGAGGGCAATTCGAAACGCTGACTATCTGTCGCCCGACGGCAGCCGCCCTCACCTTCCTACCGGGATCGACCCCCTGGAAGTATTAGGGGTTGTCGATGCGGGAGACGTCGGAGTCATCCCGGGTTACCTCGATCCGAGCATGAAGGAGATCGCCAAGGCGGTCAAGGCTATTAGCCGGGCGGGAGCGGTCCCGATCGTCCTGGGAGGCGATCACACGATCACGTTCCCCAACGCCACCGGCGTGGCGACCACACACGGTTTCGGCAACGTTGCTCTCGTCCATTTCGATGCCCACGCCGACACCGGCGAAGACCACTGGGGGATGCTGCACGGCCACGGCACGCCAATGCGCCGCCTGATCGAGTCGGGAGCCGTGCCGGGAAACCGGTTCGTGCAGATCGGTCTCCGTGGCTATTGGCCTTCGCCTGAAGTCGTGGAGTGGATGCGGGCACAGGAAATGAGGTCATATCTGATGGAGGACATAGCTCGCCGCGGCCTGGACACCATCGTCGACGAGGCGGTCGCACACTCCTCGGAGGGAGCGGCCGGCGTGTTCTTGTCGATCGACATCGACGTGGTGGATCCCGGTATGGCCCCGGGAACTGGTACGCCTGAACCAGGCGGCCTCACTTCTCGCCAGCTGCTCGACACGGTGCGCCGCGTGGCAAGAGAGACCGTCGTGTTGGGGGCCGACGTAGTCGAGGTGAGCCCGCCGTATGACGACCCAGGAGAGATCACAGCCTTTCTGGCCAACCGGGTAGTGCTGGAGATCCTCAACGGGATGGCAGAACGGAAGGTCGCGGCCTGAATCCGGCTATCGAAACCACCCAGCTCGGGCGGATCTTCAAGGCTCGCCGCGGCACGAAGGAGGTGGTTGCCCTCCGGGAGGTGAACCTCACCGTGCCTCAGGGTGAGTTCTTCGGCCTGCTGGGACCGAATGGGGCCGGCAAAACGACCCTGATCAAGATTCTCACCACCCTCCTTTTACCTTCAGAAGGGACTGCGAAGGTGCTCGGGTTCGATGTCGCCACCGAGTTCACGAATTTGCGTTGGCACATCTCAATGGTCTCGGGGGGCGAGACATCAGGCTACGGGCTGCTGACAGTGCGAGAGCAACTGTGGATGTTCAGCCAGTTCCACGGTCTAGCCACGAAAGTGGCCAGGGACCGAATCGACGAGCTGCTCGACGTCGTTGGGCTCGCCGAATGGGCGGACACGAGGATCTACAACCTCTCTACCGGGATGCGGCAGAAGATGAATCTCGCGCGGGGCCTCATATCGGATCCAAAGGTGTTCTTCCTGGACGAGCCGACGCTCGGTCTCGATGTGGAGATTGCCCGCGACGTCCGCGCCTACTTGCTCCGGTGGATGGCCGAGGGTGAGGGCGACAGAACCATCCTCCTCACCACTCATTACATGGCGGAGGCAGACGATCTGTGCGATCGCATTGCGATCATCGACCAGGGCAGGATCGTTCGCTTGGGGACGGGAGCCGACCTCAAACGGCAGGCCGAGTTCAAGGAGCGCTATCGACTGGAGTTCGACGGGGAAGGGGAGGTGGCTGAGCTTTTCCGGTTCGGATCCGTTGAGATCCTCGCTTCCGCGGACGGAGAGACCGCCGTCGTCACTCTCGACGAGGCTGCAGCCGGTCCGGAGCTGATCAGGGCAGCGGCAGCTCTGCCGCGGCTCCGATCCTTTACGCGCGAAGAGCCCAGCTTGGAGGATGCCTTCGTGGCCTTGACTGGGCGCGCCTTCGAAGAAGCGTCTGAGCCGGGGGAGGCAGCGACCTCGCCTGCCGATCTTCCTGAGCGATGAGCCGGCCATCAGCACTCGAGCACTTCGGGCGCACGGTTATTGCTCGGGCCTATCCACGCGTTGTCGGGGCTAACCGCGAGCCATCGTGGGTCTTCTTCGAGATCGTTCTTCCTCTGCTCGGGGCCATCGCCCTGGTTCTGGTCTATCGGTCGCTGGGCGCGCCCAGCGAGTTCGAGGGGTTCGTGATCATCGGCGCCGCGATGACCGCGTTCTGGCTCAACACGATCTGGAACATGGCGACACAGCTCCGATGGGAAAAAGAGGGAGGGAACCTCGAGATCTACCTCGCCTCCCCCACTCACATCATGTATGTGCTGACGGGGATGGCTCTCGGCGGGAGCTTCTCGACGACCCTACGAGCGATCGCCGTGGTGGCGCTGGGCGCGCTCGCGTTCTCGGTCCCGTTCCAGTGGTCCAACCTGCCCGCGGCGATGCTCGTTCTGGCCGTGACGATCACTTCGCTGTATGGCGTGGGGATGGCCCTGTCGTCACTCTTTCTCAAGTTTGGTCGTGACGCCGAGCAGGGAATCTCCACGCTGGCCGAACCGGTCTATCTCTTCACCGGGGCCTATTTCCCCGTGCGAGCGCTCGGGCTGGGCCTGGCGATCGGCGGCAGTCTGATTCCCATGACGCTCGGCATGGATGCCTTGCGCCAGCTGCTGCTCCCGGGTGAAACGCTGGAGCTGATGAGCTGGCAAGCAGAGGTAGTCCTGCTCGCTGTCTACACCGTCTTCATCTTTCTGGTGGCCAGGTGGGCCCTGGCCCGAATGGAGCAGTCGGCCAAGCGTGACGGGAGGCTCACTCTCCGATGGCAGTAAGGCTGGAAGCACTCCGCCGCGGCTTGGTGAGCGCGTTTCGGGTCGGCTGGGCCGTAGAGACCAACTGGGCCAGCCCTATCGTCAACTTCTTCTTTCAGCTCCTGCGACCGCTGGGGGCCGCCTTCATCCTGGTCTTCATCTATCAGGTAGTAGTCGATGAGCCCATCGCCGGAGCCCTGGAGTGGCTTGTCATCGGAGCCGCGATGTGGTCTTACGTGATGAGCGCGCTGCAGGGGATCTCCTTCGCCGTGATCCAGGAGCGCGAGTGGATGCGCGTACTCAAGTATGTGGTAATCACGCCGCTTCCGTTCTCCGCCTATCTCTTGGGCCGGACGGCGACCTGGGTGGTTTGGGGCACTCTCCGAGCGGCCGCCGTGCTCCTCGTGACCACCTTGGTTCTGGACTTGGATTTGACCCTCGCGGGCATCAATGGGACGGCGTTGGCAGTGGCGATGCTTATCGGGCTGATCGGTCTGCTCGGTATCGGGATGACGCTGGCCGGAGTAGCACTGGGAGTCGCACGCCACCCATTCGGGGTGGGCGAGGGGACGATAGGGGTCTTGTACTTGCTATCCGGTGCGATCTTTCCCCCTTCGCTATTGCCCTCATTCATTCAGCCGATCTCGTATGCGCTGCCGCTCACTTACTGGCTCGAGGCGGTACGCCAAGCCATGCTGCCAGGCTACGAGACCTCGGCGATCGGGATCTCGGATCCTTGGGCACCTCTGGTCATCACAACGGTTGCGTGGCTGATCGCCGGAGCTGGCATCTTCTGGTTCTACAACTATCGGGCTCGATCGGAGGGCCGATACGACCGGACCACCGAGTATTGAGAGTTACTTTGCTCGGGCGCGCTCGTAATAGTGGATGAAGTCGTCTACGGGCGTGGAGGCAATCGTCGTACCTATCAGGTCGAGGGGTAGGTCGTCGAGCTTCCGGAACATGACACACGACTTGCCCATGTCGAGCCGTTTGCCCGTTGAGGGATGCCGGGTCAGTTCAGGAAACAATGCCCCGCCAGATCTGGGTCGGAGGTGGGACGTACTCAGCAGGGTCGAACACGGGTTCCGGGCCGAACGCCTGCACTGCCGCGAAGACAACGTCCTCGAAGGCAAACACGGGGGTGAAGAGCGTCTCAACACCGAAGATGTCAACTGCCGATTGGGTGGTCCATTGCTGCCCATCAGGAGAGAACACGACCAGCGACTCCTGTCGCATGGGCTCGAACTGACCGTAGGCCTCCTGCTGAGCTGCCTCGATCTCCTCAAAGGTGACCGTGACGAGGTCCTCGCCCGAGTCCGGGTTGACGAACGTCATTGTCCGGTTGCCAGCATCGAAGGCGACCTGGTCCGGAACCTGCTCCATCCACGTGCTGACCTCCAGAAGGCTCTCGTCACCGCGGCTCACTACAACTAGTCCGTGCATCTCGTCGTGAGTGACCGTGATATCGCCTTTCGTTATCACGATGCTCGGCGGCTCCATCTCGACGAAGGGCTCCTCTGCGTAGCCCATGGCCACCGCCACGATCCCGTAGCTACTGGCCGAAAGCGACCCGAAATGCCACATTATGTCGTCACTGAACAGCCCAGTGGGTGTGAGCGACTTCCAGGTCTCCGCGTCGCTCGAGGCAATTAACTCCGAAGAGCCGAATCCGGAGTCATTGGTAGCAATCAGTTGATTCCCAAACACCGCGATCTGGCCGATCCCTTCCGGGGCGCGCGTGGTCTCCCAGCTCAGGCCATCGCGGGAAGTCCATAGCAGCGGTCCGAGGAGCCCGTATCCGTGGGCGATGAACTCCCCACGTGGTCCTAACACAACCTCGTGGATTGACTCCTCCCCTCCGAGGGAATCCGAGGCGTCCCAGGACCGCAGGTCATCCGAAGTCCACATGATGCCGCCCGCATCTCCCGGTCCCATGAAAAACTGATCAGTCACCTCTGGGGCGACGCCCAGTTCCTCGAAGGTGGCGCTGAAAATGGTGATCCCGAGCGGAGCGTGGATCTGGATCGAGAAGGGTGGCCCGCCCATGCCCGTGCTGAAGCTTGTGGATCCAAGGAGGTCGCGATACTCGCCGGGTATGGCCGCTTCTATGACGCTCTCGACATCCGGGTGGGCCGAGCCGAAGACCACCGCTCGCTCCTCGGTCGCGGCAACTGCCTGGGCGTTGGCCGCATAGTCGATCCCGGGCTCGGCTTTAAAGGGAAGGTCATGTCGCTCCCAGCTGGTTCCGTCCCCTGATGTCCAAACGGCAGGCGCCCCCGCCGACATACTGAAGGCTGTGGTGTGTATCGGGCTTTCATGAAACGCACCAACAGCCAGGATTTGATCGCCGGTGGAGGCCACGTCGAACAGGCTGGCACGGGCTATAACGACACCGAGGTCGGACCACTGCCGTCCATCATCGGAGCGGTAGGCCCGAACACCGGGCGTCTTCTCGGCTAGCCCGTCGAAATCAGCACCGAACGCTAGATAGCTGCCGTCGAACTCAACGACGGAGTCCAGAAAGGCCAAGTCCAGCGTTCCGCCCGCCTCCCACGACAACGGCCCACTCTTTTGAGTATCCCGGCTGGCAAAGAAGCCGATCGCAACCGCGGCCAGAACCGCCAGCACGACTAGCGAGGCGATGAGTACTGCGGTCTCTCGACGTTGGGCAGCGGTGTTATCCGGCAAGGGAGGATCGGTACTCCCTGAGCCGTTGGTAGCCATGCCCTGCTCCTCCATCTACCGCGGCAGTCTTCACTCCGAACGCTACGGAAACGTTACGACCGCCGGAACCGTTTCCGAAGCCTCGAGGCCCAACGACGTCCTCGTGATTCAGGGGTCTAGATCTTGTCTCAGGCTGGCTGTATGATCGAACATATGTTCGATTGAGGAGTGAGCTGATGTCTGAGTGGGAGAG
>JBHICV010000137.1:0-6538 GCA_046759765.1 Acidimicrobiia bacterium
GAACACCTCATCGCCTACTGGGCGCGTCTCACCCCTCTCCCAGTTTCGAATGGTCGCCTCGGAGCGTCCGACCCGCTCCGCCAGCTCCTTGATACTGAGACGCAGAGAGAGGCGGTGCTCCTTGACGAGTTCGCCGAAGTTGCTTTCGCTCATCGCCGGGAGGCCCAGCCTAGGGGTGCGAGGCCTCGAGCTCAGTGCTTCGGGCGGGCCGGCACGCTGTCCGGCTCCTTGTAGTCCGTGACCTTTAGCTCGGTCACCGACTTCACGTTCCAGCACAGCGTGGCCCCCTGCGGAACCACGGCTCGGAAAGGGCCGCCTGCGCTTCTGGGCAGCACGTCGGGGCCGAGCCGATAGGCGAGCCACCCTTTGGCCTCGAGCTCCAAAAGCGGAATGGAAGCTCGGTAATGGCCATCATCGCTGATGACAGTGACATGAGAGGCCCTGTCATAGGGACCAGCCTGCTTCAACAAGGGAGCGATTCGAATCGCCTTGCCGACGAAGCCATCAGCAAGCTTCCCGAGATCATCGACAGCACCATGGATTCGGTCCAGGTCGTCGGCTTCCCAGGACACCTCCCGGTCGACCAGACCGGTGACACGCAAACTGGCTCTATCCGGACGGCTGCGAAGGGTCACAACGCCGAGGTTACCGGCGATCAAACCACTCGTAGAGGTCCGAGACCGTCTCGCGAATGGGACGAGCCTGGTAGCCCAAATCTGACGCAGCCTTGTCCGAGCGAACCTCGGGTGAGTGGCGGAGAGCGTGGAGCGACTCGCCGGTAAAGACGAGCGGGCTTCCGGTGCGGCGTCCCAACCAGTTGCCGAGGGGGCCCCAGAGCCTTGCCACCGCCATCGGTACCACGAAGCGGGGTGGATCTACCCCCGTGATCGACGCCGCGAGTTGCGCCAACTCCATGACCGACAGTCGCTTTCCTGAGAGCAGATAGTTCTCCCCCGTGCTGCCTAGCTCGGCGGCTCTCAGCAGTCCGTCAGCTACGTCGCGGACGTCGACCCAGTCGAACGCACCCTCGACAAGGGCTGGTAGCCGTCGTTGCCGGAGCGCGAGGAACACCCTTCCCATCCGTGACAGGCCGAAGTCCAACGGACCGATGATCCCAGTCGGGTTGACCATCACTGCGTCTAGACCTTGAGCGATGGCTCCACGGACTGCTTGTTCTCCCGCCGCCTTCGACCGGTCATAGACGGGAAGGTGAGCTGCCTCGGCTCGCGGGGCTGTTTCGTCGAGATAGGGGCCGGCCTGCTCGAGGTCGTACGCATGAACCGAACTGCAGTGAACGAAGCGGCGCACGCCGGCTTGGAGGGCTGCACGCGCCGTCGCGGCCGTTCCTTCGACGTTGGTTCGCCAAACCTGCCCGCCTACGTCGCCCGTGACTGAAATGATTCCGGCGAGATGGAACGCCAGTTCCACTCCGGTCAAAGCTCGGGTGATTGCGTCGTCGTCGAGCACGTCGGCAGCTGCGAAATCGACGTTGAGGCCCTCGAGGCCCGGCCCGGAGCGGAGATCCACGGCCCGAACGCGATGGCCGGCGTCGAGCGCAACCCTCACTACTGCTGCGCCGAGGTGCCCGGACGCACCCGTTACCGCGATGAGCGGCATGTACCCGGCTCTATGCGTGGCTCCCAACAGGACTGAGACGAAGAATACGTGTCGGCGGCGGGGGGCTCGCTACTCCTAGACTGCCCCGCCGATGAGCCCGCGCCTACTCATAGTGGCCGCGACCCTCGGGGCCTTCGCTGGGTCGGCGTGCGGTGGCGGAGGCAGTGTCGAAGGGACCGCCTGGGTGCTCGAGTCGATGGGAACCGACCCCCTGCTTACGGGCTCGGTCGTGACTCTTTCGTTCAGCTCCGACACTGCCCGCGGCTCCGGCAGCTGCAACGAGTACTTCGGCGAGTTCGAGACTGAGGGCGATTCGATCATGTTCGGGCCCTTGGCCAGTACCCATAAGGCGTGCGGCGAAGCCCTCGACCAACAGGAGTTCGCATACCTCTCGGCGCTTCAGAGTGCCGAGACCTACGAAGTGTCGGAAGGCCGTCTCACCATTGACTACCCGGGCGGGGTGCTGAGTTTCGCCGCCGCCTTCTAACGCGACCGACACCGGCCTCGTTTCTTCGCGAGAATGATCGCCGTCGCAGGAGGAAAGCGGTCATGAGCGAGCAACAGGTCGGAACGGTGTCCCACTACTTCACCAATGCCCAGGTTGCTGCCATCGAGCTCACCGGCGACTTGAAGCTGGGCGACACAGTTCGGATAGTCGGACACACGTCGGACTTCACGCAGCAGATCGATTCGATGCAGATCGAGCGCGAGGATGTGGAAGCTGCGGGTTCGGGCGACCACATCGGCATCAAGGTGGGCAGCAAGGCTCGACAGAACGACAAGGTATTCCGAGTCGATTGAGGTCAGGGGAGGCAGGCAGGCTAGACGCCGGGCCTGCTGATTTCCTCCAGCTTGACGTCGGTGTCCGAAGCTTTGTTGAGTAGCCACCGGTGGGTCTATACGCGGTCCAGCAGGCGTCCGCTGGCAGCGATGCCGATACCCGCAACCAGCTGAATCGCGATCCAGGTTCCCGTGTGGCCGGTCAGATAGCAGAGGCTTGCCGCGGTCATCATGGTCACTCCTCCACCGATGGTGGCCAGCAACCCCCAACGGCGGCGGAGAGTGAGCCCTGCGACTGATCCGAAAAGCATCAGGGTAAATACGAGCGCCACCACCTCGGCAAGTGCAGAAACAGGCGCGGCTGGATCGACCGGAGGTTGGGCGGCCAACGAGATGGGAAGAAACACGATCCAGGCCAGGCCGGCCAATGCTGCCACCCCGGAGCGGATCGGGTCGTCGAGGCTGCGGCCTGGGACGGCTACGGGGCGCGGTTTGGCTCCAGACGCCGTTTTGGCCCCAGTGTCGAGCTTGTCGCGTATCGGTGTTTCGATCACTCGACACCGATTATTCCACAGGTCACGATCGAGGGGGTAGCCCTCTACCTATCGTGGTAGTCACCGAGCCTTACCCGATGACGGCAACAAACCGACTGGTCAACCTCTTCCTTCGCAAGTCCTTTACAGGACGGTTCTCCCGAAAGCCCTGTTCTCATCTGGACATGATTCGGGACGTGGAACCTGCTTCCGACGTCTGCGATCAGTGTGTGGAATTGGGAGAACGGTGGCCGGCACTACGAATGTGTCTGATCTGCGGTCACGTCGGCTGCTGCGAAGACGCGAGGTACCAGCACGCCCTCCGCCACTTCGACGAAACCGGCCACCCTCTCGTCAAGCCCCATCTCGAGCGGGGAATGCGCTGGATCTGGTGCTACGTGGACGAGGCGCTCCTGGATCCGATTTGAAGCGCGCTCTCAGGCGATGCTTACAGTGCGTACATGTCCGCCCTTCCGTCCGACCGTCAAGAGGCGCTTCTCGCACTTCATGACCGGCTCGCCGGCTCTGGTGTTCGCTATCAGCTGGGCGGGAGCGCCATGCTCGCGCTGCGAGGTATCCCCGTCGATATTCACGACCTTGACCTCGTGTTCCCGGTTTCGGCGCGCGACTTGGTTGCCGTCGCGCTAGCCGATTGGTGGGAAGGGTTCACCACTATTGATCACCCGATCTTCTCGAGCGACTGGTACGCACGAGTCAAGGTCGACGACGTGCCGGTGGACCTGGTCGGCGGATTCAAGATCAAGGGCGAGGAGCCCCTGCCCTTTCGAGACGACGAGGCCGTGCGGGTCGCCGGCACCGAGATTCCTCTCGCTCCCGTCGACGTGTGGATTCGCATCTACCAGAAATACGACCGCGCCAAAGCTGAGCTGCTCGCACAACTCCTGCGATAGAGAGGCTCAGTGAGGCGGTTCGGCAGTGACATCGTCCAGCCTCTTCCGTCTGAGGTCGGGCACAACGCAGTCCTCCGCTGGGTAGCCAATAGGGAACAAGACGAACGGCCGCTCGTTGGGTGGGCGGTTCAGGATTCGGGACAAGAAAGCCATAGGGCTGGGAGTGTGTGTCAGTGTCGCCAAGCCCATGTGATGGAGTGCGGCGATGAAGAGACCACAGGCGATCCCGACGCTCTCCTTTACGTACCAGTTGTGGTAGCGCTCGCCGTCCTTACGGAGCCCATACCGCTGCTCGAAGACAACCACGATCCAGGGAGCTATGTCGAGATACGGCTTTCGCCAGCCGGTGCCGAGGGGAGCTACTGCCTCCCGCCAATCCGACGGCATCCGGCCGCCTTCGTAGTTCTCCCTTTCCTCTTCCTCGGCCGCGACCCGGATCTGATGTTTCGTCGCGGAGTCGCCCACCACCACGAATGTCCAGGGCTGGCGATGCGCTCCCGAGGGTGCCGTTGAGGCGGTCATGATGGCGTGGTCGATCAGCTCTCTGGGCACGGGGTCGGAGGAGAAGAACCGGACGCTGCGGCGACGGTCCATCTCCTCGTAGAAGTCACGGGCTCGTCCCAGCATCGCCGGGACGGGCAGCCTCTCCGCTGAGTACGGAATGAACCCATTTTCTGCCCCGGTCTTTTCCGATCCTTCGGCCACATCGAACCTCCGCGCCAAGGCTGCCGACCCTACTGACCGATTGAGGGGCGTTTGGTCAGGCCGAAGTCTCCTCAGGGAGGCTTTCGGGTGGTGCCGCGACGCGCTTGCGCCAGGTTCGGAGAAGGTCCCATCCCGTGACGGCGACGCCGATCGCCATGACCGCAGCCATTGCGGCGAGGATCACTTGCAGGCCGGCCACCTGGGCTTCGGCCGGTGCGCTCGTGGCCGGACCGTCGAAGCCACCGGCTCGGGACGTGACCATGACGGCCCATAGGCTTCCTAGGACCGCGACCCCGACAATCTGGCCAACGATTCGAGTCAGCGTGAGCATTCCGGAAGTGATGCCGAGTCGCTCACGCGGGGCCGCTCCCATGACCCCGCTGTTGTTCGGGCTCTGAAAGATCCCCATCCCCACACCGATAGGTGTCACCAACAAGACATAGCCCACCGCGCTGGTGTTGCCGTCGAGGTTCGACGCCGCCAGATAGCCCACCGTTAGCACCGCCAGGCCTACGACCGTCACCGGTCTGATTCCGATCCGGTCGGACACCCAGCCCGAAAGTGGAGCTACAACGCCGATCAGAATCGCCGTCGACGCCAAGAGGATTCCGGCCTGCTGTGAGTCGAATCCCTTGACGTTGATCAGATAGAAGGGCATCAAGATCAGCACTCCGGCGATCGCGACGAAGGTCGTGAACCCTGTACCGAGGTTGATACGCATGATGCGTTGACGGAACAGCTGCAGGTCGACCATCGGCTCAGGGACCCGCTGTTCGACCATTAAGAAGACAACCAAACTGGCCGCCGCCGTAATCAACAGCGCTATGACCAGCCCGTCGCCAAACCCGCGGCGCTGCCCGATCGATAGGCCCAGTGACATCGTCAGCAAGCTCACGAACATGAGTCCGCCCCCCAGCCAATCGAACCGTTGTCCGCCGGGCGGCTTGATGGCCGGGACCCAGAGGACGGCAGCGATCGTGCCGAGCACTCCTACCGGCAAGTTGACCAGAAAGATCCATCGCCAGGAGAGTTGCTCGATCAGGAAGCCGCCCAGGGTCGGGCCGATGACGATCCCGATGGACACCATCGTCCCGATCACTCCGAGGGCCCGACCCCGCTCGTGGTCCGGAAAGGCCTCGGTCACTATCCCGATGCCGAGGGCTAGAACCATCGTGGCGCCGATCGCCTGAACCACTCGGCAACCGATCAGGAACGCCACCGAGGGCGACAAGCCGCACAGGACCGAAGCAACCGTGAACACCGCGAACCCGGACGCGAAGATCGCCTTCTTGCCGACTATGTCTCCTAGCCGTCCTACGCCGAGAGTAAGGGTCGCCAGAGTCAGCGCATAGGCCAACACGACCCACTGGATCACCGGAAAGGTGCTGTCCAGCTCCGTTTCCAAGGTCGGTAGCGCCACGTTGACGATGCTGATGTCGATCGTCGCCAGAAGGATGCTGAGCCCGACCGCGGCCATCACGTACCACTTGCGCGTGTAGTCGACCTCGGTCATGTGAATTCCGTTCTCGTGACGCCTACACCGTATAGGGCAGTAAACGTCACAAGAACGAGAGAACTGCCGTAGTTAGGCGACTTCGGGAGCAGCTGGTGCGAGCGGATCAGGCCCATATTGGTTCGGGCCGGCTGTTCCAGGCAGGAAACCGAGCTCGACCAGGACCCAGATCACACCGACGATCGGGACGAGGATGATCAACATCCACCAGCCCGACTTATCGCGATCGTGCCACCGCTTGATAGCAACCGCAAGAAACGGCCACAGAAGTAGCAGCGACACCAGGCCGTAGATCGCAGAGGTGAATCCGAAAATCTGGCCCACTACGGCTCCGATCACCCAGACAACTATGTACCCGAGCCATGCCTTGGCCCGGTTGATTCGGCCATCGAACTGCAAGAACAGGTGACCGAGGTCGATGTTTTCCATCCGTCCTCCCAAGACAGCGGCTTCGGGAAGGTACCGGGCCTTAGAAGTCT
>JBHICV010000138.1:0-6482 GCA_046759765.1 Acidimicrobiia bacterium
GGGCAGCTGCCAGATCCGAGTCGCCTTCCGTTCGAAGCAGTAGAAGACCCACCTCGGGCTCGTTGAGACGCAGATGCAGCAATGCGTCGTCGAGCTCGCGTGCGAGAGCCAGCGGCCAGAAATCGGCGTCTACCGACTCGATAGCCACAGGAGCAGCCTCGGACGGCCCCAAGAGAGTCAATGAGGCTGTCCTCAATGTCCGGTCGATGTCGATCCGAAGGTTGGGGTAGACCACCTCGTCGGCGCCGAGCTGCCGATCGAGCGGCGTCAAGACCACCCCGGCCGCGTCCGCGGGCCTGTCCGTCCTAGCGGCCAGCTCGAGCGCCTTTTCCTTCACTCGGGCACTGAATCGTGATGTCGGGGCGATCTCGTCGACCAAACCCCAATCCACCGCTCGAGTCCCCTTGATTCCCTCTTCCAGCGTGCAGAAGACATCGGCCCGATCCCTCCTGACTTTGCGCTTGTCAGTTAGCCGGGTGAGCCCACCCGTTCCAGGAAGAACTGCCAGCAGCGGCACTTCAGGCATGGCAACTGAAGAGCTCCCGTCGTCCGTCAATATCAAGTAGTCGCAAGCGAGAGCGAGCTCATAGCCTCCCCCCGCCGCGTTGCCGTTGACACCTGCGACGTAGGGCTGTCCGGAGTTCTCCGATGCGTCCTCGATCGCATTACGCGTCTCGTTGGTGAACTTGCAGAAGTTGACCTTCAAACTGTGGGCAGCCTGGCCGAGCATCTTGATGTTGGCGCCCGCGCAGAAGACCCGGTCGAGAGCGGAAGTGATCACGACGGCTCCCACCTCGGGATGCTCGAAGCGCAGGCGTTGCGTAGCGTCGTAGAGCTCGATGTCGACACCTAGGTCATAGGAATTCAGCTTCAGCTCGTAGCCGGCATCGAGACCGCCGCTCTCATCCACGTTCATCGTCAGGAAGGCGATCGGAGGGTCGATCCTCAGCTGCCAATGCCGGTAGCGGTCGGGACTGGTTTGGAAGTCGATGTGCGGGCGATTCACCCCGGCGATACTAGGGAGGGCCGGGCGAGGGCTGACCTCGCCTTAGCGCGAGCGAAGCGGCGCACCTACGCAGACACGAGTCGGGCTGGGTCGAGGTCGGCGTCGACGACCCCCACGGAGGGTCTGGAGGGGTCGAGCAACCTTTGTAGAGGGTGGGAGAGCTGCCGGCAGCTAACGTGCACAGCCAATGCCCGTGACCTCAGCGTCCTACTCGATCACTGCCCGCGTCGTCCTCGAGACCGACGATCCACTTGCAATCGGCACTATCACGACCGCAGTAGGAGAGACCTCGGGAGCGATCATCGCGCTCGACATCGTCGAGTCTCACGAGGACGTTCTGATCGTCGACATCACTGCCAACGCGCGGGACGAGGCTCATGCCCGGTCGATCACCGAGGCGATCGAGGAGATTCCGTTCGCGAGCGTCCGTAATGTCTCTGACCGCACGTTCCTGCTCCACCTGCACGGCAAGCTCGAGATCAAACCGAAGATCGAGCTTCGCAACCGCGACGAGCTTTCGATGGCCTACACACCCGGAGTAGCGCGTGTATCGCAGGCACTGGCGAACGAGCCGGACGACGCCTGGAACCTCACTGTCAAGGGCAACTCCGTCGCCATCGTGACTGATGGATCGGCGATCCTCGGCCTCGGGAACCTCGGTCCGGTGGCGGCACTGCCCGTGATGGAAGGCAAAGCGATTCTGTTCAAGCGGTTCGCAGACGTCGACGCCTGGCCCATCTGCCTAGCGACTCAAGACTCAGACGAGATCGTTCGAACCGTGGAGGCCATCGCTCCCAGCTTCGGAGGGATAAACCTCGAGGACATCGCCGCGCCGCGGTGCTTCGACATCGAGGAGCGGCTCAAAACGGCACTCGACATCCCCGTCTTTCATGACGACCAACACGGCACTGCCATTGTTGTCCTGGCCGCCCTCACCAACGCGCTGAAGCTGGTCGACAAGAAACTGCCCGACGTCAGCGTCGCGCTGTCCGGAACGGGAGCAGCCGGCGTCGCTATCGCCAAGATCCTCAACGCGGTGGGTGTCGGTGACGTGGTCGCCTCTGACAGTCACGGCATCGTTAGTCGTGATCGCCAGGACTTGGACAAGTACAAGCGCTGGTTGGCCGAGAACACGAACAACCGGGCTCTGCGAGGCGACCTGCTGGACGCCCTCAAAGGAGCCGACGTGTTCATCGGAGTCAGCGCCCCGAACCTGTTCGAGCCGGCCGACATTCAACGGATGGCATCGGACCCGGTGATCTTCGCCCTCGCCAACCCTGACCCGGAGGTCGATCCGACCGGCGCCCGAGAGCACGCCGCAGTCGTAGCCACTGGAAGGTCGGACTTCCCTAACCAGATCAACAACGTGCTTGCGTTCCCCGGAGTCTTCCGAGGCGCTCTGGACGCCCGGGCCAGGTCGATCTCAGAGGACATGAAGATTGCCGCCTCACGGGCAATCGCCAGCCTCGTAGGGCAGGACGAGCTCCGTGCCAATTACATCATTCCCAGCGTCTTCAATCCCCGGGTAGCGACAGAAGTGGCGCAGGCGGTGGCATCGGCCAGCGAGAACGGACGCCGCTGATTCCCTATAGGTTTCCTGTCTGTAATCAACCCGCATAGCGGGTCCGCGATTGACAGGAAACGAGAAGGTGCGCAGGCTCATCGCCCGGCTCTACCAGAAGATCGCAGGCTGGCGTGTGGTGGGGGGCCCTCCCGAGCAGTCGGCCGTGATCATCGGTGCCTTCCACACCTCCAACTGGGACTTTCCAACGTTCCTCATGGTCAAGTGGTATACGGGGATGAGGGCCAAGTGGCTCGGTAAGGACACCCTGTTTCGGGGACCCTTCGATTTCATCTTCCGCATGATGGGCGGGATACCAGTGGATCGCAGACGACCAGGACGACTAGTCGATCAGATGCGCGAGCTGTTCGAGTCGACTGACCACGTTCTGCTGGTGATCACCCCCGAGGGAACTCGTGGCGCGACCTCGATTTGGAAGTCCGGCTTCTACCGCATCGCCCGCGGAGCCAACGTGCCCGTGGTGCTCGGATTCGTGGACTACCGAACCAAAACGGTCGGCTTCGGACCGTCGATCGAGCTGACCGGGGAAGTGTCCGCAGACATGGGCGTAGTCCGGGCCTTCTACGCGGACAAGGCCGGCCTTCGGCCGAACAAGCAGGGTCCTGTGCGGCTGGCCGAGGAGTCTGGTTAGCACGAGCTTCACGCCAGCCGGGATGGCATTTGACGGAAGGCGCTCAGGCTGGAAGCCTCGGCGCCAGGAGGTGGGCCGATGTATCGCTGGTGGGTCTTCATCCATCTGGTCGGTGTCGTGGGCTTCCTGGCTGCACACGGCACCTCGATCGCGGCCACTTGGTTCGTAAGACGCATTCGGGAGCCGGCCAAGGTCGCCGGCGTACTACAGCTGAGTGCCGCCACGGTCGGCTTTTTCTACCTCTTCACATTTCTGCTCTTGCTGGGAGGAATCGCGGCCGGCATCTCGGGCAACTGGTTCGGGCAGGCCTGGATATGGGTTTCGCTGGTGCTGTTCGTCGTGACGAGCGTGGCGATGTTTCCTTTGGCCCGCAGCTACTTCAACCGCATCCGGCAGGTCCTCGACCTCATCCGGGCGGGGACCACTGTGAGCGAGGATGAATTCGAGCGAGTGTTGCAAACGGGACAACCGGCCCTAATCGCGGGCACCGGCGTGGTCATAATCATCTTCATTGTGTATCTAATGGTGCAGAAGCCGTTCTGATGCCGTACCACAAGATCCTCGTGGGCACCGACGGCTCCCAGACTGCAGCCATCGCGGAGCGCGCAGCCGCCGACCTCGCGTCGGTCCTCGACGCCGAGCTGATCATCGTCACCGCATTCGATCCATCGACGACCGAAACGGGCGATGCGGAACGGATCTTGGCAGCCGCCGCCGAGCGCGCCGGCGAAGCCGGACTTGCGGCCAAGACCGAGCTTCGGACCGGCGATCCGGCCGAGGCGCTCATGGAAGCGGCCGACAAGATCCGAGCCGACCTCATCGTGGTCGGCGATCGGGGAATGGGCGGCGCCCACCGATTCACAGTAGGGGGCGTTCCCGACCGCGTTTCTCACTACACCCCGGTGGATCTCCTGCTGGTTAAGACCACCAGACCCGATCGGGAGGAGGGCCGCTACCGGAAGGTCCTTCTGGCGACTGATGGCTCCTTTACGGCGGACCAGGCAACGGGCCGTGGGTATGGCCTGGCGTCGGCGGTCGGCGCCAGCGTCAGCCTGGTCTACGTCGGTGATGAGCTTCTCGGCAACATCGTGCTTCGTGACACGTCCGAACGGCTAAGCGAGGAACCGATCGATCAGCACGTCCTGAAGGGACACCCGTCGGATCGCATCTGCGAGCTGGCGGAGTCCCAAGGTCACGACTTGGTGGTGGTCGGCAACAAAGGAATGGTCGGAGGCAAGCGGTTTCTACTGGCTGCGGTTCCCAACAAGGTTTCCCATAACGCCGTCTGCGACGTGCTCATATCGAAGACGGTGGGCCGCGAGCTGCGCGACCTGCAGCCGGGGGAGGGCGGGGTGGTAGAAGCAGATGGACAAAAGGTGGCTGCCTTCGTGGACGACGACGGAACCGCCTACACCGTGTTAGCCAAGTGTCAGCACATGGGATGCACGGTGGGATGGAACAGCAAGGCCCGCACGTGGGACTGCCCTTGCCACGGCTCGCGTTACGACCACACGGGCGCGGTCATCAACGGCCCGACTAAGAAGCCCCTGCCACCGGTCGAGGCGGAGCAGTAACCGAGGGTGTTTACCCTTGCTCTGTGAAAATTGATGCTCTCCGCACTGACGACTCCCGCTTCGACGGACTACCGGACTGGCCCTATCGCCCGAAGTATCTAGATGATCTGCCGGGTTACGAGGGGCTGCGGATGCATTTCGTGGATGAGGGACCGGAAGACGCACAGGTATTCCTCTGCCTTCACGGCGAGCCGACTTGGGCCTATCTCTTTCGGCGCATGATCCCGGTGTTTCTGGATGGGGACTTACGCGTTGTGGCTCCCGACTTCTACGGATTCGGTCGCTCTGACAAACCGATCGACGACGAGGTCTACACATTCGACTTTCACCGCCATTCGCTTCTGCGCTTCGTGGAGATGCTCGATCTCACGGACATAACCCTGGTGGTACAGGACTGGGGCGGCCTCCTGGGGCTGACCTTGCCGGTTGAGTTTCCGGATCGGATTACCGGTTTGCTGATAATGAACACGGGTTTCGGGGTTGGTACGACCCCGTCGCAGGGTTTTGTCGAGTGGCGGGACTTCATGGCCCGAACGCCGGAT
This sequence comes from Acidimicrobiia bacterium, assembly GCA_046759765.1. GTDB lineage: Bacteria > Actinomycetota > Acidimicrobiia > Spongiisociales > CAZKJJ01 > JBHICV01. The sequence continues at coordinate 5,336 of JBHICV010000138.1, forward strand.
TTAGAAGTCGGCAGGTTGCTGGCCCGGGCGACGCGGATACTCAGCGAGGGCGAGATTGCGGCCTACGACGCCCCTTTCCCAGAGCCGGAGTACAAAGCGGGAGTACGCCGCTTTCCTGCCATAGTGCCAACCGACCCCGACATGGGCGGGGTGGACGTGTCCCGCCAGGCCCAGCAATGGTGGGCCGAGGAGTTCGAAGGCCGATCGTTCATGGCGATCGGGATGCAGGACCCGGTTCTCGGGCCGGCGGTGATGGAGCGGGTTCATCGGTACATCCGGGGCTGCCCGGAACCGATGAAGGTCGAGGAGGCGGGACATTTCGTTCAGGAGTGGGGCGAGCCTATTGCCCGTGCCGCGCTTGAAGCCTGGGACATGTGAGCGATTCGGAGGAATTCGAGCTCTAGTGCGGCGGTCAAGCGTCGGGGGATCAGTCCCTCGCTGCGTAGTTGGGGTCTTTGAACGGCCACGACGCCTTGATCCAATCTGATACGGCGGCCCGGACGACTCTGTCCATCTCGGATCTGCTCTCGCGTACCCACGACCTCACCTCGGCATCGTGACGGGAGCTCCGGGATGGGTAGATGTAGAGACAACCGATCACCTCGTCGCCATCGAGAATCGAGTACGTGAAACTGTCCCGGTTCTCGAAGTCGTTGGCATGCCCCCGGAGATCAGACAGGTTCGCTTCCAGGCTCATGGGCTTCGGCCATACGGACCCTTCGAAGCCCGGCGTTGATCTGATGTGATCGATGCTCGACGACCACGCCTGGTGATCCCGCTCGTTGTGCTCCGGTCCGAGCGGCTCCAGTCGGAACCCGGGCCCGTCGAACCGCAGGGGAACCTCAAAGTCAGACGGGACGAACCGTGGCGCCATCGTCCCAACCTATCTGGCTAGGGGATGGCAGCTCGACCGTTATCGGGCGGAGCGGGGCTTCTAGCTGGCTACGTCCGCCTCGGATGGCCGGGGTACGATCGTTCCGCGGCCCTCGTAGCTCAGGGGATAGAGCACCGGTTTCCTAAACCGTTTGGGCCGTTTTGGCTGCCAGGGCAATCGGATCGAAATGAGGTCTGACCAGGGATTTCGCCTCGCAACGTCTCGCGTTGTTTTGCACGATTTCTCTCCGGTTGCGGCCCAAATGCGGCCCAA
>JBHICV010000139.1:0-6198 GCA_046759765.1 Acidimicrobiia bacterium
ACCTCTTCGACTGTGTGTGGCCCACGCGGCTGGCACGCCACGGGAAGGTGCTGACCGCGTTCGGCGACTACTCGATCAGGAACGCCGAGCACGCCGATTCGACAAAACCGCTGGAAGAGGGGTGCTCGTGCACCGTTTGTGCCACCTATGGCAGGGGATATCTACGGCACCTGGTGATGACCCAAGAGCCTTCCTACCTCCGCCTTCTCACGATCCACAATCTCACGTATACCTTGGGTCTGCTGCGCGACGTGCGTCGGTCCATAACCGACGGCGAATTCAGGGGATTTCAGTCCGCAACAGTGCAGCGGAGAACGTCTCGCAAGGACGCACAAGGGCTACCATGAGGCGAGCCCGCGTCGGCGGGCTGTTCTCTGGAGGATTCTGTGGAACTCCTTGCACAAGCATCGGAGGGAGGCGGCTCGTCTCTGGGTTTTATATTCCCGCTGCTTCTCTTCGTTGGCTTTCTCTATTTCATAATGATCCGCCCTCAGCGGCAGCGTGCGAAGAGGCAGTCTGAGCTGGACGAGTCGCTAGAGGTCGGTGATCAGGTGCAGACGTTTAGTGGCCTCTACGGGGTGGTGATTTCCCTTTCTGAGGACGCGGTCGTGCTGGGAGTCGAGGAGGGGCGTGTTCGGGTGGCAAGGCGGGCGATTGCCCGCCGGATAACCCCTGACGAGACCGAATGAGCCGACGGCTCATTCTCATATGGGTGGTCGTGCTGGTCGCCTGGGGCGGTCTCGCCCTGGTCTTCGTTTCCGATAACAGCCCGAAGCTCGGCCTCGACCTCCAAGGCGGTACCTCGGTGATCCTTCGGGCACCGGAGGGCACGGAACCCGATGTCCTCGAAGTGGCAGTCGAGCTTATGCGAACCCGTATCGAGGACCTGGGCGGCGTACAGGAGCCGGAGATTTCGATTTCGGGCGACAGCGGTGTTCTTGTTGATCTGCCTGGAGTCGTGGACCAGAACCGAGCGCTTGATGCCATCGGCCAGACTGGGGCGCTTTCGTTTCGTCCGGTGCTCAAGGTCGGTGTGGCTGGAGTCAGCCCGCTCTTGCTGGATCGTTTACTCCCCCCCGATCCCGGAGATGAAGAGACGGGAGAGACAGCGCCCACCACCACCATTCCGCTCCCGGCCGGCGTGGACGAGAACGGTCTGACCATTTTGGATGACCCTGCCCGGGAAGCGTGGCTGGCTCAAACCGCCGAGGACGGAACGGTGGTCGCTGTCTATCACGTGGGACCCGCGTTCCTCGTCGGCGCGGATGTGGCCGACGCTCGGGCGATCTTCGGATCATCTGGCGGAGCGGGCACGCCGCTGGTCGGCGCGTCAGGATTCGGAGAATGGATCGTTCAGCTGGACTTCACGGCCGAGGGCGCGGACAGATTCGCCGAGGTCACCAGGACTCTGGCCTCCTTCGGCTTCAATGATCCGCGCCGCCAGCTGGCGATCGTGCTCGACGGCGAGGTGGTCTCGGCACCAGGTATCGCCCAAACCGTCGACCCGACCGAAGGCATAACGGGGGGATCGGCCACGATCACCATGGGCAGCGGCGACCAGGAAGCCGCCTCCAACGACCTGGCAGTCGTGCTCCGATACGGAGCCCTGCCCGTCCCCTTCGAGCGAGACCAAGTCCAGACAGTTTCGGCCACTCTTGGTGAGGACGCCCTGCGCGCCGGCCTCGTTGCCGGGCTCGCCGGGCTCGTTCTCGTTCTGGGCGTGATGGTGGCCCTATACCGGGCACTGGGCCTGGTGACCGTGGTCGGATTGACCGTTTTCGGGTCACTCATCGTGATGACTTTCGGCGTGCTCGGAACTGTCATTGGTCTGACCCTCACCCTCGCCGGGGTGGCCGGAGTGATCGTGGCCATCGGAATCACCGCTGATTCATACATCGTCTATTTCGAGAGAATCAAGGAAGAGGTACGAAAGGGCCGCAACATCCGAGCTGCCGTGTCCGAGGGCTTCGATCGGGCTTTAAAGACGATCCTCACTGCCGACTCAGTTTCCTTCCTGGGGGCCTTCCTGTTGTGGGCGCTGGCCGTCGGGCCGGTCAAGGGCTTCGCCCTCGCCCTCGGAATCGCAACGCTCATCGACGTGTTCGTTGCCTACTTCTTCACCCGGCCGGCGGTTGCCTGGCTTGCATCGGGACCGCTGGCCGAGAGCGGAGCCTTCAGCATTCGGCGAGCCGCCCGCGTCCCGGCGGAGGCCACGACATGAGCTTCGCTCGGGACCTCTATTACGGCCAGACCCAGATCGACTTCGTCGGGCGCCGGAGAACATGGTTCGTCATCTCCGCGGTTGCCATCGCGATCTCGCTTGGGAGCCTGGCCGTGCGACAGCTGAACCTCAGCCTCGACTTTCGCGGCGGCGTCTCTGTGCAGGTCCCCAACGAATCCGGCGCCGCGGTCGCCGACGTGCGTGCTGCCTTGGCCGGCGTAGGACTGGCGGACGCCAAGATCCAACTGCTCGACGGAGGAGCAGCCATACGTGTCCAAACGGAAGCCCTCTCCGGCGAAGCCGAGCGGCAGCTGACGGACGCCGTTACCGAAGCTGCGGGTGTCACTATCGCCGACGTTTCCGTCGTCTCGGTGGGGCCAACCTTCGGGGCCCAGATCTCCAGTGCGGCGCTACGAGCGCTGGTCATCTTCCTCGCTTCCGTTTCCCTCTTCATCTCGTGGCGATTCGGCTGGGAGTGGAAGATGGCATTAGCCGCGCTGACGGCTCTCTTCCACGACCTCGTGATTACCTTCGGTGCCTATGCCGTGTTCGGCTTCGAGGTCACGCCGGCCACCGTCATCGCGGTGCTGACGATCCTCGGCTACTCGCTCTACGACACGGTGGTCGTATTCGACAAGGTCAAGGAGAACGAGATCGAAGCCCAGGGCAAGCTCACCTACTCCGAGATCGTCAACGTGTCTATGAACGATGTGCTCATGCGCTCCATCATGACCTCGTTGACGAGCCTGATACCGGTCGGGAGCCTCCTCTTTGTAGGCTCGTACATCCTGGGAGCCGCCACTCTCTCTGAGTTCGCACTGGCGCTGTTCGTCGGAATCGCCGCCGGCACCTACTCGTCGATATTCGTGGCGTCGCCGCTGCTGGCCACCTGGAAGGAGCGGGAGGAGGCCTGGATCCGGGTGCGACGCAAGCAGGCCAGAGGAGGCGTCGCGCCCGAGACGGTTCCCGTCGGCGCCGCCCAAGCCCCGGTTCGGCCGCTGCCTTCGTCCGAGGCCACGCCGCGGCCGCCGAAGAAGCGCCGCAAGCGCCGCTAGCAGCGCAGCATTCAGTTCTCAGTTTTCAGTCCTCAGTCGGAACTGATTGCTGATAACTGATGACTGATAACTCTCTCGACGTACAATCTCTCTATGGACATCGACGCCCTGCGTGCGCTGGTTCGCGACATTCCGGACTTCCCGGAAGAAGGGATCGTCTTCAAGGACATCACCCCGGTTCTCGCCAGCCGCGAAGCGCTGGCGCAGGTGGTGGACGGCCTCGCCGAGCCGTTCCGAGAGACGGGGGTCGACATCGTGGCAGGGATCGAAGCGCGCGGTTTCATCCTGGCGACGCCGGTAGCCGACGTTCTCGGCTCGGGCTTCGTTCCGGTTCGGAAGCCCGGAAAGCTGCCCTATCAAACCCAACGCGAGGAGTACGAGCTCGAGTACGGAACCGACGCGTTGGAAGTTCATATCGACGCGGCTCGACCAGGCGAGAAGGTCCTGATCGTGGACGATGTTCTCGCCACGGGAGGAACCGCATCGGCGGCGGCGCGGCTGTTGAGCTCACTCGGAGCAGAGGTGGTCGGAGTCAGCGTCTTCATCGAGCTGGGGTTCCTCGGTGGCCGTGCCCAGCTCGACGGCCTCCCTTTCTATTCGATGGTCACCTATGACGACTGAAAGACCCACCGACGCCGCCCGCATCGAGCTCGACACGCTCCTCCGGCTCCATGAGGAGCACAACCCGAGCGCGGCAGCGGACGGCATCATCTCCGCCTACGAGCTGGCACAGCTCAAGCACGATGGCCAGATGCGGCTGTCAGGCGAGCCGTTCATCAGCCATCCGATGGCGGTGGCCGAGATACTCGCCGGCTACGGCCTCGATGAGGCGACCATCATCGCTGCCCTGCTCCACGACACGATCGAGGACACCGACCTGACGGTCTCCGAAGTCGGGAACCTGTATGGAGAAGAGGTGGCCGAGATGATCGACGGTGTCACCAAGCTGGATCGGGTCTCCTTCTCTTCACCCGAGGAGGCCCAAGCCGCCTCCATTCGCAAGATGGTGGTGGCGATGGCCCAGGACGTGCGGGTTCTCTTGATCAAGCTGGCCGACCGGCTACACAACCTCCGTACCATCGCGCCCCTTCGCCCGGAGAAGCAGGAGAGAATCGCCCGCGAGTCCCTGGAGGTCTACGCACCCCTGGCCCACCGTCTAGGAGTCCAGGAGATAAAGCACGAGATGGAGGACCGAGCCTTCCAGATCCTCTACCCCAAGCGTTACTCCGAGATCGAGGAGCTAATCGAGCGGCGAGCGCCGGAACGGGAGCAATACCTTCAGAAGGTGGTCGAGGAAGTGGCTGGAGCCCTGGCGGAGGCGGGCATCACGGCCGAGGTCACCGGCCGTCCGAAGCACTTCTATTCGATCTACCGCAAGATGATCTCGACTGCCCAGGCCTTCGACGAGATCTACGACCTGATTGGCATCAGGGTCCTAACCGAGGACCTACCCGCTTGCTATGCCGCGCTCGGCCTGGTGCATTCGATGTGGCCTCCGATTCACGGGCGGTTCAAGGACTACGTGGCGATGCCTAAGTTCAACCTCTACCAAAGCCTCCATACCACGGTCATCGGTCCCGACGGCAAGCCGCTCGAGGTCCAGATCAGGACCAACGAAATGAACGAACGCGCCGAGTTCGGCATCGCCGCTCACTGGCGTTACAAGGAAGGGGTCGGGCCGGAAGACCTGCCCTGGATGGCGGACATGCGCTTCCTTCAAGACGAGCAGGCCGACCCCAGCGAATTCCTCGCTGATCTGAAGCTCGATCTGTACCGCGACGAGGTCTTCGTCCTCACTCCGAAGGGAGACGTCAGAGTGCTTCCGGTCGGGGCTACGCCGGTGGACTTCGCCTACTCGATTCATACCGATGTTGGGCATCGATGCCAGGGAGCAAAGGTGAACGGCCGCATGGTCTCCCTCGACCATGTGCTCGAGTCCGGAGATGTAGTCGAGATCCTCGTGGCGCGCTCCGAGGAAGCAGGGCCCAGCCGCGACTGGCTGGGCTTCATCGGCACTTCTCGAGCTCGCACGAAGATCAAGCAGTGGTTCTCGCGTCAGCGCCGCGAGGAGGCGCTGGCCTCCGGTAAACAGCAGGTGGGGGAGAAGGTAAGGCGCGAGGGACTGGGTCTGTCTGCGGCCGAACGCCAGCGTCTGCTGACCGAGGTCTCCGACGATCTCGGCTATTCCGATGTCGACTCGATGCTGGTTGCGGTCGGTGAAGGCGGGTTGAGCGCTAGCACCATCTCGACTCGGATCAGACGAGTGGTCCAGCCCCCGGTGGTGGACGAAGAGCTCGAGGCCTTCGTTGGTCCACCCGAGACGCGCCGCGCCCAGCCGATCTCGTCCGGGGTAATCGTCGAAGGACTGGATGATGTATGGGTGCGAATCGCTCGCTGCTGCGCGCCCGTTCCCGGTGACGGCATCGTGGGCTTCGTAACCGTCGGCAGGGGAGTTTCCGTCCACCGCGACGACTGCACCAACGTCGCCGCCCTCGACCAGCGCAAGGAACGGATGATCGAAGTCATGTGGGCACCTGAGCGGGTCGGCCGGTTTGCGGTCTGGCTACAAGTCGAGGCGCTAGACAGGCCCCGCCTTCTCCGTGACGTGACCTCAGTGATCTCGGAAGTGGGCGGCAACATACTCGCCTCCTCCTCCAGCACCGGAAGGGACCGGGTGGCGATGCTCCGCTACGAGGTCGAGCTCAGCGATCCGCTCCAGGTCGATCGGATCATCTCTGAGATCGACGACGTGGAAGGTGTGTTTGACGTCTACCGGCTGCTGCCACGAGGACCCAAGACCGGCTAGCCGATTGGCCTAAGTCCGGGCGGGCGATCCGTCGATAACGCCTCATGGCCCGAAGAGGGTTTGAAGGCGCGCGCCACGGTGGGGAACTAGTTACGCCTGCGAAGCGGAAAATGACG
>JBHICV010000140.1:0-6065 GCA_046759765.1 Acidimicrobiia bacterium
CGTTCGACCCCGGGCGTGCAGCTCCGAAGCCAGGTACGGGGCCTCTCGGCCGCCGACCGCCACCGGCCCCTCGGCGGGGAGAGCGTCCCTACCGGCGACGACGAACGGGACTGTGGGTGGAGGCTCGGAGACGACCGGCAGGAGCGGGTCTCCCGGCGACCAGTACGCGAGGGAGATCACCCGTCGGGCACGGAGCGCCCGGTCAACGAGTCCTGCGGGGAGCGCCGCCCCGGTCCGCTCGACGGCGGCATGGCTCCCGGCGACCAGCACCGGTCCGTCCGACAGATCGCAGACCTCCTTGGCTCGGGCGGAGAGGTCGTGCGTGCCGATCTGTCGCGACCACTCGATGATCTCCTGCTTGCCCATACCGGCAAGCGGCCGCAGCACCGTTCGGCTGCATGCCCGGTCGATGAGTGCCAGGTTTTCGAGCGTTTGGCTCGACACCTGACCCACCGACTCTCCAGTGACCAACGCGTGGATGCGGCGACTGCCTGCCAGTCGGTCCGCAGCTTGGAACATGAGCCGCTTCAGGATCACTTGGCGAAACCGGGGGTCTACCTCGTCCTGCAGGGCGTCCTTGACCTCCTGGAAATCGATGGTGTGGGCGAGGAAGCCGTTGCCGGCACCCCAGCGCTCCAGCAGCTGATAGGCGACGGCAAGGGCGTGCTCACCCTGGGCGCAGTCGAGCGTGAAATGCACGAAGTCGACGGGGCTGCCCCGCCGCATCAGCATCCACGAGGCCACCGGAGAATCGAAGCCGCCGGAGATCAAGCCCAGCACCCGGCCCTGGGTACCCACCGGCAGTCCCTCCGGCCCGTCCCAGACTCTCTCGATCAGGTACGCCGAGTCGTCGAACACCTCGAGCCGCACGGTGACCTCCGGCCGGGTGAGGTCGACGCCCGCCGACGCCTCCCGCAGCAGATCGCCGATGATCACCTCGGCATCGCGGCTGGCCCATGGCTTGGGGCGGCGGCGCTTGACCCGAACTGCGAAGGTTCGCCTCTCGACGGTCGGAAGGGCCCGTTCGGCAACGGCTCGAGCCATGACCTCGAGGTCGTCGGCCGGCACCTCCACCCCCAGCGCAGCCCGTTGCACCCCGAAGACCTCCGCGGCAGCCCGGCCCGCCGATTCGAGGTCTCCGCCGGAGACCCACATCCGATTCCAGTCCATCTCGAGTTCGGCGCCGGGAGCCCGCCGTGCCAGAGCGGCCTCCAGGTTGCGCTTCAGGACGCGCCAGAAGCGCCGCCGGGTCCGGGACGACTTCGTGAACAGCTCTGGAGAGGGACTCAGGAGAAGCAGGGTGCCCTCCTCCATCGGGATGGCTTTCATTGTGCCACCTGGCCGAACAGAGTTCAGCCATCAGGCTCCCTCTCCCAAGGCGGAACGGCGTCGGCGACTCATCCCGTTGCGATCACCAGCCGGGCGGCCTCGGCTGACACCCTCAGCAGGGGCGGTGAATCGGCCATGGCTGAGGACAGGTTGTGCTGTGAGGACGCTGTCGCACCTCGACATCGCCTTTAGGCGGCTGATCGAGATCCTGGTTGAGTGGCGCCGGCCCGGCTCCCACCCTGCTGCGCTGACCGGCCTAGAGATCTCGCGGGATATGCTCCCGGTCATGGGGGTACGCCGCCTCGGGTGATGAACCTTGCGACATCGAAGATGTCGTGGGGACGAGCTTTGCCGTGGCAACCAAGTCGTGACTTGCTGGCACACGCTGCGCGATGCGATAAGGAAAGGTTTCGATGCGGGATCAGCATTCAGGACGAGAAAGGAATTCACCGCGCCGTCCCGATACTTTCAATCAGTCCACGGCGGGACGCTACGAGCCGCACTCGAGCGCCTCCTGCGTCGATCGATCTGGCCCGCGGAATCTATTGCCCATCAGCCGCTTCTGTTGCTGAGCAGCGCCCTCGTCGTGCGTTGGGTAGCGTGCAACGTGCTCGGAAAGCGTCCCGTACGGCACGGGCGCTCGCTGTGATGAACACCTCCTAGGAGGGATTTCATGAGCGCACTGGCACTGGAATCAAACGGCTACATGCTCATCGACGACTTCCTAGGTCCCGAGGATTGTCGGACGTTCTTGGAGCAGATCGGTCACTACCGAGAGCACAACGGCTTGCCCGAGATCTATCGGCCGACCAAGCGTCGCTCCCTGCGCTACTTCGTGATCGACGGAGAGGAGATCCGCGCGAACTTGCCTTCGATCTGGAAGCTGTATCGGGGAGCAGCGAACGAACTGGTCAACGAGCTCATCCGCGCGTCTATAGAGCCCCTCCAGAACATCAAGGCGGGGGTCAATGTGAATGTCATGCCCCCCGGCCGGTCCGAATATCGGTGGCACTACGACCGAACCGCCGTGACCGCGATCCTCTACCTCAACCAAGTGGAAGGGGGCGAGACGGAGCTCTACCCGAACTACCGAATCCTGCTGAATGGACAGCAGGATTCACGGCTGCAGCTCATGCTCGACCGGTGCCTCCAGCCCGGCGTGCTACGACGTCTGGTGGGGAGGAAGAAAGTTGTTCAGCCCCATCCGGGCCGGCTGGTCGCCATGCTCGGCAACCGATGCTGGCACAGCTTCCGAGCTGTGCGGGGCTCAGAGGACCGTATCAATATCATCCTGGCCTATGACACTCCCGAAGCTCGTTTCGGAATGGAAGAAGGTCTCGACTCCTACCTGTACACGCAAGAGAGGGCGGACTCGAAGGATCCGAACTACGCACCGTGACCGACCTTTGACACCTGTGCTGGCCATACCTCGGAGTGACTTGTGAGCAAGCCCGCAACCAACCATTACTACGCAAAAAAGGACTGGGACGTTGACTCGTGGGTCGATGTGATCACCGTCGAATATGAGACCCTCATCCGGGCGTTTCCGTTCGATCAAGCTTTTCGGTCGTTGCCCGCCTCCGAGAGCCGCCGGCTCCTCGATGTCGGGTGCGGGACGGCGATCTTTCCGGGCTACCTCGACGTGATTCTCTCGCCGGACGTTCACCTCCGGGCCGACCTGTGGGACATTTCCGAGTCGAGCCTCGAACAAGCGCGAGATGTGTTGAACCAACTCCCACACTTCAGCGTGGGTCGAGCGTACCAAGCACTCATCGAGGATCTCCCCTCGATGCTCTCTCCGGAGGCGCATCGATATGAGGTCATCTGGGCCATCCATTCGTTTACGACGGTGAACGTCGAACGGATGGGAGCGGTCTACGCCCGTCTCCTCCAGGTGCTCCGCCCAGGTGGATACCTGTTTGTGTACCAACTCACCGCCGAGTCCTCCTATCAAAGATTCCACGGGCTCTATCGGGCCGAACATCCTCACGGCAGGAACCGGGCGCCCTACATGAAGTTCGAAGACAGCCAGAAGATCCTTGACTCCCTAGGGGCGGAGTACGAGGTTTATCCGCAACGCTTCGCGCACGAGATCGCTGAGGACCATGCCGACCTTCTGGAGAAGTATCTCCGGAAGGTGATCCTCGACGACACCGTCGACGTTCGGCACTTCTTCGGGCCGCTTCTCGAAACCTTCTACGACCCGGGCCGGGGCAGGTACGTAATCCCGCAGTCGGTCAACCTGATTACGGTCCACAAGTGATGATGTTCGTTCGAGGCTGGCAACACCACTTGAGATCCTGCGCCGCAGCTCGTTCGCTCAGCCGGGCTAGCTGATGTCGTTGCTGCCCGAACCCTATTACTCGGCCTGCAACGAGGTGTTCCGTCGTTCGACGAACCAGACCCAACTCATGTTGAGGGAGATGGAGAAATTCTGTCGGGACCGACGGCGCCTGAGGATCCTGAGTGTGGGATCAGGCGTGGGCCTGTTCGAGATCCCGATGCTGAAGATGCTGCAGGACGGTGGTGTGCAGATCAGCGAGTTCGTAGGCGTCGACGTCAGTGCCCATGCATGCGCCGTCCTCGAGGAGAACCTGCGGGCCGAAGTCGGCTCGGGCATATCGTACGACGTGGCCTGTTCGCCCTTTCAGGATTTCACCACGAACGAGGACTTCGACATCGTCCTCTACAACCACACGTTCGAATATCTGGGTGGCCGTCCGGTCACGTGGCTTCGCAAGTCACAGAGCCTCTTGACGCCCGGCGGCAGCGTGATCATTTTCAGTCCTAACCGAGGCGGAATCAACCGCATCTACGGAGAGGCGATACAGGAACTGGGCGGATGGACCCCGTTCTTCGCCGACGACATCGAGGTGACCTTGAAAAGCCATCGCATTCGCTTTCTGAAGAAGAGGCTCGTCGCAGAATGCGACATCTCTCTGCTGCAGGAGAGCGACCCTCACCCGGACAAGATCAAACTCCTGAGCTTCCTCACGCAACGAGATTGCCGAGCAGCCCCGCTCGAAGTGCGGGAGAGCTACGTCGAGTACTACCTGTCCCTCCGGCAGAATGGGCGCACGATTCCCCATCCGACGACGATGTTCATCCTGTAGGTCTGGATTCCCGGCGGAGATGCCTGCGCTGGACCGATGGTGATCAAAACCTTGACGCCCTCAACTCCATAGAGAAGATCCATGGCGGTGATCACGGACGAACAGACGAGATACCTCGAGCGGCTGTTGGCTGCCGAATCTGCGAAGAACCTGCGGGTCTTCGACAGGGGGGAGATCACAGAAGGGTGGGAAACACGCATCCACGCCTTCGCGGTTGGGTACGTGGTAGACGGAGAGGAGAGGAGCCAGGAGTTCATTCTGCGGCTCTTCCCCGGCGTCCGCGGAGCCGCACAGGCGGTCAAGGAGTTCGCCGTCATGAAGCAGGTCGCCCGGTGGGGCGTGCCCGCGCCGCGGGTCGATTTCGTCGTGACGGAGGAGACACCTTTCGGAGACCCTTTCATCGTGATGGAGCGAGTAAGAGGCGAGAGCATGGCGGATGTATTGGAAGGCGCTCCGGAGCGGGAGGTTCTGCGCCTCGTGGGGGCGATGGTCGATCCCCTGGTCCGGCTTCATGAGATGCCACCGAACGAGCTGTTCCCGGCTCGGCCCGGAGCCATAACCAACGACGAGCCGGTCACATTCGTGCCACCAGAGCTCGCCGACATGAGAGCTGCTGTCGACCGATACGAACTTCGCGACTTCGAACTACTTCTACGGTGGCTAGAGGTGAGAAGGGAGGAGGGCGCGCCCGGCTACACCTGTGTCCTCCACAACGACTACCACCCGCTCAACATGGTGGTCAGAGAAGGCGACGGGGAATTGATCATCCTCGACTGGTCATTCGCCGACGCAGGAGATTTCCGGCTCGACCTGGCCTGGTCGGCTCTGCTGCTCGGTGTGATGGCCGGCGAGCGTTATCGCGAAGTGCTCATCGAGCGCTATGAGGACATCTCCGGACGCAACGTGGAGAACTTCTCATATTTCGAGGTGCTCAAGCTGGCCGCCCGGCTGATCACGATCGCACTGTGGCTCGACGAGTCAGCGGTGATCCCGGTCTCAAGGATCACCAAGCAGGCGATCCGGAACGAATACAAGGTCCACGTCCTCAACGTCTACGACCGCGTGAAAGAGATCACGGAGCTGCAGGTTCCGCTGTTCGAGGGCCTCTAGGCGCGTGTGCGCCTCTTTCGTTCTTGTCAGGTTTCTAACCGGATCCTCGTGTGGGGGGAGTGGCGTCGGTTCGGATCTGGAAGCGGGGCCATATCGGCGGCTTGACACCGTGCAACGTCACGTCGAGTTCGAAGTACTGGGGCACAGTCGGTTCTCGCCTTACTCGTCGGGAACGTTACGCCCTACGCCGGGCCCGCGTTGTCCGTTCGATCCAGCCCACCCGGCGTCAACGCCTCCGTGCGTGTCGTTTCTGCCGGGGTGTGCGGTCTCGAGCGTGTACTGGCCTGGTCGAATACGCTGTCGGTGTGACCTGGACGGTCGAGGAGCGTCGGGCGTGGGCCTTCCCACCCACGGAGGGGGTGGTGGATGGGATCGACCTCGCCTTCCTGGACCCCGCCGATCCCGACGACCGGAGTCTCCTCATCAGGTTCGAGCATCCCGAGTTTGAGGAAGCCCTCGACGCCGGGTTAGACGAGATCGTGCTCGCAGGTCAGGTCATGAACCCGCACCTCC
>JBHICV010000141.1:0-6051 GCA_046759765.1 Acidimicrobiia bacterium
GTCGACCCCAGCAACCTCACCGTTGTGGGTCACCAGCTTCTCGACGGCCACCCCCTCAATGATCCGGGCGCCGCGCGCTTTGGCACCCTTGGCTAGCGCCAGCGTGGTATCGACGGGTGATGCCACTCCGTCGCGGGGGATGTACAGGGCACCGACCAGGTCGTCCGTATAGAGCAGGGGAAACAGCTCTCTCGCCCGATCGAGATCGATTACCTCGGTCTCGACATCGCAGGTCATAGCCATGGAGGCACCGCGCAGGATCTCTTCCCAGCGCTCGGCATCGGCGGCGACGGAGATCGAACCGGGTGTGCGATAGCCGGTTGCCTGTCCCGTCTCGTCTTCGAGCTCTTCGAACAATCGAGCCGAATACGTCGCCAGCTTGGTGAGGCTGTGTGAGGCCTTGAGCTGTGACACGAGGCCTGCCGCGTGCCAGGTGGTGCCGCCGGTCAGCTCTCCCTGTTCGACGACGATGACATCGGTAATCCCACGTCGGGTCAGGTGGTATGCGACGCTGCAGCCGACGACTCCGCCGCCGATGACCAGCACCTCAGTGCGATCAGGCAGCCCAGGATCCTGTTGAGCGTGGGCGTTATCAGGCACGGGCCGACACTATCTCATCAGCTTTCTTCCCATCGGGCGACAGTACCGTCGCTATATCGCCTGGACGGGCCGTCGGCCAAGAGCGCCGTTGAAGCTGGGTCACCCGAGGACTAAGTGGCGAAAGGCTCATGAGTCGAATCCCACTCCGAACCGGTCGAGCAGGCCGAGCCATAGCCCTCGCTTTCCCCCACGGCGGTCGGCGCGCTGGATGGCCTTTCGGGTCAGCGCGACTCCGGCCCACCGCAATGGCTCTGGGGGGAAGGGAAAGGGGTGGTTTCGAACCATATCGAGATCGGTGCGTTCGGTGGCATGCCCGAAGACGAGATCCAGCGCCACCCTGGCACCGAACCGGCTAGCTCCCACGCCGAGGCCGGTGTAGCCGGCCACCCAGGCAAGCCGTCCCTGGTAGGCGGTCCCCCAGGTCGCGGCGAAGTTGGTCGTCGTTCCGATCGGCCCGCCCCAGCGATGGGTGAAGCGAAGGCCCTCGAGCTGAGGGAAGGTCTGGGAGAAGTGTCTGGCCAGCATGCCGTGGGTTCGGTCGCTTTGATCGTGCCGTGGATCGAGGCCATTGTCGTAGTGGTAGGTGGCGTCGTAGCCGCCCCAGAGAACGCGGTCATCCTCAGTCAGGCGGTAATAGTGGAATTGGTTGGACACGTCGCCTATGCCCTCGCGTTCTTTCCATCCGATCGAGGCGAGCTGCTCGCTGTTCAATGGTTCGGTCATCAAGACATGGTCGTAAACAGGAATCACGTAACGGCGCGGGCGGCGGACCGGACCCGTATAGGCATTGGTCGCCATCACCACCCGGTCCGATCGAACGGTGCCGGAGGGCGTCTCGACTACCAAGACCCCTTCCTCGGCTTCGACCGCGGTGACAGGTGACCGTTCCATTACCGTTCCGCCGAGCTGCTCGACTGCGGCCCGCAGCCCCCAGCACAGCCGAGCGGGATCGACCAGCGCCGTGTCGTTGTGGCGAACCAGCCCGCCGATATATGTGGGCGAACGCACCCGGGCCTGCATCCCCTCGGCATCCAGCAACTCCATGTCATCGCCGACGGACAGGTGAGCCTCCAGGCTGTCCTCCAACACGTCGATATGCCAAGGAGCAGTGGCGACGCCGATCTCTGGGGCTCGACGAAAATCAGCGTCGATCCGATAGCGGTCGATGGCAGCTTCGATCCCGTTGAGGTTGTCACGGCCGAGGCGAACGAGCGTCTTGATGTCAGCCGGCCAGTGGGAGATGCTGTTCTCGAGCCCATGGGTCAGCGAGCTGTCGCAGAAACCGCCATTGCGAGAGCTGGCACCGAATCCGCATCGTTCACCCTCGAGGACCACCACGTCCAACCCGGGCTGCTCCTCGAGCGCCTGAATCGCCGCCCACAGCCCCGTGAAGCCTCCCCCGATAATCGCGAGATCGGCGGTACCGTCGCCGTTGAGGGCGGGAGCGACCGGTGGAGCATCATCTCGGTCCGACCAGAAGACCGACGGTTTGGCGTCGGCGAGGGCCTGAGCGGCCCAGCCCTCAGCTCCCATTTCCCGGCCGCCGATCACCGGTCGAATCGAGCCGTGACCGGTGCCATCCCCTTGCACGAGGCTCCGCATGGATCTGAGGGGAGGTCACATGTGGACACGGGCGTTCTGGGGGTCGTACATCTGGCGAAGTGAGGCCTTGGCCGGGTAGCGCTCACCGGCGACCAGAATCTCGAAGTCGCCCGACTTCACCAAGTCGACCGTCACGCCTCCAGGGTGTTCCACGTAGCCGTATCCCATGGCGGCGCCCAACGTGTGCCCATAGGCGCCGGACCGGATGTATCCCACGGTTTCGCCCTCGAGGAGGATCGGCTCCTCGCCGTAGAGGAGCGGCTCGGGATCGTCGAGGAGGAACAACAGCAGCCGCGAGGTCAACGGCTGGTTCTCGTGCTGTTTGAGGAGGGCTTCGCGGCCTACGAATCCATCCGGCTTGTCGAAGTCGACGGCGAAGCCGAGGCCGGCTTCGAGCGCGGTGTCCGAGTTCTCCATGTCGAGGCCGTAGTCCTTCCTTCCCGCTTCGGTGCGGGTGCTCTCGAGGGTCTCCATCCCGGCATGAACAAGATCGAACTCTGCGCCCACCTCGGCGATCCGGTCGTATACGGAAAGGGTGAATTCCGTCGGGATGTAGAGCTCCCACCCGAGCTCTCCGACGAAGCTGAGCCGGTACGCAAGGCCGCGGCTGTAGTGCAGGTCGATTTCCTGGGCGGTGAAGTAGGGGAAGCCCTCGTTGCTCAGATCGGCGGTCGTGATCTTGCTCAGTAGGTTGCGTGAGTCGGGCCCCTGCACGCTGAGCAGCCCGTAGCCGGAGGTCACGTCGGTGACCGACACATGGGAATCCGACTCTATGGCCCTCCGCAGCATGGCTTCGGTACGTCGGTGGAACGACTCGGCAACGACGACGAGGTACTGGTCGTCTCCAATGCGAGTCACGGTGAGGTCGGCCTCCACCCCTCCGTTCTGGTTCATCCACTGGGTGTAGACGCACTGTCCGAGGGGCACGGTGACGTTGTTGCCCGAGATCCAATTCAACGTTCGCTCGGCGTCGGGGCCCTGCACCAGAAACTTCGACATTGCCGACATGTCGAAGAGGGCGACGCCATTGCGCACCGCATGGTGCTCCTGAGCGTGATAGTCGAACCAGTCCTGCCGCCTATAGCTGAGCCTGGGCTTGATCTCGGCGTCGGCCGGGGCGAACCAGGCGGTCAGTTCCCACCCGGCGGCCTCGCCGAAGTGAGCTCCCGCCGCCTCGAGCCGCTCGTGAATCGGCGACCGTCGCGCGTTACGCGCCGTCTTTGGATGCGAATGCGGCCACGACCCGGTCGAGTGAAGCCGACCGAGCAATTCCGTGCTCCGCTCGGCCAGGTAGGTGCGGTTGGTCTGCCAAGGGAACAGCCGGGCCGGGTCCAGATCGGTCACGTCGATCGGGGGAAGGCCGTCGACGATCCAGTGAGCGATGACCGACCCGGCACCGCCGCCGGTGAGGATGCCGAGCGAGTTGAACCCTGCCGCGATGAAGAAGTTGATCAGCTCGGGCGACTCTCCGACCAAGAACCCATTGTCGGGGGTGAAGCTCTCCGGGCCCGTGAAAAGCTTGCGTACGCCGACGTGTTCCAGCGCGGGGAGCGTCTCCATGGCAACCTCGAGGAATGGTCCGAGCCGGTCCCAGTTGGACGGGATCTCCCTGAAGCTGAAGTCGTCCGGGATCTCGTCGAGCGACCACGGAGCCGAGACCGGCTCGAAGAGACCCACCATGAGGCCACCGGTCTCCTCGCGGTAATAGGCGAATCGATCCGGGTCCTCGAAGATCGGCAGGTCCGGTGAGACTCCCTCGAACGGTTCGCTGATCAGGTAGGCGTGTTCGATCGCCTGCAGCGGCACCGCCACCCCCGCCATGGCGCCGATCCGTTTGGCCCACATGCCTCCGCAGTTGACGACGTACTCGGCTTCGATCGGGCCGTGCTGGGTGACGACGCCGGTGACGCGGCCGTCCCGCTGGGTGATGCCAGTGACCGGGGTGTCCTCAACGATACGGACACCGCCCATCCTCGCTCCTTTGGCGAGTGACATGGCAACGTTCGCCGGGTCGGCCCTTCCCTCGTTGGCGGTGTAGAAGCCGGCGGTGACGAAGCTGGTGTCGATCTGTGGCCACAGGCCGGCGACCTCAGCGGGCGAGATCTCCTCACGCTCGATCCCCATCAGCCGCAAGAAGTCGGCCTCGCGCCGCAGCTTGTGGGTACGCTCGTCCGAGCTGGAGGTCTGGAGATAGCCGACCGGGCGAAATCCGGTGGAGAGGCCGGTCTCCTCCTCGAGAACCTCATAGAGATCACGTGAGTACTTGGTCATCCACGCCAGGGTCTCGGTGGTCATGCCGCCCGAGACGATGAGACCGGCGGCGTGCCAGGTGGTCCCCGAGGTCAGCTTGTCGCGCTCCAGCAGCACCACATCGTCCCAGCCGAGCTTGGCTAGGTGGTAGGCGACGCTGCAGCCGCTCACCCCACCGCCGATGATCACGACGCGCGCTCGGTCGGGTTGATCTTCCTTCGGCATCAGTCCCACGCCGCTACGAATCGCCTCGGCGCTTAGCGTCAAGTTCTCTAGCGGCGCCTCTGAGCGTAGGAACCCAACCCGCCACTGTGGGCTCTCACTCGGCCGTCATGTAGAACTTCCGAACGGGCTCGTAGACGACCCAGGTCAAGCTGCTCCCCTTCGGCAGGAAGAAGCTGTCGCCGGCGCCGAAGATCTCCTCGCGGCCGTCCTCGTTGTCGATGATTCCGAGCTTCCCTGAGAGCAGGGTGACGAACTCGTCCTCAGCATGGTTCTCTTCGAGCATTCGTCCCGAAGAACATGTCCAGACACCGGTTGTGTTGCCGTCCTTCGAGTAGTACTCGTGGGTGCTCTCTAGCGGCGTGCCCTCGATCGCACCCTCGGCAGGCTCAGGTCCGTAGTTGGGTTGCTCTATGTCCTTTTCGACCATTCGGATGATGTTGGTGCTCATCGGGGATCCTCCTTCCATCGTCTAAAGCGGTTGGTCGCCGTCCGGGTGGCGTTGCCCGTCTGGGGGGATCCCCCAGGCATAGGTCTGCTTGGTAAGCCGGAGGTACGTGTGGGCCTCGACCGACGACACCCCGTCAAGCGACCGCAGGTCGCTCAGCACTTCCAGCAGATGATCGTTGTCCGAGCACAGTACCTCGACGAGCATGTCGAAGCGGCCCGACGTGAGGACGACGTAGACGGCGTAGTCACGGGCGCCGATCTCGTCACTGAGCGCCTCGATATCTCCGTCAATCGTCAGACCGACCATGGCCTGGACGGTGAAACCGATGCTGAGCGGGTCCGTGATGCCCACAATCTCCACGATCCCCGATTCCAGCAGTCGATTCACGCGGAGTCGGATAGCGGCCTGACCGAGGTCGATCTCCTCCGCCAAGTCGGCATAGCTCCTGCGCCCGTTGATCTGGAGGGCGGCGATGATCTGCAGATCCTTGTCGTCAACTGCCACCCTGGACTCCCGTTGGCGGGCGGCCGGAAGTTCCCTCAGCATGCCGGTCTCTCATCGCGAGACAATCCCGCTCTCCGTTGCTGATTCGATATGCGAGGCACGCTATTAGTTGCAGATCGCTCGAATGCCGTGGTAACAATAGCGTAATCTGAGGTCCCTGCCTCGTTGACTGGAGGCCCGGAGTGAGCAAGGTCGATCCGGACCGAGTGGCGGAACTCACCAAGTCGATGGAGGAGTCCCTCCGCCTCCGCACCCGGAAATCGGGAGAGTTCGTCCAACAGGCCAAACAGGTGCTCCCGGGTGGCGTGGCCTCGTCCTTCCAGGCCCACGATCCTCACCCCATCTTCATAGTGGAGGGTCAGGGTTCGCGTGTCGTGGATCTCGATGGCAATGCGTACACAGACTTTCACAACGGATTCGGA
>JBHICV010000142.1:0-6048 GCA_046759765.1 Acidimicrobiia bacterium
GGGACACGAACTCCGGACAGCAGCTACTGGCGCTCGAGGGTCACGCGGCATCCGTCTGCGGCGTCAACTTCGGCCCCTTGGGCCGACGGATCGCCACCGGAAGCAACGACGGCACCGCACGGCTATGGGACTCGGAGACCGGAGAGCCATTGCTGGAAGTGTCAGCAGGTCGCGGGATCAACAACGTGGTGTTCAGTCCTGACGGCTCACGAATCGCGACTACCCAACGCGACGGCACCGCCAAAATCTGGAACGTATCTGATCAAGGCGGCGGCGAACTGCTCGTGCTCTCCGGCTCGAGCCCCGTAGGAGGGGTGGCGTTTGGCCCCGACTCCCTGGCCACACGAACCCAGGATGGCCTCGTAAGCGTGTTTCGCTGGCCTTCCGGTGAGCAACTGTTCGAAGTGGAGGGTGGCAGGGGGCCTGGCCGGGTGGCTCTCAGCCCCGACGGATCTCAGCTCGGTGGCCCCGGCCCCGATAGCACCGCGCTGATCTGGGAGGCGGATTCGGGTCAGGTGGTGCACACGCTGGAAGCGCACCTCGAGCCCGTACTGAGCGTGGCGTTCAGTCATGGCGGGGAGTGGATCGCTACCAGCAGTGACGAAGGTACGGTTGCTCTTTGGCACGCCGCCACCGGTGAGGAGCGACCGGGTGAGTTCCAGGCGTATGGCTTTCTCGCGACTCGTGCGCCCCCTTTCACCCTCCACGCAAGTTTCGTGGATGTGTACACCGCCGAATTCACTCCAGATGATGAAGTCGTCCTGTCGGCGGGAGAGGATGGCGTGGCCCAGCTCTCCGAAGTCCCGACCGGAAGAGCCCTCCGTAGATTCAACAATCCCACGGCCGTTAGGTCAGCCACGGTAAGTCCTGATGGGAGGCGGCTGGCTTACGCCACTGAGGGCGGAGCGGTCGAGATTTGGAGTGTCGGGACGCCCGACGGGTCGTTGGCGGATGTGGAGACGATACAGCGATGGCAGATACTCGAAGTATCAGGGTCGGCCGTGAACGATGTCGCATTCTCTCCCGACGGCAATCGCCTCGCTACCGGCTCGGCGGACGGAGTCGTCCAGATCTGGGATGTCGCCAGTGGGGCAGATCTTCTGGCAATCGCGCTGCATGACGGTGCGGTGACCGACGTCGAGTTCTCCCGCGATGGTCGTTACCTGGCTACCGGCGGCTCGGATGGCTTCACCCACGTTCTGGTTCTCGAGGCGAGCGAGCTGATCGAGTTGGCCGAGTCGCGGGTGACGCGGTCGTTCACCGATGCCGAGTGCCAGCGGTACCTGCATGTGGAGGCCTGTCCGTAAGCCCTCAGCCGGATGCCGTCCCGACGTTGAAGTCGACGTGCCATTGGGCCATTTGAAGCCGAAGGTATTCGGAGGGTTCCCGGATGCGTTCCCCGACCTCGATGCTGTAGGAGATGGCCCACGGGATGCCCGCGACCTCGAAGGCGAAGTCACACCGTTCCCCATCGATCGATCCTTGTTCGAGCTGTCCCTGTCCGAGTACGCCCCCCACTTCGTCCCTAACGACCACTGGAAGCCCTGCTCGAAGGTCACTGAAGTCGCCGGTCCCGGCGCAATCATCGGCTGTGCCAGAGAAAGAACCGAACAAGTGGACCATGCCGGTGAGGGTATTGATCGGGGAGACGGTCACTACCAAGGTGATGGTGGTCTGGCCCGGGTCAGCCTCAGCGCCTGCCTGAGGCTGCTGCCGGATCACCTGGCCTACTGGAACGCCGTCTTGATTCTGCACGGCGACGTCATAGCCGGCTTCGGTCATCAGCTCGATAGCTTCGCTCTCGGTCTGGCCAACGCCGTCGGGAACCAGCACAGCTGATGAGCAAGCC
Source organism: Acidimicrobiia bacterium (assembly GCA_046759765.1). GTDB lineage: Bacteria > Actinomycetota > Acidimicrobiia > Spongiisociales > CAZKJJ01 > JBHICV01. The sequence goes on from JBHICV010000142.1 coordinate 1,850, forward strand.
ACGGCCGCTGCCAAGAGAGGGACGCACAGCGCGACACGCATCCGGGATCCAACCTACCCCTACGGTGTCGGGGAGATCGGCTCGTCGGCCACCGTCAGCCCCTCAGGTGGCGGCACTGGCTTCTCCCGCAGCCGATCGATAGATGCTGCCTCGCGGAAGGCCACCACGGCGACGGTGAGAACGGCCACTCCGGTCGCAACGAGTGTTTGCTGAACGCCCCAAGCCGCCGCCAGGGCGGGAGCGATGGCGAGGGGGACCAGCTCAGCGGTGGTGGCGTGGACCTGCACCACGCCGGTGATCCGTCCGATCAGCGGCTCGGGCGAGTTGAGATGGATCAGCGTTCTGACGAGCGGGAACATGAAGCCGATCAGCACGCCCCAGACGATCGCCCCGAGCACAACCACAGGGACCCGATCCGTTCCGACATACAGGAGAATCCCCAGCGCATTGAGGCCAAAGAAGAGGACCGCTCCGCGGGCGGTGTGGAACCTCTTGGGTATCCGGGGTAGCAAGAGTGACCCAGAGACCAGACCGACACCGAAGATCGTGTTGATCCATCCCAGCGCTTCGATCCCGACTCCAAGGACGTCTCGATAAAAGAGGGGCTCGAGGGCCCCGAAGGCCCCGAACGCGAACCACAGAGCCGTGCCCAGCAGGATGTAGAAGCGGAGCTGGCGGCTCCGATAGGAGTAGCGGAAGCCCTCCCTGAGCTCGCGGAGAGCGCCACGGCGTGCCTCCCGCTCGAGAGGTCGAACGGTCACGAACGCGACGAGCCCGACGGCGACAAGCGAGGTGAGAGCGTCGACGACGAAGATCCAGTCCACGTTGGCGTAGGTGACGATCAGGGCACCGAGCGCAGGTCCGGCGACGAAGGCGGCCGTGCCGGCCGCCTCCAGTCGGGAGTTGATCCACTCCAGGCGGTCCGGTTCATCGGTCAGATAGGGCGCGAACGAGTTCACCGCGGTGAAAACCGGCGCCTGAAAGAATCCGAGCAGAGCGGCGAAGAGTGTGAGCTCGGCCATGTTGTTGGCCAGCAGCACAGAGAGCGTGGCCGGTACGAAGAGGATCTCGCCGACCATCATCACCCGTCGCGGATCGAACCGGTCGATCAGAACTCCTGAGAGGGCCGATCCAATCAGAACCGAGATGCTCAACGCGGCCATCATCAAGGCGAGCTCACCCGCGGTGGTGTCGAACTGGAAAGCCGCCTTTCCCCACAGGCCGACGAAGAAGGCGGCCTCGCCGCCCGTTCGGGAGATGAAGCGGGCGCCGGCGACTAGGGCGACGTTGCGGTCTCTGAGCATGATCTAAGGGCTGGGAGACGAGCCGTTATAGCCCAAACCGTCGGCCGATGAGCTGAATTCCGTTAACCGGACCAGCCGTTTTCGTCACATGAGTCGTCTGAGGGCGCTTGAATCGTTCGCCAAGGTGACCGACTTAGAACAGTTTTGTAGGGGCCTGCCGAAAGCTGAGCTGCACGTCCATATCGAAGGGACGCTCGAGCCGGAACTGACATTCGAGCTCGCTCGCCGCAACGATATCGCGCTCGGCTACTCGTCAGTAGATGAGGTGCGCGCCGCCTACGAGTTCACCAACCTCCAGTCGTTCTTGGACATCTACTACCAAGGCGCGCAGGTCGTGCAGACCGAGCGCGACTTCTACGACCTGATGTTGGCCTACCTCGAGCGAGCTGCTGCCGACGGCGTCCGCCGCGCCGAGATCTTCTTCGATCCTCAGATCCATACGGAGCGTGGGTTCGGATTCGATGTGTTCATGCCGGGCTTTCACCAGGCGCAGACAGACGCGGAGGAGGAGTTTGGGATCTCTTCCGACCTGATCCTTTGCTTCCTCCGGCACCTTTCGGGCGACCAGGCCGTGGCCACGCTGCGGGAAGCCATGCCATTCCGTGACTGGTTCATCGGTGTGGGACTCGACTCCTCTGAGATCGGCAACCCGCCCGAAAAGTTCGAGGAAGCCTTTCGTCTTGCTCTCCAGGAGGGTCTGCGGGCGGTGGCACATGCCGGCGAGGAGGGTCCTCCGTCTTATGTCGCCGGAGCCCTTGACACCCTCGGGGCTGAGCGAATTGATCATGGAGTCCGGGCGGCCGAGGACGAAGTTCTGTTGCAGCGCCTCGTCGCCGACGAGATCCCTTTGACAATGTGTCCGATCTCGAATGTCCGGCTGAGAGCCTTCGACCGGCTCGAGGATCACATCCTCGCGGACCTTCTCAGACAGGCTGCGAAGGTCTCGATCAACTCGGACGACCCTTCCTATTTCGGCGGCTACGTGGGTGACAACTACGTGAAGACGGCGGAGGCTCTCGGCCTCAGCCGGGAGGAGTTGGCTACCGTCGCCCGCAACTCTTTCGAGGCGGCTTTCGTGAGCGATGAGGCTAGGGCCGGGTATTTGGCAGAGGTCGATGAGCACGTGAGTTGACCGTTCGCGTCAATGGACGCGTCGCTATCCGACGCCCCGATTGACAGGAACGAGCTATCTCGGCTCGGAGACCGTTCCCAGAGCCGGGGGGCGCCACCTGCGAGGCGGCGCCCCACTTGGCATCAGGCTGAGATGGCTTGTCCGAGCAGTGCCTGGGCAAAGTAAACGACGAAAGCCAACGCCACTACCCACATGAGCACATGTATCTGGCGCGCCTTACCCTTGACCACCTTGATCAGGACATGGGTGACGAAGCCGGCACCGATGCCAACTGTGATGCTGAAAGTCAGTGGCATGAGGACGATCGTGAGCAGCGCCGGTAATCCCTCCTCCACGTCCCTGAAGTCGATGTCCCTCATTTGGGCAGCCAGCAGGAAACCAACCAGGATCAGCACCGGCGCCGTTGCCGCGAACGGAATTATGGCGGCCAGCGGGGAGACGAAGATTCCAATCAGGAAAAGGACTCCGACGACCACCGCGGTCAGGCCGCTTCTTCCTCCTTCCGCCACCCCGGCGGCGCTCTCGATGTAACTGGTGTTCGAGCTGACTCCGACGGCGCCCCCCGCGGCGGCGCCGAGCGAGTCCACAAACAGAAGCCTTCCCACACCGGGGATGCGTCCCTTTTCGTCTGTCAACCCAGCTTGCTCCACTATGCCCGTCGCGGTTCCCATGGTGTCGAAGAAGTCGGTCAGCAGGAAGCTGAAGATCGTCAACAGCGCTGCCAATCCACCCAAGATGCTGAAGACGTTCCCCAGGTCAAACCCGGGCAACCCTGCAAATGTGGGTGTCACTGCCACGTTGTCGGGGATAGTCGTCACCCCCATGATGAGGCCGATCGCGGCGGTGAGCAGGATGCTGATCACCAGGGCGCCGGGCACTTTTCGTGTATAGAGCACGATCGTGATCAAAAGCCCAATCAGCGTCAGCGCCGCAAACGACGTGTTGGGGAAGACGAACTCGACCGGTACCGGACCCTCGCCCTCCGGCTGACGAATCAGGCCGCCGTTGACGAAGCCGATGAACAGGATGAAGAGCCCGATCCCGACAGCAATAGCCCGCTTCAGGCTCAACGGCACTGCCTGCATCACCGCCTCGCGCAGGCCCACCACGACCAGTACGGTGACGATCACGCCCTCCCAGACGATCACGCCCATCGCTCCGGCGGGTGTCAATCCGTCACCGAGCACCAACCCGAAGGCCACTGCCCCGTTGAGACCCAGCCCCGCCGCCAACGCCAATGGATAATTGGCTACCACGCCCATGGCGATGCTCAGCGCGCCTGCCACCAGCGCGGTGCCCGCGGCGACCGAGGCCGGGTCGAGACCGGCGGCCGCAAGGATGCTCGGATTGACGAAGATGATGTAGGCCATCACCAGGAACGTGGTGACCCCGGCTCGGATCTCCGTTCCTACCGAAGTTCCTCGCTCGCTGAGCTTAAAGAAAGAGTCGAGACCAGTTTGGGCTCGCCCCGGTTCTGCGCGTTCCACCGTTTCCGCCATGACACCTCCCACTGCCCGCGCCTTGACGAGATGCCAGGGTAACGGTGCGCCGCTAAGCGCGTCGGATGGGTCCGATAGGCAAACTTCGCGGTCTCACGGAGCCAGGTGGTGGCCTCGGATCTGGATGGGGGCGTCCTGGGTTGTTCGACAGAGAGTGTTGGCTTTACCACTTTCCGTGACGGCCGGAGACCGTTAGCCTGATAGCGGGCGAATGCGGGCTTTGAGGATCCTTGGCTGGACCATGGTCTGGAGCGGCACCCTTAT
>JBHICV010000143.1:0-6002 GCA_046759765.1 Acidimicrobiia bacterium
AGCCAAGCGGAATCTCGATCCCGTAGTAATAGCCGCGTGATCGGTACTCGTTGTTCGAGGTCCCACCCGAGCCGCAGTTGTTGTCATTGAAGGAAAGCACGCACCGGGTGGCAAACGGGTCGCCGTGCTCCTTCTTGGTATAGGGACCCTGGATCGCCGCCCAGAACTCGTCCCCTCCCGGGAGGTAGCCGAGCCCGAACGAGTTGTCAGGGCTCCCTAGCTGCAGAGGAAGCACGTATTCAGCAACCGATTCGCGGGCGATCGTCACGTTGTCCATGCCGAAGACCCGCAGGAAGAAGGTGCCGACGTTGTCAACCACTCGGACGTGAAGCTGATGAGGTTCGCCGGTAACCGCCGTGACGGTCACACCGCTCGGGTATCCGTTGTCGCCCGCTATGTCCCACGCGGTCTGTTCCGCCACAGTGAAGAAGCTGGGCATGTGTATGACGCCGGCGAGAGCGGCTGCATCGGCGGTTCGCTGGATCCGGAGCGAGTTCACATACAGCCAGCCCAGGTCGACACCAAAAGCTGCTACTCCAAGGAGAAAGAACATGGCGCCGGCGATCAGAGGAAGGGCAGCTCCGCGGTCATCCGCAAGGCGAGGGCGCTCAGTCGATGTTTCGTGAGGTTGGTCTGGCGCCCTGGCGAGTAGGGCGGGCCAGCGGTCCGTCATCACGGCCCAAAGACCTGGGGCTCTAGGCGCATGATTGCGTCATCCGTCCAGACCTCACTTCCGACCCACTGACCGAACTGAGTGATCCAGTTGTGCCGGAAAGTAACCCGAACTCCCATGATGTCCAGGTTCCCGGTCTGGACGTTGCGGTTCACGGATGGCCAGTTGTTCGAGACCGAGTACCAGCCGCCGTTGCACTGCAGCAGCGCCGGCGGATCCGAAGGATTGGCCGGCCGATAGATGTTGCGCTGACCGGTGGGGTTGCCGTTGGAGTCAGCCTTGAAAATCCAGAGCTCCTGGATGTTGCCAACGGGCACCGAAACAAGCGCGCCGCCGGCCGCCTCGAGGATGAGGCAGTCGGCATTGATGTCGTTACCCGCCGCCGAGCCGACACGTATGCCCTCTCGGGTGGCGGTGGTGATTGAAAGCCAGTCCCGGAAGGCGACTCCGAACTCCGCCATACCCACCAGGACCAATACCAATAGCGGCAACGCGAGCGCCATCTCGATGAGCGCCGCGCCCCGTTCTTCGTCGCCGGATTGCCTCAGCTTCCGCACTCCTCTAACCCCTCACCGCCCCCCTACCGCGGTCTGCAGCTACTTAGAGTGAGAATCTACCCACTCAGAGCGCGAGATCCGAGGCCTATAACCCCGGTGAGCGCGGTGACTAGTTACTTATGGTGGAGCGAGGTAGGGAAAGGGGAAAGGGCGAGCGGGGGTGTCTAGCGAATGATACCGACGACTAGGCCGACCACCATCAGCGTGAGTCCCGCAATCAGAACGCGCTGGGGGGGCCACTGCGTCGGTAGGCGGGCCGCCACGGTGGGCTCCATAATCGCGGTGATGCCAAGCAGGACCCCCACCGTTCCCACCAACGCGAGCAGCGTCATAAGAAGGGTGGGAAGGAAGACGAACGTAAGAAGCAGCACAAGCCCACCGCCGACCACGATTCGAGTCTTGAACGGGACGTCCGAAAGGTTGAACCTCGGCTCCCGCTTCACCTTCTCCGGTTTAGGGGCCGGCGCCTCGCCCTTCTTGCGGTCCCTTTTGCTGCGACGGGCTTTCTGCTTGGGCGCAGCCAGGCCCACCGCCTCGGTCAGGCGGTCGGCGTAGTTGGTGGTGAAGACCACTGCCTGGTCTTCCACCTCGATCCGAATATCGTCGCCCTCCCGCGTGAAGGAGAGGTCCTCGACACTCCATGCGCCGAGTTCCTGCCCGCTGGCGGCCAGGATCAGACGGTCCTCGTCAAGGGTGAGGAGCGATTGGAGTCGTGCGTCCGGATCGTTCTCCAAACGCATTGTCCCTTGAAAAACAGGCATTTAGGCCTCCCTGGAGTCCCATGCCTTCCGCAGACACCCTACCGACAGGCGGCATCTTGTCCATAGGTAATTCGACTCACGCCCGAGATGACTAAACCGCTCATCCTGCCTCCTCCGACGGCAGCTACACAGACGTTTACGGCCCCGGTGCCAAACGTCGATCACGCCGAGCCCAGAGCGTCGGGTTAGTGCGTAAGTAACCTCGAGTGAAAGGAGCCCGAAATGCGTTATGTCATGTTCACCTACGTCGATCCGGACCGAGCGGCCGAGTGGGAGGCGATGAGCGACGAACAGCAGAAGGCGTTCATAGCCGAGCACGAGAAGTGGTTCGCGGAGCTCGCCCCCCGTGGTGTGCTCGCCGGCGGCGAGGAGCTGTCTTGGCCACGCAAGGCCGCCACGATCGAGAACCGCCGGGGAGAACGAATGATCACAGACGGCCCGTACGCGGAGACGAAAGACCTTCTGGGCGGTTTCATCGTCCTCGAGACCGATTCCTGGGACGAGGCACTCGGCATTGCGGGGACATGGCCTTCTCTCCAAAACGAGGGCAACAAGGTGGAGCTGGTAGCCGGCTTGGAGCGATAAAGAGCCTGTCGAGAGGGCGCCTTCTCCAGCGTCGATATGGTAGGGCGGCGAGAGTCGCTGCCAGGAAGGATGCAGTTATGAAGTACGCACTTCTGATCTACACGCAGGAGGCCAACGAGCCGCAGCCGGGAACGCCTGAAGCCGACCAGGTGTTCAAGGACTACTTCGAGTACACCAACCGAATCACCTCCCAGGGCATCAACGCGGGCGGCGAAGCCTTGATGCCGACTGCCACTGCCACCACTGTCCGGGTCCGCGAAGACGAGGTCCTCACCACTGACGGGCCCTTTGCGGAGACGAAGGAGCAGCTGGGCGGCTTCTATCTGATCGAGGCCCAAGATCTCGACACGGCGCTCGTGGCCGCGGCAGGTATTCCCGGCGCCAGGCACGGTTCGATCGAGGTGCGCCCGATCATCGAGTTCGAGTAGGTGTCAGAGGACCGCGCCGACATCGAAGCGGTCGTCCGCAGCGAGTCGGCCGCGGTCCTTGCCAGCCTGGTCCATACCACCCGTGACTTCGACCTGGCCGAAGACGCGCTCCAGGATGCGTACGAAGCCGCGCTGAAGACATGGCCCAAGAAAGGCATGCCCGACCGGCCGGGCGCCTGGCTGACTACCACGGCTCGCCGCAAGGCAATCGATCGCCTCCGCAGGGCTCAGCGCTCGGCGCGACGAGAGGCGGAGGCGGCGGAACTGGCTTCACTCCAGCAGGCCGTCGAGGCAGAGGAGCACGATACGTTTCCCGACGAGCGACTGCAGCTCATGTTCATGTGTTGCCACCCGGCCCTTTCCACCGAGGCCCAGGTGGCACTCACTCTGCGCTCCCTGGGGGGTCTCACGACGCCGGAGATCGCGTCGGCCTTTCTGGTTCCGGAGCCGACAATGGCGCAGCGTCTCGTCCGAGCCAAGCGGAAAATACGAGCTGCCGGAATTCCTTTCCGAATGCCTCCCGACCACCAGCTTCCTGATCGCAAGCGAGCGGTGCTGGCGGTTGTGTATCTGATCTTCAACGAGGGCTACGAAGCTCATCGTGGCGCGGATCTCACACGACCTGACCTGGCTGAGGAGGCCATTCGGCTGGGGAGAGTTCTGGCCTTGCTGATGCCGGACGACCCTGATGTTCTGGGGCTTCTCGGCCTGATGCTGCTGCACGACTCCCGACGGCCAGCTCGCCTCGGTGAACATGGCGAGCTGATACTGCTCGAGGCCCAGGACCGCTCCCTGTGGGATCGGGAGATGATCGCGGAGGGAACCGCGCTGGTTGAAGAAGCGCTGCGTCGAGATCCCGCCTCCCGCTATGCCCTAGAAGGAGCGATAGCAGCTCTCCACTGCCAGGCTGCTACATCCGACGACACAGACTGGTCTCAGATCGCGCTGGTATATGGGCGTCTCGTAGAGCTAACCGGGTCGCCGGTAGTAGAGCTCAACAGAGCGGTGGCTGTTGCCATGGCCGATGGTCCTGCCGTCGGGTTGGCCCTACTGGATCCCCTCTCTGACACTCTCGACGCTTACCACGCCTATCACGCCGCCGTGGCCGATCTCCATCGGCGGGCAGGGCACCCGTCCGAGGCCTACCAGGCGTATCTGCGTGCGTTGGATCTGGTACCCAACGAGGTCGAGCGCGCTTACCTCGAGTCTCGAGCGGCCGAGGTCGGAGCGTCCTCCGACTGATCGGTGTTTGCTCCTCACGGTGCGTGGTAAGGTCTTTAGGCAATACGCGCTCATCAAGAGCGGTGGAGGGACAGGCCCTACGAAGCCGCGGCAACCTCTCGAAGGAGAAAGGTGCCAAAGCCTGATCGATGAGTAGCCGTCGAGCGGAGCTCCCGCTCGGGGCGCTCATCAGCGCGTCGAGACAGAGGGAGCAATGCCATGGCGAAGCCAACTTTCCTGCCGCATCTCGTCGGATACCCGCGCATTGGCCCGAACCGTGAGCTCAAGCGAGCGCTCGAGGGTCGCTGGTCAAGGCGGATAACCGCGGACGAGTTTCAAACCACAGTTGCCGCGCTGCGCGCCGATCACCTTGCCGAGCAGAGGGACTTGGTGGGGGCGGCCACCGACGACTTCTTCTTGTACGACCAGACGCTCGAGACGACGCTGATGCTGGGGCTGGTTCCGGAATGGGCTCAGACCGAGGATGCGTTCGACACTCTCAGCGGCCTCGCTCGGGGTACCCCGGAGCACGAGGCCTGGGAAATGACAAAGTGGTTTGACACCAACTACCACTTCGTGGTTCCCGAGCTCGATCACGGACCGCCTCAGTTCGAGGTTCTTGCGTGGCGAGAACCGGTCGACGGTACGACTTGGGTCGTCCTGGGACCGTATTCGCTGGCCAAGCTGGCCCGGGTAAACGGAGCTCTTCACCTGACGGCGGCTCAGGCTGCTCAGGCGCTCTGGGAGTGGCTCACGAACCGCGGCGCCGGGTCACGCTTCGAGGTACAACTCGACGAGCCCTGTCTCGGGCTGACCGGCGACTTTGACCCGGCCCTTTTCCACTCCGCCTACCGGGACGTGCCTTCCGACCTCAACGCATTGGTCTCGGTTCAGTTCGGTCGGGCCACCCCAAAGGTCGCCCGCTGGCTGGCAGACCACGGACTGACCGTGCAGATTCCTGGCGACCATCTGGAGGATTACGAAGAGGCGATACGGGGACGGGAGCGATCTCTCATCTCTGTCATGGACGGGCGGTCGGTGTGGCCCGACGATCCGGATGCCGTGGCCGAAGAGGTATTGAACAAGCCGGCTTTGGACGGCCAGACGGTCTTCCTCGCTCCTTCGACCTCGTTGATGTTTCTGCCCTACACAGTCGAGGGTGAGGAGCTACCGGCGGGGTTCCAGTTCGCCCGGGAGAAAGCAGCCAAGCTGCGCGCCTGGGCCGATGCCTTCGGGCGGGGCAAAAAGCCGTCCTTCACGCCGGTCCAAGTGCCGGAGTTCCCAACTCCGGGGGAGCAATACCACCGTGCCAACCGGCACGTCCGCCGAGAAGCTCAGTCCGACCTGAATCTTCCCAGGCTGCCGACGACCACCACCGGAAGCCTGCCGCAGACGGCGGCCGTGCGGAGACTCCGCGGCCGCTACCAGCGCGGCGAGCTCGACCAGGCGGGATATGAGGCCGAGATCGATGAGCTAATCAAACAGGCCATCGAGTGGCAGGAGAACATCGGTCTGGATGTCCTCGTCCACGGCGAGTTCGAGCGCAGCGACATGGTGGAATACTTCGCCGAGCATATGGATGGGTTTCTGCGAACCCGCCACGGCTGGGTGGTCTCTTACGGCAGCCGCTGCACCCGACCCCCCATCTTGGCAGCACCTCCGACCATCACCTTCCCGATGACCGTGCGGGCCTGGAAGGTCGCCCAGGAGGCGAGTTCCAAACCGGTGAAAGGCATGCTGACCGGACCGGTCACGATCGTGAACTGGAGCTATCGGC
>JBHICV010000144.1:0-5890 GCA_046759765.1 Acidimicrobiia bacterium
GACCTCAATGTCGATCCCGGCCAGATCCGGGAGATCGTCGGCAGCGGCGGCAGACAGCAGGGCCGCGCGGAGCGCGTCGACGATGGCCTGAGGAAACAATCCGCCTCACTCGAGTGGTCGGACGATGGTACCGAAAGGCGCCATCGTCGCCGGGAGGGCCGAAGACCCCCGCTGGTACACTGCTCCCTCCCTGCCCTCGTAGCTCAGGGGATAGAGCACCGGCCTCCGGAGCCGGGAGCGCAGGTTCGAATCCTGCCGAGGGCGCCATAGGGCCCGGGGAATTCCCTTAGAATTCGCGACCATGAGACCTATATGGAAGGGCGCCGTCAGCTTTGGCCTGGTCACGATCCCGGTTGCCCTGTACACCGCCACCGAGGACCGCAAGCCCAAATTCCGCCTGCTTAGGGGCTCTGACCACACCCCCGTTCGCTACAAGCGGGTCAGCGAGGCGGACGGTGAGGAGGTGGCCTGGGAGGACATGGTCCGCGGCTACGAGTTCGAGAAAGGCCGGTATGTGGTGTTCACGGATGACGAGCTGAGCGCCGCCAACGCCAAGGGGACGGCCAAGCTGGTCGACGTCGTGCAGTTCGTCGATGAGTCGGAGATAGACCCTCTCTACTACCGCAAGTCCTACTACCTGGCCCCGGAGAAGACCGGGGTCAAGGCCTACCGGATCCTGTCCGAGGCGCTCAAGGACAAGGGACGGGTCGGCATCGCCCGGGTGGCGCTGCGCGAAAGACAGCACCTGGCCACCCTGCGGACCGCCGACGGGCTCCTGGTCCTCGAGACGATGCATTGGCCGGACGAGCTCCGGGAAGCCTCGTTTGAGGAGCTCGACGAGGAGATCGAGGTACGAGACGAGGAAGTCGAGATGGCCGAGATGATCATCGACAACCTCACCTCGCCTTTCGACGCAGACGAGTGGCACGACGAGACCCGAGAGAACATCGAGGAGCTGGCTCGCAAGAAGATCGACGGCGAGGAGATCGTGGCGCCGGAGATGCCTGAGCCGACCAAGGTGGTCGACCTGCTCGAGGCTCTCAAGGCCTCCGTGGAAGCCACCAAGGCCAAGCGCGAGGCGAGCTAACTCAGCTGGGCCGCGGTGGCGGCGGCGCCGGCGGACCCGCCCGAGGCCGAGGCGCCGGAGGCGCCTCCTCCCCCGTTAGCAGTCCGTAGAGCGAGTCGAGCGCGTTCGTAATCCGGGGATCGGGCACCTCGTAGTAAGCCCTGGTCCCGCTTCGCCGCACCGTGACCATCCTCTTGGACCGCAACACGCCGAGATGGTGCGACACGCTGGGCTGGGTAGCACCGATCAGCTCAGCAAGGTCTCCGACCGAGTGTTCGCCCTCCCGTAGCGCGGCCAGCAGCCTCACCCGCTTGGGATCGGCCAGGCCACCGCAGATCGCAGCCAGCTCTTCGGCATGCGCAGAGCCAGCGAGAGTCCACGTCATTCCCTCAGTCTATATCTACGTAGCTAGATGTTCCTGTTCCTCGTCCGGGCCCTCTGCCGCCCAGGTGACGTCTTCGAGCGGGTCCAGCGTGAAGCCCTTGAATGACGGCGCCCGCAGCCTCCCCGCTTTTGTCCACTGCTTGAACTCGACATCGGCGACGAGGCTCGGTGTCACCCAGGTCGCCTGGGGCGGAAGCTCCTCAGGAGCTAGAAATGGCGACGTGGCTGTCTCCAGCTGATCGAGCGTCTGGCGGATCGCTCGCAGCGAGGCGTTGTCGAAGCCGGTGCCCACCGATCCGATCCAGCGCAGCGTGTCTCCCACCCAGAGGCCAAGCAGGAGCGAGCTGAACGTCGTCGTCCGGCCCCCTTCGCCGGGGAGGAATCCGCCCACCACCGCCTTGACCCGCTGGACGGCGGCGACCTTGCGCCAATCCGAGGATCTCACGCCTGGCCGATAGGCCGAGCCGAGGCGCTTTCCGACCATGCCCTCCAGCCGGCGTTCCTTTACCGCGTCGAAAAGGGCTTCTCCGTCAGTCGCGACGCGGTCGGATCGGATCAGCGTTTCGGGCAGGTCCAGCGAGTCGAGCCGCTCGAGGCGAGTCTCCAATGGCTTTCTCGTCAAGTCCTCGTCGTCGAAGAGCAGGTCGAAAGCGACCATCGACACCGAGACCGAGCGGGCGGCGTCGGCCACTCGACGCTCGCCGGTGAGGTTCATCCGGGACTGGAGCAGCTCGAAGGAGGGCCGACCTTCCGGATCGAAGGCCACGATCTCGCCGTCGAGAATCGCAGGCCGCGCCAACCTGACCAAGCTGACCTCCGGATAGACCTCGGTCACATCCCGGCCTCGCCGACTGCGCAGCTCGACCTCGGATCCATCCCAGAACAGCAGAACACGGACGCCGTCCCATTTGACCTCGAACCACCACTCGGGATCGGTGAAGGGACGCGGCCAGCGGGTGGCCAGCATTGGCTCGTAGCGAGGTAGCTTCACTCGCCAGCCAGCTCCTCTCGCACCAAGCGATTCACGAGGCCGCCGTCCAGCTCTCCCGGATGTGCCTTCATGAGGTGCCCGATGACCCGTCCGGCCTGTTTCGGATCCTCGACTCCTAGCTCGGAGATGGCTCCGCGCACCAAGGCGCGGGTCTCTTCCTCATCTTGCATTTGGGGGAGCCAACGATCCAAGTAAGACACCTCGAAGGCGAGCTTCTCGGCCATCTCCGCGCCTGCTTCTCCGAGCGCCTCGTACTCCGCGCGGGCCTTGCTCATCTTCTTGACATAAGAGGAGATGACCTCTTGGTAGAGATCGTCGTCAACTTCCCCGAAGAATCCCGGAGCCGAAGCACGGATAGACGCCTCGGTCCGGACCTGGCGAATTACATCGAGCCGAGCCCGGTCCTTGGCCCGCATGGCGTCCTCGAGCTCGGCCTGGAGTTCATCGGCGATCGTCACGGCGCCTCCTCTGTCAGATCAGCGCATTCTCGTTCTATCAAAGCGAGAACGGGAAAAGAAACGCTTGCATAAACGCCCGACCAGCGTTATGTTTTGTCGACCTTTGTGAACGAAATCACAACCTGAAACGTCCGGAGAAGCCGCTTTGTTGACCGTAACCACTGACTGGCGCGAGGTCGCGGCCTGCCGCGATTCGGAGCCGGAGCTGTTCTTTCCCATTGGCACAACGGGTCTGGCGCTGCGACACATCGCAGAAGCCAAGGCCATCTGTGCCGAATGCACAGTGCGCGAGGAGTGCCTGCAGTATGCCTTCGAGGCCAACCAGGAGGCCGGTGTCTGGGGCGGATATGCCGAAGATGAACGCCGGCGACTGCGCAAGCGCTGGCTGGCCGAACGACGGCGCCGCGCCAGCTAGCCGAAACCGACGCTGACCTCGCTCTCCTGCACTTCAATCGCCACGTAGGCGATTGAACGCACGGGTATCCCTACCTTTCGGCCTTTGATGTCCTTGTACCAGAGGATGGTCGCGTCTCCGGCTAGCGCGGCCTCGAGTCCCTGCGAGAAGGCGCCCTCGTCGTCGATCTCGATCTCCAATTCACGCTCAACGTCGCAGACGCCGATCTGAACCAGCACGCCTCAAACTCCTCTTCGGGACCGCCATCGTACCGGACTCGACCGTCGCGCCGACGCGGGCCGTCTATCGTAAGTTTGTGCTAGATAGCGATAGACAGTGTTGGTCTAGGTGGCTAACGTATGGGGGTGGGACTCTTTGGCATAGCCGCGGCGAATCTCGTCGCGTTGTTAGTTCTTCATCGCCTTGGCCCTTCGCCGCGTTTGAGCGACGTTGCCGGTTGGCTGGCCACCGCCCGCATTGAGGAGGTGCTGATGCTGGGGTTGCGGTGGACCGGCCTGGCGCTCGCCTACTGGATCGCACTGTCGGTATTGGTAGCCGGGCTGGCGTCGATACGGCGGGGAACCCGGTTCGGGCTGGTGGCTCGCAGGCTGATGGTTCCGTTCGTGCGTCACCTCCTGGATCGGACGCTGGTGCTGGCGATTGCGATAGCGCCGGTGGCGCCGTCGGTGCCGGCTTGGGCATCACCGCCGGCAGCTTTGCCGATTGAGATTCTCCCTCCTTATGTGCCGGTCCCGGCGGGTCCGGAGAAGGACGAAACGGAGACGCGGGAGCCGCCTGACAATCCGGCGATTATCCCTGCATTGCCAGGTGTGACCTCTCCCGCTCCGGGTGACACTTACGTGGTCGTCAAGGGCGACAACCTGTGGCGGATCGCCTGCCGGCAGGTCCGGGCGGAGACAGGAGGCAAGCCGACGAGCAGCCAAATCGTCCCTTACTGGTTGGAGCTGATCGAGCTGAACCGGGACCGCCTCCGCTCGGGCGACCCGGACTTGATCTACCCAGGCGAGGAGCTCTTGCTGCCGTAACCCAGCCTGGAATCGTTTCCAGATGCGTTCCTGACAATGGACGCGTCGGAAAGCGACGCGTGGATTGACACGAAACCCACGGACCGCCTCAGCCTGGCAGGAACGAGAGCCGCACCGAGCGGCGAGGGTTGTCGACGTTGGTGTCGACCAGCACGACCGACTGCCAGGTGCCCAGCGTCATGCGTCCGTCCACAACGGGGATAGTCAGGCTCGAGCTCAGCAGGGCCGGCACCAGGTGGTCCGCCCCGTGGCCCTCGGAGCCGTGGCTATGCCGCCAGCGGTCGTCGCGAGGAAGCACACTATCGACGGCATCGAGGAAGTCGCTCTCGCTTCCCGCGCCGGTCTCCATCAGGACCAGGGCCGCGGTGGCGTGAGGGACAAACACAGACAGCAGGCCGTCCCCCTTACCCGCCACGAAACCAGCTACCTCATCGGTGAGATCGACTAATGCACGCCGACCACCGGTTGCGATCGAGAGTACCTCAGAGTCCACGCTCGGACCCTAACTCGGAGGGAGGATCTCGACCTGGGTGATCCGGCGCCGGCGGGCGGCCGCCACTACCAGCCGTCTCCCGCAGACGTGGACGGCGTCGCCGATCTGAAGCACCTCGCCGGCTTCACTCATCATCAGGCCCGCCACCGTCATGTAGTCGCCCTCGGGCAGCTCCGCGCCGATCAAGTCAGCAAAGTCGGAGGCGGGCAGGGCGGCGCTGATGATCCAGTGGTTCTCCCCTACCGGGATCACCTGCGGCGCCTCTCCTTCCTCGCTGATGGTCCCCAACAACTCCTCCGCCACATCCTCGACGGTGACCAGCCCGGCCGTGCCTCCGTACTCGTCGACGACCACGGCCATGTGCTTGCCCGACCGTTGCATATCCTCCAGCAGATCGATGACCCGCTTCGACTCCGGCACGACCAGGGGCGGGTCGGCGATCTCGTCCACGGACTCCACTCCCTCGTCACGGGCTCGGACCAACTCCCTCAGCTTGATCACCCCGGTGATGTTCTCGATCGTCCCTTCAAAGACGGGCAGTCTGCGATGGCCGGTAGCCACCGCCACGTCGAGGGCCTCGTCCGTCGAGGTACCGGCAGCCACAGCCACTATGTCGGGTCGCGGCACCATGATGTCGTCGGCGCGCTGGTCGCCGAACCGGAACGCCCGCTCGATAAGAGTGCGGTCGTCCTCGGTGATCTCGCCTTCGACCGCGGCATGCGAAGCCAGCCGCCGCAGCTCGTCCTCCGTCACTGTCGGTGTCGTAATCCCTTTGCCCGGAAGCTGAAGATCGGCGATCCACACCAAGCCGGACACGATCGGTCGCAGGAGCCGCTCCAGCACCCCGATGGGTCTGCCCATCCTCAGCGCTACCCGATCCGGATGCTGGACGGCGTAGGTCTTGGGAATCGCCTCTCCATAGACGAAGAGCAACAGAGTCAGCGCGATCGACGCCAGGGTGATGCCGAGGTTGCCGAACCATCGCTGTGCCAGCACCCCGACGACGGTGGCTGCGCCGATCTGGGCCAAGAGGGCCGCGAGAAGAATCGCGTTCAGCA
>JBHICV010000145.1:0-5879 GCA_046759765.1 Acidimicrobiia bacterium
GACCGGCTCGGCGGCCTCGGCGATGGGTTCTTCGACTGGCTCGGGGGTCTCCTCGGCTGGTTCTTGGGCCGGCTCGGGGGCCTCGGCGGCAGGCTCTGCGGCCGCCTGCCTGGCTGCTGGGGCCCAAGGATCCAGTTCAGGTTCCGCTGGAGCCACTTCGCTCACCGAAGCTGCGTCCTCGATCATCCAGGGCGGATTCTCATCGAGCACGTCTTCTCCGGCGGCCTCGGCGACCCCCGTGGTCGGCTCCTGAGTCGGCCTTTCGCCCTCCTCGGCTGGCTCTTCGCGCCGAATCGACGAGAGAGCCGCGGCGAGCATTTGCGAGAAGCCCCGGGCCTTGGTCTCGGGAGGAACCTCGTCCGGCTCCCAAGCCGGAGGTTCGTCGGCGCCGGGCTCGTCTTCGTCGGCCACAGAGGTCACTTCGGGTATTGACAGGGCCTTGAGCTCGCTCTCGGCGACCGGGGCTTCGCCTTCGTCGGCGGAGATCGTCTCGTCCCGCTCCACCTCGGTCTTCGCCTCGGCGGCCGGAGGCTCGGGCTCAAAGTCGGGTTCGGTTTCAACCGTCTCAGAGGGAGCCTCTTCTACGGCATTCTCAGAGGCATCGGCCGCGGTCGCTTCGTCCGCAGGAGTGATTGGCTCCACCTCCTCGACCGCGGCGATCTCCTCGGCCTCCGCCGGCTCAGTTGTTGTCTCTTCTGGCGCCTCGAGCTCTACTTCCTCGACGGGTATCCCCCAAGGGTCGGCGCTGCTGAAATCTGTATCCCCCACGACAGCCTCTCGACCGCGCGGCGAGGATACCCTAAAGGCGTCCCAGACCCCACGACCCAGTGAGATTCACAGTCATAACCGCATTTCCGGCATTCTTCGAGTCGCCCCTGCGGGTCTCGATCGTTCGCCGTGCTATAGAGGACGGGAGCATCGATGTGACGGTGGTCGATCTGAGGTCATACGGCCTCGGTGCCTACCGCCAGCTGGACGACGCGCCCTTTGGCGGAGGAGCAGGAATGGTGATGATGGTTGAGCCTCTGGCTCGGGCCCTCGATCCACTGCGAGACAGCCACCGAATCCTCTTTGGTCCTGCGGGTCATCCCATGAAGCAAGAGGACCTCGAGCGATGGTCCGTCCTCGACCGCGTGACGCTCGTTTGTGGTCGCTACGAGGGCGTCGATCAGCGAGTCTCGGACCACCTTGTCGACGAGGAGGTCTCGCTGGGGGACTACGTGGTTGCCGGCGGGGAGGTGGCCGCGCTGGTGGTTATCGAAGGGGTGGCGCGTCTGAGGCCTGGTGTCCTGGGAAACCCTGACTCGCTTCGGTTCGAGTCTTTCCGCGGAGGACTCCTCGAGGAGCCGCAATACACGCGGCCCGCCGAGTTCCGGGGCTGGAAAGTCCCGGAGGTGCTGCTGTCCGGCGACCACGCCACGATCGATGCTTGGCGTCGCGAGCAGCGGATCGAGCGAACTCGCCGCCTTCGGCCAGATCTTGGAGGCCGTGAAGACTCGCAGTAGCGGGCGTGCCGGGATAGGATGAATGAGCCGGCCTCTTCGGGCCGGCGCACCTTCGAGGAGCTTCTATGAACAAGCTCGACGACGTCGAGAGTGCCTATCTGAGAGATGACCTTCCCTCCTTCAGCCCGGGCGACACGGTCCGTGTCCATGTGCGGGTGGCGGAGGCAGGGCGCGAACGAATTCAAATCTTCGACGGGATCGTGATAGCTCGAGCCGGTGCCGGTCTCTCTGAGACGTTCACGGTCCGCAAGATCAGCTTTGGGGTCGGCGTCGAGCGCATCTTTCCCGTCCACTCACCTGTCATTTCAAAGCTCGAGATCCTCCGCAAGGGCGACGTCCGAAGGGCCAAGCTTTATTACCTGCGCGATCGCGTCGGTCGAGCCGCACGTATCAAAGAGCTCAGGGAGAGCTAGCCACCGTGGCTAGCGTGCCCCGGCATATGAGCCAGGACCCGGTTGAGCCTCGCGACGAGTCTCCGGAGCCCGAACCACGCAAGAAACGCTCCTTCTGGGCGGAGCTCCCGATACTGGTCCTGGTCGCGCTTGCAGTTGCAATTCTCATCAAGACCTTCCTGGTGCAGGCCTTCTACATTCCTTCCCTGTCGATGATCCCGACGCTGGAAGTCGGGGACCGAGTGCTGGTGAGCAAGATCTCATACGAGCTGGGTGAGGTCGAACGGGGAGATGTCGTGGTCTTTGACTCCCCGTTCTCGAGCAACGATGAACGCGAGTCGTTCCTGGAGCTAGCCCGGCGAACCATCATGGAGTCTCTCGGCCTGAAGCTGGCGGCCACGCAGGACTTCATCAAGCGCGTCATCGCGGTCGAAGGGGACGTCATCGAGATCCGCAGCGGCAACTTATACGTGAACGGGCAGCCCCTCGCGGAGCCATACCTGGCTGACGGCGCGGACATGGCCGACTTCGGACCGGAGACCGTTCCCGTCGGGACAGTCTTCGTGATGGGGGACAACCGAGCGCGCAGTCAGGACAGTCGAAGGTTCGGACCCATCGAGGTTTCGTCGATCATCGGGCGGGCTTTCGCCCGAGTTTGGCCAATCGATCGTATCGGCGGGCTGTGATGTCACAGGCGGCTGGCAGGATCTAATGAAACCGACCCGTGACCGGAGCCCGGTCGGCGGGTAGCATCGCTAAGCCGTCAGGAGAGGTGGATGAACGAAGAAGATCTCGAGCGGTTCGAGTCCGAAGTCGAACTGCGGATCTATCAGGAATACCGGGATGTGCTCCCAATGTTCCGCTACGTCGTCGAAACCGAGCGCCGCTTCTACTTGGCCAACGATGTCGAAGTCGACAGACGATCCGAGGACGGGTCCGTGTACTTCGAGCTCAAGCTGGAGGATGCATGGGTCTGGGATATGTACCGACCGGCTCGGTTTCTACAGAACGTGACCGTTCTGACCTTCCGGGACGTCAATATCGAGGAGCTGGAGCCGGGCGTCACGATCTGAAGGCCCTTGGCCGCGCCGGAGAATGGATCGCGGCGCGATTCCTCGAGCACCAGGGAGCGCGAATTCTCGCCAGAAACCTCACGCTTCCCGCCGGTGAGATCGATCTCCTAGTTGCTTTCGGTTGGGAACGGGCCGCCGTGGAAGTCAAGTCGGGGACGCAGGATCCCTCGGACGCCTTCACCGATCGGAAGGTTCATCATGTCTGGGACCTGGCCGCCTCGCTCGAGCCCCCCGTCCTGCGGGTCGATCTCGTGGCCGTAACGATCGGCGCGGCAGTGACGGTGCGTTGGATCCCACGCGCCGGCTAACGCGTCCGGACCTCCTTGAACCAGCAGCCACGGTGCCAGTGGCGGCGGAGGTCGGGTTCCTCTTCCGGTATGACCACCAGATGGTAGGTACCCGGCTCGATCGGTCCCTCGCAGCCAGGACATATGTACCTCTTGCGGGCCGCGTAGGGCTGGACGGGGATGACGGAGTTCCCTAGCTCGGGAGGAGTGCCCAAACGACCACCGCCACTGCCGCCACGATGGCAACCGCGACGACGATGAGGTCGACAACGCCTCGGCGGGATCTCCGAAAGGGATCAAAGCCCATGACCTGCGCTCCCAGGTTTCAGTGTGCCCCATGGTAGGTAAACCGCCTGGCGCCCAAACGTGTTGTCCCCTCGGCCTCCTGTAGTGATCATTTCTACGCGGTTGCCGCGTATGGGCTCCAAGCCATCCAGCGCGGGAACTCACGCGCAAGGGACCTGCTTCCACGAATTGCCGCTTTTTCGCTTCGGATGGCGGTGAGCAAGTCCTGCCGGCGGACGAAGACTTCGTAGAGGGCCGCCGCGTCTGCCGTGACCTGAAGGTCCACGTCGATGCTGGGATCCTCGAGACAGAGCGAGACATCGTCGGGTTCCATCACCAACTAACCGCGACCCGCAGGGCCACGAAGGTTGAACTCAACGACTACGCGTCTCGACGGAAGCTGGCTCGTGTCGGTGCGCCGGCTGATCCACAACATCAGAAGTCGGGGATCCAGTTCGTCTGGGGTCGGGTCCGACATCTTCTCGGCATTCGACCAGCTAACCGACGAGCTGGACCTCGAGAAGCTGAAGACCGTGGGGGACGGATACCTGGCGGTTGGAGGATTGGCCGGTTCCAACCCGGATGATGTGGCCGCGGTCGCCGACCTGGCTCTCGCGATGCGAAAGGAAGCAGCGAACTATGGCTCGCGCTATGGGCCTCCGGCTCCGGATCGGCATCGACACCGGCCCCGCGATAGCGGGCGTCACCGGCCGGCGAAAGTTCAGCTGCGACGTCTGGGGTGACACGATCAATACGGTCAGCCGCATGGAGTCGTACGGCATCCCGGACCGTATTCAGGTGACAGAACGGGTCTATGTGGAGTTGCGAGATCGATACGATTTCCAGCCGCGCGGGCTGGTCGACGTCAAGGGAAAAGGCGCCATCCGAACCTACTTCCTCGAAGAACGTCTGCCTAGTCTGGCTGTTCCGCCAGCAGCTCTACGAGCTGATCGATGCGGCGCGTGTTCTTCTGGACTATCTGAGCTCCGAGCTCTTTGAGCGCTCGCAGGTTCTTCGGCGAGGCGTCGTCCATGTCGTCGTTGGCCCCCGCGAGCGGGGTCTGGAGGCGCAAATAGAAGCTGTCCGGCAGAGGGCTGCGCTCACGGCCGATGAGCTGGCTGATCTGAAAGTCGACCGTGTCCGTGATCCCATCGAAGGCCACGCTCAGTATCGGCCGAACCCAGCCGATTTCCCCCCATCCTTTGGCCTGCTTGTGATGGATTGGCTCGATTTGCTCACCCGTACCGAGCGACAGCACCACGAACCTGGTTGCGTCCGGGTGCAGGACGCGGGCCTCGACGAAGGCGCACATGGTCGGGTTCCCGGCGTAGACGCCGCCGTCCACCAACGAATAGACCTGGGTGTCACCCCCGATCCCCGCTAATTGGAGAGGCTCAAAGTAGGTAGGAGCCGCGGCGGTGGCTCGCGCCGCGGCTGTCATCGGGAAGTCGTATTGGGGATCGTTCTTCGCTCTGGAGCTGCGGAAGAAGAAGGCCTGGCGCGACTCGAGGTCGTAGGCCGTTATGAAGACATCGGTCAACGCCTCGCTGAGCTTCGTCTCCCCGACATATCTGTGGAGCGTTCGCTCGAGTCCGTCGGCGGGGTACTTCTCTTCCAGGAGATTCCCGAGAGCTGCCAGCCGGTGGAGCAGCGAGCGTTTGAAGATGCCGGGGCCGTCTTGGGTATACAGCTGAGCGAGTTCGGCCGCGCGGTGCGGGAGGCCATTAGTACCGGGCCGCGTCAGCCCGAGGGTGAGCAGGCCCCCGGTAGACGTCCCTGCCATGAGGTCGAAGAGCTCGTGGATACGCTTTCCAGATCGTTGCTCGATCTCGGCCAGCACCACCGCAGGGATGATTCCCCTGATGCCGCCTCCGTCGATAGAAAGCACCCGTACAGCTCTCATTCTTCCCTCCTAGGCCAGTTCAAAGACCCACTATGAGCGCTCGCTGTCTTCGGACTGTCTCGCTCGCCGCTCCGAGGATGGGCCTACCCGTCAGGATCTAGCTCGTCGAAGGCCTCCTGACCTGTGAGCCGGACGAAGTAGGCCGGTACGACGGCCCTAACGCGGTTGAGACGCCCCTCAGTCCTGCGATAGAGAGTGACCATCTCGTTGCCGCCCGGCCCGATGGGTTGCACCAGCCTCCCGCCATCACGCAGTTGTCTGGCAAGTGGTACGGGAACCTCGGGGAAAGCCGCTGAGACCAGGACCGCATCAAACGGTGCCACCTCCGAGAGCCCCAGCGAGCCGTCCCCGACGTGGATGTCAACATTGGTAATCCCATGCCGTGAGAGATGTGTTCGTGCCTGGCTGGCAAGGTCCGACCATCGCTCGATGCT
>JBHICV010000146.1:0-5859 GCA_046759765.1 Acidimicrobiia bacterium
CACCGGCTCAATGCTGCGCCGCTCGTCTGCTTTCGCCGTCGCCAGGACAGGTCGGCGCCGATGGCGCCCGCGGCCGCCATGCCGACGAGGAAGGTGCGGTTGAAGCGATCGGGCAGAGCACCGGCGACGGCAGCGGCCACCGATCCGATGAGAATCGCCAACGCCGTTATCCGGGCCCACCCTGCCTTGGTGATGTCGCTCACACGGACTCCAGGTCTCGCTCGTACCGGACGTGGCGTACTACGCCCCGCAGTGCCATGTCGAACGTCTCTGCCTCGGTCTCGGCGTCGTGCTGGATCAAGAGCAGGCACACCATGAACCCTTGGGCCCGCAGGTTGGCCATCGTGTTGGCCAGCTCGGACGTGAGGGCGCCGGTGATCACACCCAAGGTTGCTCCCCACGGAAGCTGGTGCTCGCTTCGACGAATCAGCTCGGAGAAGCCGGGCTCACGGGTCGACTGAATCCGGGCGAGGATCTCGAGGACCCGCATGAGATGCGACGACCCCGACCGAGGCGGTATCACCACCTCGACCTGGCCCTCGTCCAACGGATCGAATCCGGTGCACACGAGACCAACGGCCAGTCCTTCGCGATTCACGATGTGGGTTGCCAGCGAGGCCGCCGTGGTGATCCCCAGCTCTGGACCGCTCCAGTGCCGCGTGTGGGCGTAGTTGTCGCGGTCGAGGTCTAAAAAGAGCGTCGTGTCCCGCGCCGTCGCCGGTTCGAGCTGCTTGACCACGAGGTCACTCAGGTGCGCCGTGGCCTTCCAGTGGATCTTTCGCCGCGGGTCTCCGGCAAGGTAGGCGCGAACTCCGCGAAGTCGGGCCGGGTCCTCGAGCAGCGCCGTGGGCTCCTCCAGCAGGGCAAAAGGGGACCGAGTCGGCAGGCCGAGACGCTCGATGGGAACGATCCTTGGATACACGATCAGGTGGTCTGGCTGGTAGGTGGAGCTGCTATCGCCGGCGAGCCCAAGTACGCCACCGGTCGTGACGGTGAGGGGGCCCAACAGGTAATAGCCACGCCGACGGGCGCGGGCCTCATACCCCAGGTGCACTTCCTGACGGGAGCCCAGGCTCAGCCCCCAGCGTGGCGACTCCCCGCCCAGTTCGAACGAGACCGGCTCGTGGACCTCCAACCAGGGTACGGGGAGCCTGCTGTGGTTTCTGATCCGAAGGTCAACGTCGACGTGCTCGCCCAGGAACGCTCGGGGGGTGAAGCGACGCTCCACAGAGATTCGCCGGAGAGCCCGCCGCGGTAGGAGCAGGTCGGCGACGAGAACGACCGCCATGAGGATGAAGACGGCAAGCAGAGCCGCGACACGAAAGAGCAGGGCCAGGGCTAGTACGGCCAGGGAGATTTGGACGAAGCGACGTATGGGGCCTACTCCTGAACTCCGATCTCGAGTTCGCTCTGCTCGATGATCTCGGCGACGATGGCCTCGGCGGTCTTGCCCCGCAGCCGGCTCTCGGGCTGGACGATCGTCCGGTGGGCAAGGGCCATCGGTGCCATCTCCTTGATGTCGTCCGGTATCACGTAATCACGTCCGCGCAGGCCAGCGAACGCCTGAGCGGTCTTGTAGAGGGCCAGTGAACCGCGGGGACTGGCCCCGAGGGCGAGGTCGCGATGGGTTCGGGTGGCCCCGACCAGGTCAACGATGTACTCCTCGAGTGACGGCTCGACGAACTGGTCGGCAATAGCGCCCCGCAGCTTCACCAGCTCAGTGCCGTCGACGACGAACTGGAGGTCGTCGATGGGGTGGTCCCGGTTGAGCCGTCGCAACATCTCGGCTTCCTGGTCCGGAGCCGGATAGCCCACCGAGAGCCTGAGCAGGAACCGATCCAGTTGAGCTTCGGGCAGTGGAAAGGTGCCCTCGAACTCCACCGGGTTCTGCGTGGCGATCACCATGAAAGGCTGAGGTAGGGCATGGGTTTGTCCGTCCACGGTCACCTGGCGCTCCTGCATTGACTCGAGGAGTGCCGCCTGGGTCCGAGGAGTAGCCCGGTTGATCTCATCGGCCAGCAGGATGCCCGAAAACACAGGACCGGGTCGAAACTCGAACTCCCCGTTCTTCTGGTTGAAAACACTGACTCCGGTCACGTCGCTCGGCAGCAAGTCCGGAGTGCACTGCAGCCGGCCGAAACGGATCCTGAGGCTGCGGGCCATGGCCCGACCCAGCATCGTCTTTCCGGTTCCCGGCACATCGTCGAGCAGCACGTGCCCATGGCACAGCAGAGCCACCATCAGGTACTCGATCTCTCGCCGCTTGCCGACGATGACCCGCTCGACGTTGTCGACGACCGGCGCTACGAATTCGGCGATTCTCATCACCCGACATCCTTCATGAGCGAGCCCGCCGCTGTTGTGGGCCGTGCCAAGACAATACCGACGAGATCAGCCCCCAATGTCTGGGAGCCCCTCCTTCGTACTCTCGTCGCCGGAACCGGATGAATCCGGTTCCATCTAGTCAGTGTCCGCCTCAGCGTCTCAATGACGGAAGTTGCAAAGGTTGTCATCAAGCGCCCGAACCGGACATCAACCATGATGGAGGACGTCGAGGGAGCGGATTGACCTTGACTCAACCCGCCAGCGTCGAAACGAAGTTCGAGCGGCTGTACGAGCAGTACCGCAAGCCGATCCTCGCCTACTGTCAACGTCGAACCAACCGAGACGATGCGTATGACGCGGCGTCCCAGACGTTCGCCATAGCATGGCGCCGTATCGACAACGTACCCGAAGGCGATGCGGCCCTCAGATGGCTGTACGGGGTCGCCTATCGAACACTGGCGAACCAGCGCCGAAGCCTGAGCAGGTTCCGGAAGCTGATCGACCGACTCGGATCACTGCGCCAGGAGGACCCGCAGCCTCCTGACGTCCAGGTGGTGCGCGGTGTTCAGGTGAAGCTGGTCCTCGACGTCATGGCTCGTCTACGACCACGAGACCAAGAGCTCCTCAGACTCGTCGCTTGGGAGGAGCTCCCCAGGGAGGAGATCGCCGAGATCCTCGGCTGTTCACGCGGCACCGTGAATCAGCGATATCACCGTGCCTTGAAACGAATGGCGAAAGAACTCGGCAACTCGGGTTACCAACCCACGCCCCCCCAGCGTGTCGACGAAGGAGGTGTCGCGTGAAGATCGACGAACGGGAGCTCGTGGCCTTGATCCGAAGCGCCAACCCTGTCCTGACAGAGGACGCGTTGCTCGATAGCGCCGAGGAGTCCCGCTCCTTCCTTCACGCGGTCGAGCTGAAGAGGGACGCCATGCCCGAAGCACCAGTTGCCGGGCTGGAACGGCCGCCCGAGCGACCAAAGCGGGCGCGAGTCTTGAGGCCCGCGATCGCGATCGCCACGATCGCGGCGGCCGTCGTCCTGGGACTCGCCCTGTGGCTGGCGTCGAGCAGCGAGGACACCGCGCCCGTCGACCAGCCGCCGCCCGATCCGATCTCGGTCGTTGAGGATCTGTTCGCAGCCTGGAATGCCGGCGACGTGGAGACCTTCATCGCCCTGCAGTCCGAAGAGGCCATCGGCTTTGCCCCAGGCCAACAGGTGCAAGAGGAAACAGCCAGAGACGCCTTCCTGTTCCAATACATGTTGGGGGCCGAGTGGGTCCTCACCGACTGCGAATCTCCGCCCGCGACCGGATATCAGGGTGACGTCGTGTTCTGCCGGCTGACCGTAAGCACCGACTTGACGAGGACCTACGGGCTCGAACACCCGGGGCTCTCTCGGGTCCGATTCGTCGTTGACGACGGGATCATCAACTTTCAGTCCTTCAATCCCTTCCTGGTTAGCCCGAGCAACCACTCCCTATTTCTGGCCGCCACTTGGCTTTTCGACAACTACGAAGCTGAAGCGACCGAAGCGTGTGGTGGGTTGAGCGAAGAATGGCCTGACTACGCGACGCCGCGCTGCGCCGAGTTCGTCCAGCTGCACCTGGACGAGTGGAAGGCCTACCTGGAGGCCGAGGGCGCGCAGCCATGAGGATGAAGGCTCAAGGGAGGCAGCCATGAGGAAACTTGGACTTCTAGTGACGGTTCTGGCGTGGGTGATGGCGATTGGCGCACCCGCGGCCGCGGATCCGCCTGCGGCTTCAGGCCCGAACGTCCTTCGCTCCGAAGACAACCGTCATTGGCGCCCTCGGTTCCAGCGACCGCGTCGGCGAGCCCGGGGTCGACTCCGCCGGGCAGGGGCCCCCTGCGGTCGCAAGGTCGCCGAGGCTTCTCTCACGCACCGTGTCCGCCCAGCACGCTTCGCGGCTGTCATCTAGCTTCGACGGCGCTGGCTGGCCGCCAGAAAGGGAGGAATCATGCGCTCATTTGGCATTTTCAGAAACAGGCTGGCAATCGCCGTGGTCAGCGCCATGGTGGGAGCCGTCGTCGCGGGCGGGGTGGTGTTGGCCACCGACGATGGCAACACCATCCACGCGTGTGTCATCACGGATGACGACGATGACGACGATGACGGCGATGCGAACGTGCGGATCGTGGATTCGCCTGTCGAGTGCGGCCCGTCCGAGACCGCTATTTCGTGGGGCATCGTAGGACCCGAAGGGCCAGCCGGGCCTCCAGGAGCCGACGGCCAGGACGGCGCTCAGGGACCCCCGGGACCACCTGGACCTGCTGGAGGTGACCTGGCCGATCAGAGTTGTCCCGCGGGCCAGTTCGTCTCGGGCTTCGACGCGAACGGTGACATCATCTGCTCGCAGGTCGTTGGCAGCAGCACGTGGTATCAGGACGCCGATGGTGATCTCTTCGGTGATCCGAACGTCGCGCTGTTCGCCATCAACCAGCCTGCCGGATTCGTGGCGGATAACACTGACTGCGATGACACCGATGCCGGCATCAACCCGGGCGCCTCAGAGATCCTTAACGATGGGATCGATCAGGACTGCGACGGGTTGGCCGACGACATCGACACGGACTTCGACGGGCTCTCGGACGTAGATGAAGCTGCAGCGGGTACCGACCCGACCAACCCCGACACCGACTTCGACTTTCTGTTTGACGGCGACGAAGTGCTGATATTCCTCACCGATCCGCTCAACCCCGACACGGACTTCGACGGGCTGCTGGACGGAGACGAGGTGGTGGGCGCGGCTGGATTCGGGATCACCGATCCGCTCAACCCCGACACGGACTTCGACGGGCTGTTGGACGGAGACGAAGTGGTGGGTGCGGCCGGAGTCGTCACCGATCCGACCAACCCCGACACCGACGGCGACGGGCTGTTGGACGGAGACGAAATTGTGGGCGTGGCCGGATTCATCACCGATCCGACCAACCCCGACACTGACGGCGACGGGCTGTCGGACGGCGACGAAGCGCTCCTTGGGACCAACCCGCTCGACCTGAATGACCCAGGTCCTGAGATCTGCGGGGATGGCATCGACAACGACTTCGACGGGTTTGTCGACGAGCCCGGCTGTGTCTAGCCCTGCCAGCCTCAGCTAGACGGGTTGATCGGATGCCGGGTTAGGCAGCCCCCGCCGGCTGGCAGGTCGGCGGGGGTTCCCCTCAATCCCGCATCTCGGCAAGCCGCTCGACGACGGCTGGTCGATTCCCCCGCACCTTGTTCTTGTTGATTGAGATGCTATGCCGCCCCTCTCCCAGGCGCGCCCGTGGAATCTACGGCGCCGAAGGTCACCGACCGGCCTGGACTCTCGCTGCGCCGAGCTCGTCCAGCAGCATCTGGACGAGTGGAAGGCCTACCTCGAGGCGGAGCGCGCGACATAAACGTCCGGACTGATTGAGACTCTCCGAGGACGTACCCAGGAGCTCGGGATCGGTGCCTGCACTCCAAGTGACCCGACCGGTCGTTTGATTCCGTGCGCCCTCTGACCGCGTCTGTCCCACCAAAGCTCCGGC
>JBHICV010000147.1:0-5844 GCA_046759765.1 Acidimicrobiia bacterium
AAGCCCGCACCGAGCCGTCCGAGCTGCGCTGGAGTCCGACCACCGTCTTGGTCACCAGCTCGGCCAAGTCGTCGAGGTCGCTTGTCGTTCCGGCCTGTGCGGATGGCTCTGCTTCCTCCGCCGGCTGGGAGTCACGGCTACCCGCTGACCTTGCGGCCACCTCAACGCCCTCCAGCCGCTCGTAGAAGAGGAACTCGTCGCAGGCCGGCGGCAGCAGCGGCGAAGTCGACTCCTTGATGCCCACTCCGATGACTCGCTTGTTCAGCTCGCGGAGCTTGTGCACCAGCGGGGTGAAGTCGCTGTCACCGCTACAGATGACGAACGTCGTCACGTAGTCGCGCTCGAATGCCAGCTCGAGGGCATCAACCGCCAGCTTGATATCGGCGGCGTTCTTACGTGAGGTCCCCATCCGCTGAGGGATCTCGATCAGCTCGACGTGACCGCGGGTGAGCATGCGGCGGTCGTCCTCGAACAACGACCAGTCCGCGTAAGCCCGCCGAGCGACCACCCGACCTCGCTCTGCCAAGGCGTCGCTGATCGGCTGGAGGTCGAACTTGGCTCCCCCCAAGCTTTCCCTGGCTCCTATTGCGAGGTTCTCGTAGTCGAGAAAGACGGCGATCCGGTCTTCCTGCCCCGTGGTCATCTGGTCAGCGTAACCAGAGCCGGACCGATCCATTCCGGGGACGCGTTCGTGTCTCCCCAGAAGAAGAGCAGGCACCAAGCCCACCCCAACCGAGTGGGCGACACCCCGCTGCGCCAAATTCCTGAACCTGCACCTGGACGAAGGAAGGTCCTCACGCTAGGCGCAGGGCCCTTCGCCAAGAAACACTTGTGGCTCATGAACTGGTAGCGGATATGTGCCGATATGGGCGGCCTGGATGACAGTGCGCGGATCATCCTTCGCAAGGTCCAATATCCGGTGTTCCGCGTTCAGCGGCTCGAACGGATAGTCAGCGGGATCCGATAAAGTGGGTGTCGAAACAGGAACCACAGCCTCCAACCTGAGACGGGGCTGGGTTCCTCTTTCAAGTCTCTGGGTGGTGTCATTCTCATGTCCTCTGGGGGAGCGCATTTCGATGACCCTGGTCAATGACGCGCATCGCGAGCCAGGCCAACCCGTCAGCCTCATCAGGCCGACGTGCTGACCGACGACCGCGGTCGCCTTACGACCGACCTCGTGTCGCAATACCTCGCGGCGATCGGTGATTACGACCTTCTGACAGCCGAGCAGGAGGTCGAGTTAGCTCAGAAGATCGAGGCGGGGGAGGCGGGGGCGGCGCGACTCGAGGCGGGCGACTTCAAGGGTAAGAGTTCGGAGATCGAGCTGCGGCGGCGGGTGCGGCAGGGTCTCGAAGCGAAAGACGCCTTCCTCACCGCCAATCTGCGGCTGGTTGTGTCCAACGCCCGCCGCTATACGAATGCGCCCGGCATCGACTTCCTCGATTTGATCCAAGAAGGCAACGTGGGTCTGATCCGCGCCGTGGAGAAGTTCGACTGGCGGAAGGGCTTCAAGTTCTCCACCTACGCGACCTGGTGGATCAAGCAGGCGATCACCCGGGCGATCGCTGACAAATCGCGCACGGTCCGTATACCGGTCCATCTGCACGACACGCTCGCCGCGGTCCGAGCCGCCCAGGCGAGCCTGAAGGCGGAGCTGGGCCGCGACCCCAGGCCATACGAGATAGCCGATGAGGCCGGTGTCACCGTCGACAAGGTCGAGCTGGCCCTCGGCGTCGTCGACACGATCTCCCTCGAGCATCCCGTTGGCGATGACGGCACACAGCTCGGTGACTTCATCGAGGACGAGAACGCCACCGACCCGGCACAGATCACGCAGAGGCTGGACATCGCCAATATGCTGCGCGTGTCGATCGAGCGCCTCCCCCACCGGGAGGGGAGAATCCTTGCCCTCCGCTACGGCTTCTACGACGGAGTACCCCGGACGCTCGAGGAGATCGGGGAGGAGTACAACCTGACCCGCGAGCGGATCCGGCAGCTCCAGAAGCTGGCACTGTGCCGGCTCCGGCACCCCTCCTTCGGCATCCGCGAGCAGGACCTCGTCTGACAGAAAGGCCGCACCCGGACGGGACGAAGCCCGACACAGGTGGTCGGGAGCAGGTCTGCGAACCTGCCTCTCGGCGGTCTAGACCGGAGTTCCGCACCACAGAACAAGACTTTGTGCGCTGGCTTCGTGTGTCGGGTGACCCGCCCGTATCCGGCCAAGATGAGTGTGCCTCCGCGGTTGCGTGAAGCGTCCGAGACGGCGTTCAGACCGCGTCAGGAAGGCTGACGGAGGAACCACTACAAGTCCTGGTCGGTCGAGCATGTCAGCGCAAGGAGGCCGGTAGTCAGACCAGACGCGGTGGACCACAACAGCGTCTGGCACCTCGGTTACCAGGCAAGGCGCTCCATATGTGGACGGACAATCGGCCATGGTCATTGCAGGGCAGGACCCGACCGTGAATCCTGCCTCATCCAGAGATCGGCGCATCCGGTCGAGGATGACATCGGGAGACGGTCCTACTAACAGAACGGTGCTCTCAGGTCCCTCGCAGCAGGGAATCAGCGTCTCACTCTTGGGTATGGCACCGCTGCTTGCCAGGGCCAAAGGTCCTCGAGTCAATGCCAGCGGTACACGCCGATGATCCATTCAGCCAACAATCCGGTATGCGCGGGCGCTTCTGTTCCGAAACGGGCGTTGGTCCCTGGTCCGAGTGCGGGTGGCGGGGCACCCTGGTCTCCACCGACGAAGGACGTAATCCATGCAGTTCCAGACCATCATTGAGCCTTTCCGTATCCACAGCGTTCAGGCCATCAGGTTCCCAAGCGAGGCCAAGCGGGAGGCAGCCCTCGTTCGCGTCGGATACAACCTCTTTGGGCTTCACAGTGACGAGGTGATCATCGACCTCCTCACCGACTCCGGTACGGGAGCAATGTCATCTCGGCAGTGGGCGGGGATGATGGACGGGGATGAGTCCTACGCCGGTAGTCGGTCCTTCTACCGGTTCGAGTCTGCGGTAAGGGAGCTGACCGGTCTCCCGGAAGTCATACCGACGCATCAAGGCCGGGCTGCTGAGCGCATTCTCTTCTCGGAGTCGGTAAGGGACGGAGACGTGGTTCCCAACAACACGCATTTCGACACCACCCGAGCCAACGTGGAGTACCAAGGCGCAGAAGCGCGGGACGTCCTGATTGCCGAAGGCCTAGAGCCCGCATCTGGGCATCCCTTCAAAGGAAATGTCGACATCGCAGCCCTGGAGGCACTCATCAGCGAAGTCGGTTCGGAGAGAATTCCAATGATGATGGTCACGGTCACCAACAACTCCGGAGGTGGTCAGCCCGTATCGATGGCCAATCTGCGAGCAGTCCGCGCGGTCTGTGACCGCTACGGTGTCCCGCTGTTCCTAGACGCGTGCCGATTTGCCGAGAATGCCTACTTCGTCAAGCTCCGCGAGGACGGTTACTCCGATCGCTCTCCGGCGCAGATCGCCGGTGAGATGTTCTCACTCGCTGACGGGTGCACCTTCTCGGCCAAGAAGGACGGTCTGGCCAACATCGGCGGGTTCCTGGCGATGAGAGACCCAGACCTGGCGGGTCGATGCCGCAACCTTCTCATCCTCACTGAGGGTTTTCCGACCTACGGCGGCCTCGCCGGCTACGACCTGGAGGCAATCGCCGTCGGCCTGGAGGAGGTACTTGACGAGGATTACCTGCGGTATCGAATACGCTCCACTGCCTACCTCGTCGAGAAGGTCAACGCCGCTGGTGTGCCCACCGTGCAGCCTCCAGGCGGCCACGCCGTCTACATCGACGCCAAGGCTCTGCTACCCCATATCCCCCCCCAGCACTACCCAGCCCACTCACTTGCCGTGGAGCTGTACCGGCTGGGCGGAGTCCGGGCTGTTGAGATCGGATCAGTCATGTTCGGTAAACCACAACCCGACGGCACTGAAATACCCGCGGCCATGGAGCTAGTCCGGCTTGCCATACCTCGCCGCACCTACACCCAGAGCCACATCGACTTTGTCGCTGACGTGGTGGCCGAAGCTGCCAAACAGGCCGACACCATCGGCGGTTACAGGATCGTTGAACAGGCACCCTGGCTCAGGCACTTCACCGCAAGATTCGCGCCAGCTTCTACATGACCGTCCACTCCGGGTGGCTAGCGCATATGTGCCGATATGGGCGGGTGGGCATTAGCCGACCGACCATGTCAGGTCAGCGGTCTATCGCCCAGCCGGTCGGCTCTCAGCCCCGAGAGACGTATGAGCAGCGAATGGCCAGCTCAAGGTAGGAGGGACAGAAACGACCGACCGTCAGTCGCTGGTCTCGTCGGACTCTGATTCGCTCCCGGCATCCGAACCTGATTCGCTGGCGGCGTCTAGATGATCTGTGTCACTAACAGCGGTATCAGGGAATGAACGGGTCTCAGCCGGCGCGCTGGCTTCGGTCGTCTTGTCTCGGAGATCGTGAGCCACCGTGCGATCCGTTCCGGCTTCCGGCATGACAATCCAGAGAACGATGTAGACGATCACACCGAGGCCGCCGAAGAAGATGGACAGCGCCCATATGACCCTCACGATCGTGCGGTTGATACCGAAGAAATCGGCAACTCCCGACGCGACACCAGCGATGACCTTGTCGTTAGGGTTACGTTCGAGCCGGCGGGCTTGCTCGCTCATGGGCTACCCCCCTCTCTGCGGCCAGTGGACACAGATTGCGTCCGGAACGACCCTAACCATCACTACACCCGCTCGCCTTTCGTTCGGGGTCCAAATAGGCGTGGGTCCTGGTCCCGCTCCTTCGTTCGGCGATCCGCATGTGGCGCACCACAGGTCGCGCATATGTGCCGATATGGGCGGGTACGAGCAGCCGGAATTCTGGAATCGGTGAGCCGCTGAGGCTGGCACTGCTTTCTTTCTGTGGGTTCAGGTGTCGTTGCTCACTCTCGTGCGATTTGTACGTGCGATGATGGCCTCACTGTGACAGCGGCGATTCCGGAGCGAGAAACCCGCTACGTCAAGACCGACGGGGGGTATGTCGGCTATCAGGTATTTGGTTCCGGCCCGCTGGATCTGCTCTTCATCCAGAACTGGTCACAGAACCTCGACGTGATGTGGCAGGAGCCTTCTCTCGCTCGCTACTTGGAGCGACTGGCCTGGTTTGCCCGCGTCATCTGTTTTAACAACCGCGGTTCTGGTGTTTCGGACCCGCTGCCGATGTCGGCAGCGGCCATTCCCAGTCTGGACGCTTGGATGGACGACGTTCGAGCCGTGTTGGATGCTGCTGGTGCGGGCCATGCTGCGATCCTGGGAGATACCGAGGGCGGGCCGGTGGCCGTTCTCTTTGCTGCCACTTTCCCCGAGCGTGTCTCGTCGCTCGTGCTGGTGAACTCGTTCGCACGCTGGAAACCGGATGACTATTCGATCGGGATGCCACCCGATGCGTACACCAAGCTGATCGACCTCTATGAGGGTTATTGGGGCCAGGACGCCGACATGCTGGCGCTCACTGCCCCGAGCGTGATGGCGGATGCACGATTTCGCTCCTGGTTCACGACATATCAGCGTCTCTCCATACCTCCGGGATACGCCACCGCTTTCTACCGATGGGTCACGGGTCTCGACGTGCGACACGTGCCGGCCAGCGTCAGAACGCCGACCCTTGTGATCCACCGCTCAGGGAACCTCCACCATCGGGTGGCGTTCGGTCGCTACCTGGCGGAACAGATCGCAAGCTCCCAATATGTGGAACTCGACGGTGCCGACTCCTATCCGTTCCATGCGGGTGACTTCTCGGAACTGCTCGACAAGGTCGAAGAGTTCCTCACCGGCGAACCCCAGC
>JBHICV010000148.1:0-5839 GCA_046759765.1 Acidimicrobiia bacterium
AGCCTCGCCCGAGCCAAGGCTGCTGCGCCTTTGTGGTTCTCCCGCTGGCCGAAGGCCGACTGTGTCGCCGTGCCGATCTCCGCCGGCGCCGTCGCTTTTTACTCGGCCCCGAAGCGGGCCGGCGACCCGGGGCTGTTCTTCTTCAACGTGTCCCATCCGCAGTCGTGGACTCTGCCCTCGCTGGAGTTCACGACCTTTCACGAGTCGATCCCCGGTCATCACTTTCAACGGGCGCTGGCCGAGGAGGACCCCGACCTGCACTACATCCAGCAGAAGCTCTACATCTCAGCTTTCAACGAGGGCTGGGCCCTCTACACAGAGCGGTTGTCCGATGAGATGGGCCTCTACTCGTCGGATTTGGCCCGCTTGGGAATGCTTCACGGTGACTCGCTGCGCGCGTTCCGACTCGTCGTGGACACCGGCATGCACGCAAAGGGATGGAGCCGTCAGCAAGCCATCGACTACGGAGTGGCGCACACGCCTCACGATCCGCGCACGGTCGCGGCAGAGATCGACCGTTATATCGGCTGGCCCGGCCAAGCACTCGGTTACATGATGGGCCGGCTCGAGATCGACCGGATCCGCGCCGATGCCGAAGCTCGCCTCGGGGATGGCTTCGACATGAAGGGGTTCCACGAGGCTGTGCTCGGAGCCGGGACTATCACCCCTTGGAATCCTGGCTGAACGGGTCGACGAGTGGATCGCCTCGGTGGTCTGAGTTTCTTGTCAATCTGAATGCCGCCTAGCGGTATTGCGATTGACAGAAAACCCGCTTGACGCCGCTACGGTGCCGGGATGCTCACCGACTACACGAACATGACTCCCGAGCGGGCGATCGGGGTGGTTGACGAGGCGATCGTCGAGGGCGAGGCGCTCGTTGCAGCTGTCATCTCGGAAGAAGGCGACCGCACTTACGAGAACACGATGGCTCCTCTTGACCGCTGCGTCATCGCCCTCACCGATGCCTACGGGGTCGGCGGTCACATGGCTCGGGTACATCCCGACGAGGCGGTTCGCGCCGCGGGCTCCGAAGCCGAGGAGAAGCAGCAGAAGTGGCTGGCCGACCTCGCCTTCAATCGTGACCTTTATCTAGCTGTCAAGGCCTATAGCGAAACGGCCGACGCTTCGGCCTTGGACGGAGAGCGACGCCGAAACCTGGATTTCTGGCTGCGTGATTTCCGGCGCGCCGGGCAAGAGTTAGGCGAAAAGGAACGTGAGCACCTCCAGCAGCAGCGGGCAGAGCTCATCGAGAAGCAGGTGGCATACGAACACAACCTCGATGAATGGGAAGACTGGATAGAGGTGACCCGTGACGAGCTTGACGGGCTGCCCGACACTTACATCGACAGGCTTGCGCCCGGCGAGGCCGAAGCTACCTACCGGGTGACCGTCGACTATCCGGAGTACTTCCCCTTCATGTTCGAGGCCAAGAACCGTGAGCTACGGAGGCAGCTTCAGTTCAAGTTCATGAATCAGGCCGCGGCGGAGAACATCCCGCTGCTCAATCAAGCCGTGGCGGTCCGCTGGGAGATGGCAAAGAGCCTCGGCTACCCGACGTTTGCCGACTACGCCATGGAGCTCAAGATGGCGGACCCGGAGGCGGTGGACGGCTTCTACGGCTCGATCATTCCCGGGCTAACCAAGAAGGCCACGGAGGAACTTGCTGCCTTGCAGGCACTGATGGATGAGGAGCTCGAAGGCGAGCAGATCATGCCCTGGGACTGGATGTACTACGACACCCTCCAGCGCAAGCGTGACTACGGCGTGGATGACAGCGAGGTCGCCGAATACTTCCCGCTAGAGGCGGTCGTGGCCGGGATGTTCGACATCTGCGGTGAGATGCTCGGAGTCGACTTTGTCGAAGTCGATGACCCGAAGGCCTGGCATCCCGATGTTTCCCTGTACGAGATCCGTGAGCGGACGAGTGGCGAGAGCATCGGCCACTATTACGCCGACC
This sequence comes from Acidimicrobiia bacterium, assembly GCA_046759765.1. Taxonomy (GTDB): domain Bacteria; phylum Actinomycetota; class Acidimicrobiia; order Spongiisociales; family CAZKJJ01; genus JBHICV01. Next base: position 1,958 of record JBHICV010000148.1, read on the forward strand.
TTCACCCTCGCCCCGGCAAATATGGGCACGCCGCTTGCTGGCGACTCCGGGCCGGTTTCCGAGACGGCGACAGCTACCGCCGTCCCGTGGCCACGGTGGCTGCCAACTTCACCAACCCCACCGAAGACTCACCCTCACTGCTGAAGCACGATGAGGCGCTCACGCTCTTCCATGAGTTCGGCCACGTAATCCACAACACACTCACCGAAGTCGAGACACCCCGATTCTCCGGTAGCCAGACCGAGCGGGACTTCGTCGAGGCCCCGTCACAGATAATGGAGAACTGGATGTGGGAGCCGGAGGTGCTGCGAAGCTTCGCCCGCCACTACGAGACAGGCGAGCCGATTCCCGAGGAATTGGTTCACAAGATGGTTGCTGCCCGGGACCAGAACTTGGCACTCAAGACACTTCGACAGGTGTTCCTAGGTCATTACGACCTCGCGCTCCACGGCGGCGAAGCACCGATGGACGCCGACGAGGCCTACTACGCCGTGGCAGGTGTTGCGCTGGTGCCTCCTCACCCGGGCGCTCATTTCGGAGCCAACTTCGAACACATGATGAGCAACGGCTACGTGGCCGGCTACTACGGATATCTGTGGTCCAAGGTCTACGGGGACGACATGTTCTCCGTTTTCGAAGAGGAGGGAATCCTCAAACCCGAAGTCGGCATGCGATATCGCGCGGCCATCTTGGCCAAAGGGGGCACGGCTGACGGCCTGGACTTGCTCCGGGGCTTTCTCGGCCGGGAGCCGTCGTCGGAAGCGTTCCTGCGCAGGATCGGTCTGGCAGACAGCTAGAGGTCGGGCCGTCACCCGCTACCTGAACCCTCAAGGCGTGCTGACTAGTCACTTCGTGAGTTCGCAAGATCCACCTGTCGGATAGCTAATACGGAAGCGAAAATGCCGCCAGGACTAGCAAGGGGGCATGCGGGTGAAGGGCGGTTCAAGAGGTCGAGAGTGGCTTCTGCGCGTATGGACCGAAATCCAACAGAGGGCAGGGGGGCAGCCGTCGGAGGGTGCGTCTCTCGCCGAGTACATGCTGCTCGTCGTCCTCATCGCCATCGTTGCCCTGATCGCTTTGCAGTTCGCCGGTGCTCAGAACTCCGAGATGTGGAGTGATATCGGGTCATCGCTCAACTGAAGACCGGCTTACCAGTCGATCAGGATGCACGTCTCGTCGCCGACCACCCATGCTCGATGTCCCGGCGGAATGAACAGGACGTCACCCTTCTCCGCGATGAGCTCGGTTCCGTCTTCCATCAGGTACCGGATCCGGCCTGACATCACGTACTCACGGTGTGTCAACGGACAGCTGCTGGCGCCCTCCGCGTAGGGCTTCAGGTCCTCGTCCCAACTCCATCCTGGCCCCAGCTCCGAGCGCCATACCTCCTCGTTGCCTAAATGGACCAGGAACGCCCTCCCGTGAACGAACGACATGGTCTCGTCGGCCTGGTCGAAACTGCTCTTTGTGATTCCTGTCATGAGCCCTCCTTTTGTGATCACCGATCGCCGCTGACCCGAGCTAGCAACGCAGCTTCGGCAAGGTCGTCGTCAGTCAACAGTGACCACCTCCTTTTAGGGAATCGCAGCTACTGCGTAGAGCTGCCACTCGCCGGGCACGCCCTTCAGTTGATGGCTTCCTTTGGAGTCGAACTCGATGCCTGATCCGACCACCAGGTCCTTGACCGTGCTCGACACCATCACGCCGGTCTCGCGCTCAGCGTCGATCACTCGAGCCGCGATGTGGACCGCGAGCCCTCCGATATCCTCGCCGCTGAGCTCCACCTCGCCCGTATGCAGGCCGGCCCGAATCTCAATCCCTAGCTCGGGCATGGCCCGCTGTAGCTCGGCCGCGCAAGTCACGGCTCGCGTCGGACCATCAAAGGTGACCAGGAAGCCGTCGCCCCTCGTTTCGCGTTCTGTGCCCCGGTACCGGTCGAGGTATTCCCTGGTCAACTGATCGTGGCGTCCCAGTAAATCGAGCCACTGCTGGTCGCCCATACGGGCGGCGTGGCCAGTGGAGTCCACGATGTCGGTGAACATGACAGTGGCCAGGGTCCGGTCCGATACAGGCCGAGCTCGTACGCCTGTCAGGAATTCCTCGATCTCGTCGAGGACCGGCTCGGGGTCGGCCATCCAGAATGGGGACGTGTCGCCTCCGGGAAGCTCGACGAGCTTGGCATCCGCGATGTGCTCAGCCAGATAGCGGCTGTGTCCGGGCCGGTGATACGTGGCGTCCCGGCGGGAGATGACAAGCGTCGGGACGTTGATGTTGCCGAGTATGGAGCGCAGGTCCACTTGTGAGTACCAGCGCCAGATCATCGTTGCGACCCCAGGGGGGGTGGCGACCCGCTGGTAGTGGACCAGCCAGTCTTTGAGGTGCTCATCGTCGGCGTAGCCGGGCAATACCGCGTCGAAGAAGCTCGGCCGGTGGAGGTTGTCTTCCAGCCAGATCATTAGCCTCTCGAGGGTGACTTCCGGCATTCCGTCCGGGTAGTCATCGGCGCGCGTCCAGCGCGAGAACGCGTTGACCAGCACCAAGGCGGAGACCCGATTCGGGTAGGTGGCTGCAAAATAGAGGGCGGTGGGTCCTCCTTCGGTGTCGCCAACAAGCACCGCTTGATCGATACCCGCGGCATCAGCCACCGAGCGTGCGTCGTCGGTCCAGTTGTCGATAGTGATGGCATCAAAGGGAACCGGATCGGAGATCCCGGTGCTGCGGTTGTCGAAGTAGGTCACGCGGGTGAAAGACGAAAGACGGTCGAAGTAGCGGGCGATGGCGGGCTGCTCCCACATCACCTCGGTATTGGAGAGAATGTCGGTGAAGAACAGCAGATCGCGCCCCCGGCCGAAGGTCTGGTAGGCAACAGATCCCTGCCCGGTGTCCGCATAGTGCGTCTCCGGTCGGTTCCGTAGCAGGCTCATCGACTGCAAATTATCAGCCGGGCGTGGTCGCTTGCTGCCGCGGAAAACGCGCCGCCAGCACTATCGATCGATCGGTGCGTGTATTGTCCCGGGTTCCGAGCTGGAAAAGGAGGGATCAGGTGGCTTTCGGCATCAACACCTTCGAAGTAGAGGACTATGCCAAGTGGCGGGCGGTGTTCGACCGCGGCGACCACATACGCGAGGCCTTTGGAATACGGGAGGCCCGGGTCTTCCAGGACGCTAACGATGCGAACAAACTCACCGTCTTGGTCGAGGGGAACCAGTCCGATCTAGAGGCGTTCTACGGGTCGCAAGAGCTCAAGGAAGCGATGGCTGAGGCCGGGGCTCTGACCCCGCTCCAACCGCTGTTCGTCAATGAGGTCACGTAGAGCGCTGGGCAGCTTCGTTGACCTAAGCCTTGATCCCGCTTCGTTACCTGTCGGCCGGACGACAGTTGGGGTCTGCTTGGGAGCCCTGCTGCGTTGAGCCGAACATGATCGAGTATTGCAACGGCATACCGCGTGCGTTCCCCGCCCTGACTGGGCAGCCAGAATTGCCGGCGGCATCGTCATGATCGCAGGCGTAGCGCTGACGGCCACGATGCTCGGCGCGCTGATCGGGATCCCACTACTGCTCGGAGGTGTGGGCATGATCGCGGCTCCGCCCACGCTCCGCGGGACACCCTGCGCCCCATAGTCAAGATTTGAAGCCCGCACCTCCGTCCGCTGGAGCGGCTCTCTCAGGCTGGTGCTCTGGTCAGCGCGCCAACGCCCAAGGTGCGTATCTGTCTGCATCGAGGTGCGAGAACGTGCTTCGATCTACATGGGCACCCTCCGCTCTGACCGCTATCGAGCAGATCGGTCAATCGGTGGGTCCTCTCCGCGACCGGATTCAGCCAGGTGGTGGAGGTGACGGGATTTGAACCCGTGGCCTCTTCGTTGCGAACGAAGATCAGGCC
>JBHICV010000149.1:0-5659 GCA_046759765.1 Acidimicrobiia bacterium
CACGGCGTGAAAGGCTGCTGGGCTTCCGTCTTCACTTCGGATGCCTTGCGGCGGGCGGAAGCTACCGGCATCACGCCGGAGGAGATCGGTATGGGCGCCCTCGTTCAGCCCCAGATACAACCCGAATACGGAGGGGTCGCTTCCGTCGATTCTTCCGGAACCGTCACCATCGCCGCCATTGCCGGACCCCCCGCCGCGATCGTGTCCGGATGGGAGCGGGGCCATGTCGCGGTCGTAGAAAGCGACGCACCGGTTCCGGCAAAGGCAGCAGGATCCGTGGGGGCGAAGCGTTTGGCCGCCGTGGCCCGCCTGTGCAGGTCAACCAAAGCCCTGATCGGCCTGGACCACATCGAGTGGGCAGAGGCCGACCGGCGGCTTTGGCTCCTGCAGGCCCAGGCAGGTTCGCCCCGGCCGTTCGCTGTCGAAGACGACGATCCCGGCCCCCGGTTTCCCGCCGACCCCGATCTCGGGTACTTGGGTCATCTTCTGGTGCGCTACCCCGGGCCAGTCGGGCAGCACGTGGTTCTCTCCTGGGCTGTTGGGTCCGGCCCCCTCCCCGAAGGCACCGACCCAGGCACCGTCGATACCAGCTGCATGCTGGTGCGGATTCATGAGTTGCAGGACCAACTCGTCGCAGAACGCTGGCCCGAATCCTCCGAGCCGGACGAGAGCGCGGACCAGCTCTTGCGCATGCTCGAGAGCGATCCACGCTCCGGCCTCGCAACACTGAGGTCTCTCCCCGGCATAGACGCCGGCAAGGCTGCCGAGCTCATCGGAAATCTTGAAGGCCTCGAGGGGACGTTGACGCAGTCGGGACGGGTCCCAGGCCCCGGCTGGCTGAGCCATCTCCGAAAGTCTGAACTCGCTCCGGTCGTAGAAGGAACGCTCAGCTACCCCACCCGCCGAGTCGGGAGGGGACCGTGGGAGGCCCTGGTCTATCGCATCGTGACGGCGCTCGGGTCGGAGCACCGCGGCCAAAGGGCGACACCGGGATGGGGCGCCGGCCGTATCCGGCTGGTCAGAAGAGAGCAGGACGCGGATGCAATGCCGCCGAGGACGGTTATTGCCGCCGCCTTTCTTGTCAACAACCTCGCCCCGCTGCTTTGGGATGCGGCGGGCCTGATCACTTTCGGCGGCAGTCCAGGTGCCCATCTGTTCGAGGTGGCTTCATGGCTCGGGGTTCCGGCGGTATGTGGGATCGACATCGCGGGCGGCTCGCGCCATGTGGCGCCCCGGATCCACGGACGGCTGGGAGCCGTGAACGGCGGGGCCGGTAGCTTCTCCGTCCTCGATACCTAGCTGGTCCTCAAGAGCTCGACAACAGACGCAAAACGTCCACCGCTTCGGTGAAGTCCGGGAGAACCGACGCATCCTCGGTTTGCCACCGATAACGAACCGTTCCCTCCCGGTCGATCACGAAGACCGATCGCTTGGCAAGGCCCTTATGGTCCTTCCATATGTCGTATCGGGCTCCATAAGCGGCCGCTACCCCCCCGTCCCAGTCTGAGAGCAGGGGAAAGTCGACGCCGAGAGATCGAGCGAACGCCTGCTGGGAGAAGGTGGCCGTAACCGCCACGGCGACGGGCTGCGCCCCCAGGTCTCGGATATCTGCCGTCCGGCGTCCCAACTGGGACAGCTCGCTCGTTCAATAGTCGCCGAAGTCGAAGACATAGAAGACAAGCAGCACCGGACCCTTCGTGAGCAGCTCGCCAAGATCCATTGATTCCTCGAACGTCCGCCTCAGGGTGAAGGAAGGCGAAGTGTCTCCGACCTTCGGGCGTGAGGGGGCTGCTCGAAACCGTCCGCCATTTGCCACCGTGTCCGTCACCGTCGTCGACAGTCACCGAGCGTAGTGGGCGGGGCCTGACGCCCGTGAGGTATGTTCCTCGTCGTGGCGGGCATCACCGTAGACATTCACAGCCATGTCGTGTTCCCGGAGGCGGCCGACATGGTGGCGGGATTGATGGAGCCCGAAGACGATCCCTTCACTTTCTATGGAGGCGAGAAGAGCAATTCATACAACGCCGAGCACTTCCGACGGCTCCTGCCGAAGATGGTCGGTCCCGACGAACGACTACTCGACATGGATCGGATGGGGATCCAGATCGACGCGCTCTCCATCGGACCGTCCCAGTACTACTACTGGACTGAGCCGTCGCTAGGGGCCGAGCTGGCCGAACTACAGAACGACGGCATGGCCGGCATGGTGGCTGCCCATCCCCACCGGTTCGTAGGAATGGCGACCCTGCCGATGCAAGACGTCGACCGAGCCGTGGCCGAGCTCGAGAGAGTCATCTCCCAGCACGGCTTTCCAGGTGTCTCCATCAACACGAACGTCAACGGCAAGGACTACGACCACCCCGACTTCTTGCCCTTCTTTGCCAAAGCGCAAGAGCTCGACATAACCATCGTGCTGCATCCAAACGGGTTCTCGGGAGGTGAGCGTTTATCCGACTACTACCTGATCAATGTGATCGGCAATCCCCTCGACTCGACCGTGGCAGTGAGCCGGCTCGTGTTCGGTGGCGTCCTGGAGCGGTTTGGCGACCTGAAGATCGTTGTGGTTCACGGAGGCGGCTACCTCCCCTTCTACTCCGACCGCATGGATCATGCCTTCGAGGTGCGCCCGGAATGCAGAGAGGCAATCAGCGCCAAACCAAGCGAGTATCTACGCCGGCTCTACTTCGACACCATGGTTTTTGGCGACACCAGCCTCGGGTATCTGGTGAGCCGCTACGGAGCAGACCACGTACTCCTGGGCACCGACTACCCCTACGACATGGGCGAGACCGACCCGATCGGTCTGGTGAAGCGCGTCCCGGGACTATCCCCCACCGACGTAGACATGATCAAGGGCGGAAACGCGGCGCGGCTGCTCCGGTTGAAGGACTAGCGCTCGACCTCCGCGCGTCGCTCGAGCAACACGTGCAACGCAGCCGCATCCATCTCGCCGAGCCCGGCGGATACGGCCTCCTCGTATACAGGGTGCGCCGCGTCCAGCAAGGGCGTGGGCACGTCGAGACTCCGAGCAAACTCGGAGACGACTCCCAGATCCTTGATGAACATCGCCAGCTTGGCCGCGGGCGGGTCGTAGATTCCGGACACCATCATCGGGCCCCTGATCTCGAGGACACGTGAGCTACCCACCCCGGCCGACAGGGCCTGGAGGATTGCCTCGGCGTCCAGTCCGGCCTTGGTTCCGAGAACAAAGGCTTCGGCCGTAGCCAGGTTGTGCACCGAGACGAGCAAGTTGGCGAGGAACTTCATGCGAGAGCCGTTGCCGAAAGCTCCAAGATCGAATGTCTCGGTCCCCAGGATTCCGAAGATCGGACCGACGCTCTCGAGGGCGTCAGGCGGGCCACTGGCGTAGATCACGACCTCGCCCGTCGTGGCCTGGAGGCCCGTGCCACTCACCGGTGCATCTATCACGGCCACGCCCTTTGGCTCGAGGGTGTCCCGGACGCCCTCCTTGGTTGCGAGCGCCAGCGTGCTCATCTCGATCAAAACCGTCCCCGGCGGCGCTTCGGCAGCAAGTCCCTCCTCACCGCTCACCGCTTGCTCGAGCGCGATTGCCGACGGCAGGGCGGTTATCACTACATCTGACCGCGCAGCGACGGCCCCGGACGACTCGACCGCGACCCCACCTGCTTCCTCGAACAGCTTCGCCTGGCCGGCTGCGACGTCGTACCCGACTACCTCCAGCCCGGCACGGAGCAGATTCTCGGCGTACGCACTGCCCATGATTCCCGGCCGATCACTCCAACGTTCATCACGTAACTCCGATCAGTCGTCGAGGAAGGTGCGGATCACTTCAACAAGCGCTCCCGGTTGTTGTAGCTGAGGGCAGTGGCCGCAGTCCTCCAGGGTGACTTGGGATGCGCTGCGGATCCCGTTGGCCAGGTCGGCTGCCATGTCAGGCGGCGTCGTTTCGTCATCAGCGCCCACCACGACCAGCGTCGGGTTATCGATCTTCGGCAGGTAAGGCCGCAGATCCATCGCCGCCAGCGCCCGGCAGGCGGCCGCGAAAGCACGGGGGTCGACGGTCAAGAGCACCCGTCGCCTCTCCTCGACCACCGACGGGGTCTGCTCGACGTAGTGAGTTGGAAAGATCCGCCGAACAGCCGTGTTGACGACGGCTTCCATTCCCTCTTCTTCGACCATTCGGCTCATGGTGTGAAACGCCTCGGATCGTTGGGGGGAGAATACGGCTCCGCAGTTGGTGGCAATCAAGCGATCGAAGAGAGGGCCGTGCCGGAAAGCCAGCGCGACGGCTACGAACCCACCGAGGCCGTTTCCCAGCACCGCTCCGTCGGGACCCAGTTCGAGTGTTTCCAGGACTCCGGCAACCCAGTCCGCAAGATCCTCGATGCTTGGGTCGTCGAGAACAGAGCTCTTGCCGAATCCAGGCAAGGACACACGACAAACGGTGTGTCGAGGAGTCAGACCTGGAAGAATCAGGTCGAAGGCCGCGGGATCGGTCAGCAAAGAGTGAATCAGCAGGAGCGGTGGACCCTTTCCCTGGATCTCGACCTCGACAAGTCGGCCGTCGAATATCAGCTCCAAGGGCGGGTCACTTTCCCTGTGCCATCAATCCGGTTCGGCACCCAGCGTCGCCATGAACGAGGCTTTGTAGTCGGGGGTGCGGCCCATGTAGCCGTAGGTGAGGCGTGCCCAAACGGCAATCGCGTCGCGAGCCGCCAGCAGATCCTCCGTGGTGTAGCTCGGCATGAAGAAGGGGTGAATAGTGATTCCATGGCGGTCCTCGGCGAGCATGACGTCGCGAAGGGTCGGATCATGCAGGACGTCGTAGGCGGGCGATCGAGCGGGCAGCGTTCCGCAAAGCCGGATGCGTCGTCACGTCCTCTACACGCTCGCCGTCGATCCACACCTCACGGCCGTCCCGAAGGGATGCGAGGTAGGACCCCCTGTCAGCACCTTGCGGGATACGGTCGTCTCTGTCATCACTCCACCTCCACAGAACGAAACTAACTACTCGAGGCAAGTCCGGCCTCGGGCGCCAGGGAGAGCTCGTGCTTCTGTGGTGATGCCCGGCTCGCTTACTGCACCGCCAGGCGCCCGCCGTCGACAGGCAGGTTGACCCCGGTCACGTAGGAAGCGGCGGGCGAGGCCAGAAAGGCAACCACCTCCCCAATCTCGGAAGGTTGTCCGAGCCGGCCGGCCGGAATGGCGGCCAGCGTCCGCTCCTCCACCTCTGCGGGTGTCCTGTTCGTGGCCTCCGCCAGGCTGCTCATGAAGGCTCGTAGTCGCTCGGTTTCGATCGAGCCGGGCAGGATGTTGTTGACCGTGATCCCGTGTGGAGCCAGCTCCGCCGCCAATGTCTTGCCCCATTGGGCTACGGCTCCACGAACCGTGTTCGAAACCCCCAGGTTGGGAATCGGGGTGATAACCGAGCTGGAGATGATGTTTACGATTCGGGCGTAACCCTCCTCCATCATTCCGGGCAGCAGGGTCTGAACCAGCCCCTGGTTGGCAAGGAGGTGGAGTTCGAACCCGGCCGCGAACGACTCCGGCTCCGCCTCATAGGCAGGTCCGGGAGGGGGCCCGCCCGTGTTGTTCACGAGCACCACGATGGGACCCCGGGCCTCGATCTCTTTGGCCACCTTCTCGCGCAGAGATCGCCAGTCGGAGAAGTCGACCG
>JBHICV010000150.1:0-5649 GCA_046759765.1 Acidimicrobiia bacterium
AACATCGTGATCGAGACGTATGCCGATCTTCCGGATTCCATGGTTCAACAGTTGCCGAACATCAAGCTGATGCTGTACGGGTTGCTTCTGGTGCTGGTAATCATGTTCAGGCCCCTGGGGATCCTGGGTCAGCCGAAGCGCGGCTAGCACGATGGATAGCTCCACTCACCCGAAGGAGAGTCAGGGCCCGGGCTCGAGGGACGAGAAGATTCGCCTCACGAACGTCTCCAAGAGCTTCGGCGGCCGGAAGGTCGTCGACATCGAGCGCCTTGACCTGGGACGGCATGGGATCGAGGGGCTCATCGGCCCGAATGGGGCGGGCAAGACAACGCTGATGAACCTCATCACCCACCAGCTGCGGGCGGACAGCGGGGAGGTGATCTACTCGCCGAACCACCAAGGGACCAGCCTCACACAAAAGAAACCGGACGAGATCGCACGGCTGGGCATCGTCAAGTCCAATCAGATCATCCAGGACTTCGAGAGTCTCACGATCAAGGACTCGATGCTTTTGGCAAACTGCCCGCCCCGCTACGAGCGGTTCTACAGGATCTTCAGCGAGGGACAGTTGCGAGAGGAGTCCGCGGATGAGCTGGCGGAGTATCTGGAGTATTTCCACTTCCAAGATGCGAGTTCCTATGCCCTCTCAGCCGGAGAGAAGAAGCTGTTGGACATCATCCGCTGTCTGCTACTCAAGCCACGGTTCCTGCTCTTGGACGAACCGACGGCCGGCTTGCCTGAGGATCAGACCAACTTGATGATGGAGTTGATGGCCAAAAAGACGAAAGAGGAGGACATATCCATCTTGATCGTTGAGCACGACCTCGATCTCATCTGGGAAGTGTGCGAGTTCGTGCACTTCATGGCCGAGGGTGAGATCTTGCTCCAGGGATCTCCGACGGATATACGCGGCAACCGCACGCTGGCCGAAAAGTACCTGGGGTCGAGCCATGTTTGAGGCCCGGGCCGTCGAGAGCGGGTATGGCGGTGTGACTGTGCTCAAGGGCCTCGATTTCTCGGTTGGGGAGGAGGTGTTCGCCGTCTTGGGAGCGAACGGAGCAGGAAAGAGCACCCTCATGAAGACGATTGCTCGGATCCTGCCCCTGAAGGCGGGTGAGATGCACTTCAAAGGAAGAGATGTCTCCGATGTCGCTCCGTACGAGTTGGCCCGATCGGGAATGGCCTACGTGCCGCAGGAGGAGAGCATCTTCCCTGAGCTGACCGTCGGTGAGAACCTTTCGATCGGGGCTCTGATGGGGTCGCGTCGCAAACAGGAGCGGATGGACGAAACCTTTGAGCTCTTCCCCGACCTGGTCGAACGCGTCAACCAGCAGGCGGGTACTCTCAGCGGCGGAGAGGCGCAGATGCTGGCGGTCGCGCGGGCATTGATGCAGGATCCCGAGCTGTTACTTCTGGACGAGCCAACGGCCGGCCTGGCACCCAAGTACGTAGACGGTCTGTTCAGCAGGATCAAGGACATCCATCAAAGCCGAGGGGTAAACATCGTGCTGAGCGAGCAGAACGCGGCGAAGACGCTCGCCGTTGCCGACCGGGTAATGGTGCTCAGCCTGGGCCGGATCTTTCTCATCGAAGCCACCGAGAACGTGGATATGGAGGCACTAAAGGAGGGATACCGGATATAGGAACCACGCGGCAGAAAGAACAAGACCCTGACTAGCCTTTGCAGACGGCCGCCGCTTTCCAGGCGGTGCCAAGGAGGAGCAAGATACGGCAAATCTACTGAGAATTCGGAACACAAAGCACAGGCGAACTGAGGGAGGCTAGATGACCATGAGAAGAAGATGGCTAGGCGGCATCGGCATGCTCCTAGCTCTTGCACTCGTCGCCGCCGCCTGCGGCGAGGACGAAGGTGCAGCCTTACCGGACGAAATAGTCGTCGGTCACCTGTCCTATCACACCGGTGACTTCGGTGTTGTCGGACCCTGGTTCGATGCTTCGACCGACTTTGCGATCGCACTCATCAATGAGGATCCTCCGCTGGGGATTCCGCTGAGGGCTATCCACCAGGACATCGGGACGATTGGGGAGGCTGCGGCGGCTCAGAAGCTCCTCGAGCAGGACGGCACCACCGTGCTGCTAAACCCGGCCCATAACTACGGGGCCTACCGGGACTTCATGCTCGATTGGCAAGCCGAGAACAACCTGCCGCTGATGCCGTCCGTGCATGGCGGTTCGATTTCATCCGACATCGGCGGTATCGCAAGCGAGCCGATAATGCGAGGCGCTCCGATGGACACGGCCCAGGCGACAGCTGCCCTGATTGTGGCCAGGGACCAGGGGGCGCAGGCCATCGCCTTGATGGCCACCGAGGTCGAGGGCAGCCAGCTGCAGATGGATTCGGCGACTCAGGTCGCGGTGGACATGGGTTTGAACGTCGTGCTCGAGCTCAACGTCCCGCCCGACCAAGCTTCGTATCGCGCCGAGATCGAACGGATCGGGGACTCCGGGGCCGACTGGTTGCTGTTCTTCAGCCAGGCTCCCACCGGGGGCACGGTCGTCAAGCAAGCGGCCGAGGCGGGTCTGTCGTTGAACATCATTGGTACCAGTGAATGGACCGGCGGCGAGTTCCCCGAAGGGGCGACGATGGAAGCCATCAACCAGCATCGGACTGTGTGGGTCTCGGCGTTCAGCCCGGTGGACAGTCCGGCCTGGACGTTCTACGAGCCGAAGTGGACGGCACAATACGCCGGCGTCGTGGATCAGCCGGCCGAGAACTCCTACACGATTCAGTACTACGACGTGATCAACGTGACAGCGTTGGCCATCGAGAAGGCAGGATCGCTGGACGCCAATCTCTGGATACCGGCCATGCGAGAAGTCGCCATGGCGCCCGGAACCGTTTGCTACAGCTACGGCGAGTGCGTAACGCACGTACGGGCGGGTACCGACATCGACTACTTCGGAGTGACCGGAGATATGAACTACACCGATACGGGTGTGGTCACCGGTGCCTTCGCCATGTGGGAATGGCAGGACGAAGCAACGTTGAACAAGGTGCTCGACGTCGACGGTGACGAGGTCCTCAGCCTCGACATCTACGGCTGAGAGAGACTGAGCAGACGAAAGAAGCGGCGCCTCCGGGCGCCGCTTCCCTTACGATCGTCATTTCCAGGCAATAGAGAAGTTCGACCAGATCTGGATTCCGAAATGTGACCTACGTCTACTCCTTTGGCGATCCGCACAGACTTCCACGATCGGAAGCGAGGGCGGTCATCGGCGGCAAGGCGGCCAACATCGCGGCGATGGTGGAGTTGGGTCTGCCGGTGCCACCGGGCTTCACTGTCGGCACTTCTGCGTGTCGGGCGTATCTCGCTGATGGCTGGCCGGAGGGTCTGGACGACGAGATACGGCACCACCTCGGCCGTCTGGAACAAGCAGTCGGTCGAGGGTTTGGCGACCCGAGGGATCCGCTGCTCGTGAGCGTGCGGTCGGGCGCCGCGGTCTCGATGCCCGGGATGATGGACACGATTCTCAACCTCGGGCTCAATGACGCCACCACAGAAGGGCTGGTCGCGGTGTCCGGAGATCGACCGTTTGCTGACGCATGCCGCCAAAGGTTCGAGGAGGTGTATAGGGAAGTCGTGGGCGTTGCCGTGCCTGACGACCCCTGGCAACAGCTGCGGGATGCAATCGAAGCGGTCTTCCGCTCCTGGAACAGCGATCGGGCGCGCGCTTACCGGGTTCGTGAGGCTATCCCGGACGACCTTGGAACGGCGGTCACTATCCAGGCCATGGTGTTTGGGAACCGAGGTGAAGACTCGGCCACCGGTGTTCTCTTCACTCGCAACCCCGCCACCGGCCAGCCAACCCACTACGGGGACATCATGTTCCGCGCTCAGGGAGACGATGTGGTCGCCGGTACCCATCGGACGGAGCCGCTTTCCGTCCTCGATGAGCGGATGCCTGAGGTCGCCGAAGAGCTCCGGCGTTATGCCGATGCGCTCGAGCCCTTCTTCACCGACGTCTGTGACATCGAGTTCACGATCGAGCGGGGCCGGCTGTGGATGCTCCAAGTGCGGATTGGCAAGCGGAGCCCCCAGGCCGCCCTACGGATTGCGGTCGAGATGGCCGAAGACGAAAGCTTTCCATTGTCACGGGCCGAGGCCGTCGAGCGGGTTGCGCCACTTCTCGCCGATCCTCCGACAACGACGGGCAACCGAAGCGGTGATGCGCAGGTCGTGGCAACTGGACTGCCTGCGTCGCCGGGCGTGGCATCAGGCGAGATTGTTACCAGGCCCGATGACGCGGTGGTGCAGGCGGAGGCCGGAAAGAGCGTGATTCTCGTCCGCTCGGAGACCTCCCCGGAGGACGTCCACGGGATGGCCAGGGCGGCGGGCATCCTGACTGCGACCGGTGGTCTCACCAGCCACGCGGCGGTGGTCGCCAGGGGGTGGGGCATACCGGCAGTGGTTGGGGCGCAGGGGGTGCGCGTGGACGACGGAACGGTCTCGATCGGCGACCTCGCATTTGTGGCTGGGGACATCATCTCGATCGACGGCGGCAACGGCGAAGTCTTTGCCGGCGAGATCGCTAGCACCGCCACGGTCGTCCCGGAGGCGGAGATCCTCCTATCTTGGGCCCGCGAGCTGGGAATCGAGATCCAAGGTTCAAAGGACATCAGCGTGCCAGACCACAAGAAGATCACCGAGGCCGGCGAGCTCAGTGTCGACAGCCTTGTTCGAATCCTGCTCATCAAGGGCTTCGCCACCGCGGATCAGATCGCCGCCGCCCTCGGGACGACTCCAGACGAGGCGAGCTCCGTTCTGGATCGACTGGCCGCCGACGGGTTGGCGGAGCTGACCGGGGGCATGTTTCGGTTGACGCCCGATGGAAGAGCACTGGCTGACGAGATGATTGCGGCTGACCGTGCACAGTGGGGCACGGAACAGGCCGAGGAGGCGCTCGATGCCTTCGTTGCAATCGATCAGCGGGTCAAGCAAGTGGTTACGGCTTGGCAGATGCGCGAGGTGGACGGCGAACAGGTACTCAACGACCATTCTGACCCGGACTACGACTCCTCGGTACTGGCTGACGTTGGCGCTGTCCATACCGAGGCCGTGGCGTGGCTCCGACCGCTAACGAGCAAACTTTCCCGACTTGATGACTATTTGACCCGGCTGGACAGGGCCGCGGAGCTAGCTCGACAGGGCGATCATGTCTACATCGCCTCACCTACAGTCGACAGTTACCACAGCATCTGGTTCGAGCTCCACGAGGATCTGATTGTCCTCGCCGGACGAACCCGGGAGGACGAGGCCGCAGCCGGACGGGCCTGAGCGCCGCGCCACTACCTCACACTGCCGGAACCCGACTTCGGTCCTCGAGAGCAAGGTACTGCCGGCATGTCCGAGCGTAAGCTCGTGGTCCGCCGATCAGGAGGATCACTGTGGCCTTAGCGCTCGAAGGCAAGCGAGCGTTGGTGGGGGGCAGCTCCCGTGGCATCGGTTTCGGGTGTGCGGAGGCGCTCGCCGCCGCCGGGGCGGAAGTCATCGTGACTAGCCGCGACGCAGATGCTCTGGAGGGGGCTCGCGCTTCGCTGCTGGCACCCCTGGGACAAGACCACCGCGCCATTGCGGTCGACTTCTCCGACTGGCGATCTCTGCGCGAGAAGGTGGCCAAAGAGATCGA
>JBHICV010000151.1:0-5624 GCA_046759765.1 Acidimicrobiia bacterium
AGGAGAGAGGCGTCGTTGACCGCGCAAAGTGCAGGTCACGCCGTACTCGTTCTCCATCCCGAAGATCCGACGTTCCATGACAACAAGCGTACCCACCGCCTCGGTCAACGCACATGACTCCCGGCTTGGGGCAGAATGCATCCAACGGAAAGTACCGGCCGCCAGGAGTCATTAGAGTGTCCGAGCTTCGCCCCAGCTTCGTGCTGTTGGGCCGGATGGGAGACCCGGCCACCGCCCGCGTCGCCGCGGCCCGCCTCGACGCCGAGGGGATAGAGGTGCGAGTCCACGGCGAGGCGCTGGGGCCTTATCCGGTGACGGTCGGCCAGATGGCCGTGACCGAGCTATGGGTACGGGATGCTCAGCTGGAGGACGCCCGTCGCCTCATGCTCGAATTCGAGATCGACACGTTGGAGCCGTCCGCAGGGCCCGTCCCGCAGGGCTCGCTGCGGTGGCTGCGCTTCAGAGTCCTGGCGCTCGCGGTGCTCCTGATCCTCACCGCGCTGGTGGCACGGGCTCTGCTCCGAGTCTTTTGACTGTCTAGCCGACCAGACGCCGCCAGGACCTTCGGGATGCTGTACTAACCGCGCGCGGCGGCGATCTCGTCGGCCGGCAGCCTGCGGAACGCCCTCCGTCCCAGCGTGCGGTCCACAACGGCGGCCTCCCAGCCGTCGGGTGCGATCTCGCCGCTATCGAGGGCTTCAAACGAGGCCGTGCTCCAGGCGATGGCCTGCTGGAGGGGAGCATCGTCCTGGTAGCGCTCCTCGAGCAGGCGGACCAGGTCGTCGGACTGGCCGCCGATGGCGCAGAAGCGGCGCTCGTCGTACAGGGTCCCGTCGTAGGTGACACGGAACAGCCGATTTCCTTCCGACTCCAGCCCCACCTCGGAGACCAGGATCTCGATCTCGTACGGCTTCACCTCTTGGGTGAAGATATGGCCGAGCGTCTGGGAGTAGGCATTAGCGAGGCCCTTGGCGGTCACGTCGCTCCGGGCGTAGGCGTAGCCCTTGAGGTCGGCGTGCCTGATGCCGGCCACTCGCAGCGTCTCGAACTCGTTGTACTTGCCGACCCCGGCGTAGGCGATCCGGTCATAGATCTCGCTGATCTTTTGGAGGGCCCCGCTCGGGTTCTCGCCCACCAGCAGCACGCCGTCCCTGTACTCGACGGCGACGATGGAGCGTCCCCGGGCGATGCCCTTGCGGGCATACTCCGCCCGATCTTTCATCAGCTGCTCCGGGGGGACGTAGAAGGGCAGGGTCACGCCGTCTCCCCCAGAACCGACCGAGCCAGCTCGGCGACGCGCTCCTCGGAAATCTCTCGATACCCGTCACCCGAGACGGTTGCCACGTTGGGAAAGATCTCGCGGCGAAGATCGGGGCCTCCGGTCGATGTGTCCTCCTCGGCGGCGACCACCAGCGCCTCCAGGGCCAGCCGCAGCCCGTCCTCGACACTGAGACCGGGGCGGAAGGCGCTGCGAAGGTGTGACTTGGCCTCCCGGCCCCCCGATCCGGCGGCGGCGAAGTCCTGTTCCTCGTAACGGCCACCGACGACGTCGAAGCTGTACAGCCGGCCGACGGCCTCCCTCTCGTCGTAGCCACAGAACAGCGGCACCACGCCCAGCCCCTGGAATGCCATCGGTAGCTGTCGCCGCACCATCGCGGCGAGGTGGTTGGCCTTGCCGTCGAGGCTGAGCCGGGCGCCCTCCAGCTTCTCGTAATGCTCCAGCTCGGTTTGGAACAGGCGAATCAGCTCCAGCGCTACTCCCGCGGTTCCAGAGATGGCGACCGCCGAGAAGTTGTCTGCCGGAAAGACCTTCTGGACTCGACGGTGTGCCACGAGGTGCCCCTCGGTGGCTTGGCGGTCGCCGACCATCGCCACACCGTCCTCGTATCGCACGGCGAGGACAGTGGTTCCCTCCAGCGTTCCGAGTTGGGTGGTGTCGCCTTGCGGTATCTCCCAGCGCGGTTCCAGTTGGCTGGTGCGCAGCAGTGCTACGAAGCTGGAGGCTGGGGTGACCGGGTCCGCGGGCAGCCCGTCGGGCAACCGGTCTGTGTTCACTCCCCGCCCTTTTGCACGTAGTTCTTGACGAACTCCTCTGCGTTCTCCTCGAGGACCGTGTCGATCTCTTCGAGGAGATCGTCGATGCGCTCGGTCAGCTCCTCACCCAACTCAGACGGGGCTTCCTCCGCGGCTTCGGCGTCCGACTCAGTCTTGTCCGGCTGGGTCTGCCTCCGCTCCTTCTCGGCCATGCTCACCTCCTAGCGCTTCCACCAGGTCGGCGGCCTCCGGGGACCTGTCCAGTAGGTCGCCGACGCGCTCCTTGTCGCCCCGCAACGGCTCCATCATAGGCACCCGCTTCAGCGCCTCTTCTCCGACGTCGAAGACGAGTGAATCCCAGTTGGCCGCCACCAAGGCCTCGGCATACCGAGCGACGCATTCGCCCCTGAAGTAGGCCCTGGTGCGGTCCGGAGGCGATCCGACCGCCGTCCCCACCTCCTCGTCGGTGAACAGCCGCTGCATGCGTCCGGAACGAACCAGGCGGTGGTAAAGACCCCGCTCGGGATCGACGTCGTGATACTGGAGGTCCAACAGCCGCAGCTTGGTGTCATCCCAGTCGAGGCCGTCCCGCTCCCGGTATCCGAGCAGCAGCCGGTACTTGGCCACCCAGTCGAGGCGGTCGGCGGTGCGCATGGGGTCCTGCTCCAGGTCGTGTAGCACTTGCTCCCAGGTGTCGAGCACCGATGAGTACACCGGTTCGATCTCCGCCACCTCGGCGTACTTCCTCGCCCATTCGAAGTACTGCCATTGAAGGTTGAGGGCGGTCGCCGTGCTTCCGTCGGATAGGCGCAGCACATGCTGTAACTCGGGATCGTGGCTGACCTGCCACACCGAGTCGACCGGGTTCTCCAGCATGATCGGCTCCGGAAGCGCTCCATCCTCCAGTGCCGCCAGGATCAGCGCCGCCGACCCCAGCTTGAGGAAGGTCTGGATCTCCGACAGAGTGGCGTCGCCGATGATGACGTGGAGCCGCCGGTACTTGCCCGGTTCGGCGTGGGGTTCATCCCGGGTGTTGATGATGGGCCGCTTGAGCGTGGTCTCCAACCCGACCTCTTCTTCGAAGAAGTCAGCCCGCTGCGTGATCTGGTAGTTCGCTTGGGGCCGCCCGTTCTCTGATCCGAGCTTGCCCGACCCGGTGAAGATCTGCCGGCTCACCAGGAAGGCGGTGAAGTGGTGCACCACGTCACCGAACGGCAGCTCCCGGGCCAGCAGGTAGTTCTCGTGGCACCCGTACGAGTTCCCCTTGCCATCGCTGTTGTTCTTGTGGATGAGCAAGCGCTCTCCTGGACCGAGCAGCTCCTGTGCGGAGCGGACCGCTCGAGCCAGTACCACTTCTCCGGCCTTGTCGAAGAGGACTGCTTCGAGTGGATCGAAGCACTCCGGCGTCGAGTACTCGGGGTGGGCGTGGTCGACGTAAAGGCGGGCACCGTTGGTGAGCACGACGTTGACCAGGCCGGTCTCGAAATCCGTCGCCGGGGCTCCCTCAAACCCGAAGCCGCGGGCGTCGCGTCCGGGGGATTCCTCTTCGTATGACCACTGGATTCGGGCGCGCCCTCCCGCGTAGGAGTTGATGACCATGCTCGACGAGAGCACCGGGTTGAAGTCGGGCTGGTTTTGGACCGTGATGCCGTATTCGGTCTCGGTCCCGAGGACCTTATGCAGCGCCATCAGGGCTCACAGGTACTGGCCGGTGGTGATGGCTTCGATGCTTCGGCTTTCTCCGTCTCCTGCGAGCAGGGTGCGAACGTAGATGATCCGCTCGCCCTTCTTTCCGGAGATGCGGGCCCAGTCGTCTGGGTTGGTGGTGTTGGGGAGATCTTCGTGCTCTCGAAACTCCTGGGCGATGGCGTCAAGGAGGTCGTTGGTACGCACCCCGGGGGGCCCGTCGCTGATCTCCCGCTTGATCGCCTCTTTCTTGGCGCGTCGGACGATGTTCTCCATCATCGCCCCGCTGGAGAAGTCTCTGAAGTGGAGGATGTCCTTGTCTCCGTTGGAGTAGGTGACCTCCAGGAAGCGGTTCTTCTCATCGGTCGAGTACATCTGCTCGACCACCCGATCGATCATGTTGTTGACCAGAGCCTGCCGATCGCCGCCGAATCGGGTCAGTTCCTCCTCGGCCAGGGGGATGGTCGGCACCAAGTAGATGGCGAAGACCTCCCGGGCCGCGTCGAGGTCGGGGCGCTCGATCTTTATCTTCACGTCCAGCCGGCCGGGTCGCAGGATGGCCGGGTCGATGAGGTCCTCGCGGTTGGAGGCCCCGATCACGATCACGTTCTTGAGGGTCTCAACGCCGTCCAGTTCGGAGAGGAGTTGGGGAACGATGGTCGATTCGACGTCCGACGAGATCCCACTGCCCCGGGTGCGGAAGAGCGAATCCATCTCGTCGAAGAACACGATGACGGGCACCCCCTCATCGGACTTCTCCTTGGCCCGGGCAAAGATGAGGCGGATCTGGCGCTCAGTTTCGCCAACATACTTGTTCAGCAGCTCCGGACCCTTGATGTTGAGGAAGTAGGACCGCGAATCCTCGTCACCGGTCTTGGCCGCCACCGCCCGGGCGAGGCTGTTGGCAACCGCCTTGGCGATCAGCGTCTTGCCGCACCCCGGCGGCCCGTAGAGCAGCACACCCTTGGGGGCGGCGAGGTCGTACTCATCGAACAGCACTTTGTGCAGATAAGGCAGTTCCACCGCGTCGCGGATCGACTCGATCTGAGCACTGAGCCCCCCGATGTCGCTGTACTCGATGTCGGGGACCTCTTCCAGCACCAGCTCTTCGACCTCGGGCCGTACCAACCGCTCGAACGTCATGCCAGTGCGAGGGTCGATCCGCACTTGGTCCCCAATGCGGAGGAACTGGTCCTCCATCGGGCCGGCGAGCTCTACGACCCGTTCCTCGTCGGCCCGTCCGAGCACGATGATGCGGCGGTCGCCGAGGATCTCCTTGATGGTGACGACTTCTCCGGTCGGTTCGAAGTTGCGGACGTCGATGACGTTGAAGGCCTCGTTGAGCAGCACCTCCTGGCCTCGTTCCAGCTGCTTGACCTCGATGGTTGGCTCGACGTTGACCCGGAGCTTGCGGCCAGAGGTGAATACGTCCACCGTGCCGTCGGGATTGAGGTCCATGACGATCCCGAAGGGGTTGGGGGGCGAAGTGAGTTTCTCGACCTCGTCGCGCAGCACCGCGAGCTGCTCGCGGGTCTCTTCCAGGACAGCGGAGAGCTTCTCGTTTTGGGCGCCGGCCTGGGCGAGACGGCCCCTGGCCTCGAGCAGCCGCTCCTCCAGCACCCGTACCCTCCTGGGAGCATCCTGCAGCCGTCGGCGCAGGATGGCGATCTCCTCCTCGAGCATCTTGACCGTATTCCGAAGCTCAGTCGCCTCTCGGTCGAAATCTTCCAACTCCGGCCCCTCGCTCGTCTCAGCCTCTATATCGACACAATATTGCCCGTCCTTTCGGAGTATAAGACCGTTGCGGACTTGGGCCGTGCAACCCGGTAGCTTGTGACAACCGGCCTCTTGGCTACAATCCCGCAAAGGCGCTCCGAGGAACCCGAGGACCCATGAAGGTTTGG
>JBHICV010000152.1:0-5558 GCA_046759765.1 Acidimicrobiia bacterium
TCTGGTGGCTGGCAGGGAGCTTCTGGGTGTGTGGCGTGACCACTGCCGGGCTGATCGACCCGCACTTCATTCCCCACGCCGAGGACTTGGAGATCGACCGAGTGACCGCGGCGATGGCCGTCGGCGTGCTCGGCACCGTGAACCTGCTGGCAGCCTTGGCGTCGGGCGTGCTGTCCGACCGGTGGGGGTACGAGCGGGTACTGGGGTGGATCTACATGGGCCGCGCGGTGGCGCTCATCTTCCTGCTGTTTGTCCGCGATGCGACGATGCTCTTCGTCTTCACCGTCGCGTTCGGCATCGTCTACTTCTCCACCGTTCCGCCCACGATGGCGCTTTCCACGACGCTCTTTGGCCGGCGCTCCGGTGGGACCGTGGTCGGCCTGGTCGCCCTGAGCCACCAGATCGGCTCGGCGATGGGCTCCTACGGCGGGGGCTTGATCCACGACGCGACGGGAAGCTACGCGCTTTTCTTCCTGAGCGGAGCGCTTCTCTGCGTCCCGGCGGGAGGCATGAGCTGGGCAATCTCCCAGGTGCCGGCGGCCGCCCGCGCCGAGCGATCGCCCGCTTAACCTGAAAGTGTAGGTTGCCGCGTCCGACCGGGTCCGACGGTCTCTCTCGGCTCAGCGAGGTAACACCTCGAGATAGATGAGCGTGGTCTCTCCTTGCCCGTGCGAGTGGCTCTGCCCATGGCTCGAGCCAGCTCCATGCACGCCCGAGCGATGCAGGGTAATCGGGAAACGACCCGTCGCATGGGCCTTGAACGTGAAACTCGTGGGTGCACCGGGTGTGACGACGGTCTCGACGTCATAGCCGTGAAGGTGGAGCTTCGCCCGCTGATCCGTGCTCCAGCGGATCTCCACGCGCTCCCCCCGGTGAACACGAATCACCTCTTTCTGATCCGCGAGTTTGTGCTGCGTGATCGAGAGATGAAACACGCGATCCGCGTCGGGGCCACTCCTGTCTGCTCCCGGGTTTGGCTGGGCGGGCCGTGACTGATCTTCGTGCGTCGGGCCGCCGGCATGCACGGGATGATGCTCGGATTTCAAACTCATCAGGTACGCCACGAGGTCGATGAGCTGTGTGACGGTGAGCGTGTCGTTGTAGTCAGGCATGCGAGAGAGGCCATCGGCCTCTGTATATCCTTCGCCGAGCACGACGACCGCACTCGGGTTCAGGATGGTCTCGGCGAAATATTCCGGCGGGTGATGGGTGCCCATTCCTGTGAGATCGGGTCCCACGTCGCCGACATCACGCTCGTGGGCGGGAAACTGTTCGCCGGCGACGGCGTGGCACGTGTAGCACTTCATGGCGATGTAGACCTCGCGGCCCGTCTCCGCGTCTCCGTCGGGGAGGCTGAACTCCCATCCTGGTGGCACACCGCCGTGTTTGTGCAGCTCCTCCATGTTCATCCGGAACGGCGGTTTCGCGAGGTCGTCAGCGTCGGCGGCCTGAATACGGTCGTCATTCGTGATCTTCCGGTCGTGCGGGCCGCCTACGACTGAGGCCGTCAGGCCCAGAGCGAGGGTGAGTCCGGCGCCGACCAGTTTCCAGGTAGTCATGAGAGAGCCTCCTCGATGAGCTTTCATCTGATCTGGGACACGTCGAACGGGGAGGTGTCTCAGGTCAGGGCACTCTAAAGGGTGATCGCTTATGCGGAGGATGAAGCCTGGGGGGGCGCGCGCGGGTGGGTGCCAGTAGGGGGCAGAGAGACGAGGGAAGCTGCCGGGAGGGTCGGACGAACGTTTTCGGCCGCTGTGGGTGAGATGAGGGCGGGTGTATCGGACCGAAGCTCTGGTGTCTGCTGGCCGAGGGTCCGATACGAGCAGTCGGGATGGGTCTCGCTAGTGTCGACGAGGTGGTGGACCAAATGTGGTGGAAGCGCGATGAGATAGGCGCCGAAGAGAGCTGCCGTCAGGCTACCTAGAACGAGTCGGCGGGGCCGATGCAGCGCCAACCTGTCCATAAATTTATTATATGCGGATGTCAGGAGGGATCCTAACTTTGGTCTGACCGACCGCGGGCAAGAAACGTCGACACGACGCAGTGACACGTAGGTCCCGGCCACTTGCGAGAAGAGCGCGTCGGACGTATTCGGATACGATCCACTTCTCGATGAACGAGTCGGAGGAGCCAGCGGTCGTGCTCGTCGTGATGCTCAAGGAGCGCTGAGTAGCGGATCTGGCGCCATGCGTTCGGAGCGCCCGGTCCTTGACACTCTGTTGACTGGGGCCTAGACTTCGACTGAGCCTCCAATTCAGTCCCTCTGACCTCCAGGGAGGGATTCATGCCTCTGGATCGCTCTCGAGATATCCCTTCGATACCCTCGTTGATCCTCGGCGACCGGCCATCGGTCCGTGGTCCGCAGACCGGAGGGGGGCAACGCAATGAGTTTTAACAAAGTGTTTCTCGGGGGCGCGGTCATCTTGGCGCTCGTGCTCGGTTTGGTGTTGGTGGCTACGGGAGAGGCTCAGCGACCCATTCGAATCGGCGGCTCTCTTTCCCAGACGGGAGCCTACGCGCTCCTCGGGCAAACCCAGTACCGGGGCGTCCAGCTGTGCGTCAGGCAGGCGAACATGAAGGGTGGGCTCCTCGGACGGGCAATCGACCTGATCGTGGAGGACGACCGGTCCCAGGCCGCCACAGCCGTGCAGATCTACGAACGCCTCATCACCGAGGACAAAGTGGACGCGGTCATTGGTCCCTACTCCTCGACCATCACGGAGGCTGTGGCGAACGTAACCGAGAAGCACCGGATGCCCATGGTGGCGTCCGGAGCCGCCAGCAGCTCGATCTTCAAGAAGGGACGCAGGTTTGTCTTCATGGTGCTCTCGCCCACTGACGTGTATTTCGAAGGACTCCTTGATCTCGCGGCCCAACGCGGGCTCAAAACGATTGCGCTGGTCTATCAAGACACGCTCTTCCCTCGGTCGACGGTCCAGGGCGGACAGCAGCTCGCGAGAAAGCGTGGCCTCCAGCCCGTCTTGGTCGAGGCGTACGCGAAGGGAACGACCGACTTCTCCGCCGTTCTGAGGAAGGTGCGCGCCGCTAGCCCGGACGTCCTCGCCGCAGCAACATATTTTAACGACGCCGTGGCCATCACTCGTCTACTGAAGAAGCTCAACATCAATCCGAAAATGTACGGCGCAACGGTCGGTGTGCATTTGCCGAGGTTCCACGAAGTCCTCAGGCGGAGTGCGGAGTTCGTTTACGGGGCGACGCAATGGGAGAAGGAGCTTGTCACGCTGCGCGCTGGTGGCCTCGTCCCGATTGGCCGTGAATACCCGGGCGCTCGAGAGTTCGTCGAGGCATACCGAAAGGAGTTTCCGGGGGCCCACTTCTCCCACCTGACGGCGGCAAGCTATGCCGGCTGTCAGATCCTCCTGGAGGCGATGCGGCGCGCCGGCTCGCCGGAGGGCAGCGAGGTAAGAGAAGCGATCTTGAAGATGGATCTGAACACCGTGTATGGCGCCTTCAGGGTGAACCAGGAAGGGCTCCAGGTGGCTCACAAGATGATGTGGTTCCAGTGGCAGGACGGCAAGAAGGTCATCGTCTGGCCTCGAGAGCTGACCCCAAGAGAACCACGCTTCCCGACGCCTCCGTGGCACCAGCGCTGACATGTCGACCCTCAGGACCTCTGTGGATGGGACCATCTAGAGCGCTGGGAGGATGGTGATCATCGCTCGGTCGTGCGTGAGTCTGCTCCTTTTCGCTCTCGTCGCGTCCCCAGTTGGGGCCCAGCAAGTGCGTGGCGTCTACCGGGTCGGGGTTCTCAACCAGGCGTGGGCTCCAAATCATCCAGCGGCCGACGGACTCAAGGCAGGGCTCAGGGAACTCGGGTTCGAGGAGAACAAGAATGTAACCTTCGACATCCGTTTCACTGAGGGGAATCCAGAGCTGACTCGTGCTGCGGCCGCTGCACTCGTGCAGGCGGGGGTTGACGTCATCTTCACGAGCAATGAGTCCGCGACGCAAGCGGCCGGCGCCGCCACCCAGGAGATTCCCATCGTCTTCACCATGGTAGGTGATCCCGTGGCCGCCGGCATCGTCGCTCAGGTTGCCCGTCCGGGGGGGAACCTCACTGGGGTCTCGAGCCTGCACACGGAGCTCGTGCCCAAGCGACTGGAGGTCCTGAAGACGCTTGTGCCCACCCTCCGCCGGGTGTGGGCTATCTATTTTGCCGGCGATCCCTCGTCGGTGGCGGCCGTGCGTGAGGCCCAAGAGGCTGCCCCGTCTCTGAAGTTAGAGCTCGTGGCGCGGCCGGTGCGTACGCCGAAAGAAGTTGCCCACGCTCTTGAGGCGCTCCGCCCCGGCGACGGTCTCCTGCCTCCACCCCTGGCCATCCTGGATATCCCCGCTCAGATTCTCGAGGCATCGCTCTCGGCCCGAATTCCGGCGGTCTTTCCATCCGCGTTCTGGGTCAAGTACGGCGGCCTCCTGTCG
Source organism: Acidimicrobiia bacterium (assembly GCA_046759765.1). Classification (GTDB taxonomy): domain Bacteria; phylum Actinomycetota; class Acidimicrobiia; order Spongiisociales; family CAZKJJ01; genus JBHICV01. The sequence continues at coordinate 4,441 of JBHICV010000152.1, forward strand.
TATGGATCCGACTACTACGCTGAGGGCTACCAGGCGTCGCGGCTCGTCGCAAAGATTCTTCGTGGAGCGCGGCCTCAGGATCTGCCCGTGGAGGGCGCAAACAGGATCGAGCTTGCCGTGAATATCAAATCGGCAAGGCGCTTGGGGCTGAGAGTCCCTCGAGGGCTCCTCATACGGGCGGACAAGGTCATAGAGTGACCGTTCCAAATTGACCTCCACGTAACGACTCAGCGCCGTGCGGCGCCACCATGCCGGAATTACCGGACGTCGAGGGCTTAGCGCCTCGGCGGCCGTCCCGGCATGCCAGTGAAGAACACCGGGTGGTGGTAGTATGGACTCCAAAGCATCGGTCCGAACGCGCGTTCGCTGCGACCAAGGAGGAAGACAATGGGGACGGCGGTGGAAGGCCTGGATCGTGTCGTTGAGTCGATGCGGCGCCCGATCCAGCAGTACGCGGAGGAGGTGCGCACCCTGGCGGGCGACAACGCGCTGGCGGTGACGCTCTTTGGCGCGATCGCGGCGGGTTCGTTCGACCGGGCGCGGCATACGGTTCGAAACGTCCTCGTGCTTCGGTCGGTAGACCTGGAGATGCTCCGACGGCTGGCGAAGGACGGCACGAAGCTCGGGAAAGCGCGAATCGCAGCACCGCTGGTGATGACGCCGACGTACATCAAGGCCTCGCTGGACACCTTCCCGCTGGAACTGATCGAGATCCATCAGTGCCACATTACCCTCTTTGGCCATGATCATTTCGAGACACTCTCGTTTCACGATGCGCATGTCCGGCTTCAATGCGAACGGGAACTCAAAACCATCCTGATCGAGATGCGTCAGGGATTGTTAGCCGCGGCGGGGCGCGAGAAGCTCTTCGCGGCGATGGAGGCCGATGTCGCGGAACGCCTGGTCCGAACGCTTCGCGGTCTGTTATGGCTAAAGGGCCAGAAGGATGCGAAGCCATCCGCTCACGTGATATCTGAAGTCGAAACCATCATTGAACGAACATTACCGGGTGTCCGAGACGCGCTTGAGGTCTCGGGACCCCACGGATGGGACCAGTTTCAAACCCTGTACAAGGATGTCGAGACCGTGGTGGAGGTCTGCCAGGGAGCTGGCATCTC
>JBHICV010000153.1:0-5527 GCA_046759765.1 Acidimicrobiia bacterium
ATCGAACGGACTCGGGCACGCACTGGACCGGGCGGAGCAGCAGGGCTAAGTTTCGTCGCCGATGCCGCCGGGACCTGGACCCTTTCGCTCGAAATGCACCTAAGCGACAGGTATGACCGCGTTTATTCGCTGCAGATCTCCGCGACGGCCGCTCCTCCGCCAACCCAGGGGCCACCGGACATCGACCTCCAGATCCTCCTGCCGCAGCAAATCCTGAATCAGGGTCAGGCCGCGTTCGAAGGTGATCAATTCACCGTGACCGTCGTGTCTTCCAACCAGGGCACCGGTCCGGCCAATGGCGTGTCCGTTACGTTGACCACCTCAGGGCCAGGCGAAGCACGTCTTAAGAGTCCAGCAACGGTCTTCTTGGGGGATCTTGCCCCGGGTCAGGGAAGTACGAATTCCTGGACGGTTGAAGCGAAAAAGGGACCCGGGATCACCCTGACATTCACCGCCCAAGAAACTGACGGCACGGTCGTCGGCCAGAACAGCGTCTCTTTGGCCGTCTTTAAGTAATGAACCTGGGCTGTCGCGGTGCTGCATCGGGGTCAGTGCCCGTTGGTAGTGGGGAGCCCCGAAAATTCCGGGCTCACCGCCCACAGCGTCGGGACGCTACGATGATGAAGCTTGCCGCCAGGGTGTTCCTGCCCATTCTCTTCCTCACCCTCGGTGTGCCCCAGATAGCTGAGGCCATCACGATCGGGAGGGCCGAGCTCAAAGGGAACCAGCTACGAGTCGAAGGCAGTAACGCCCTGAACAACGCGACCATTTTTGTCGACGGGGTTGCCCGTGGCAGCGCCGACAACCGAGGCGACTACCGCATCGAGTTCAGTCCCTACTTCTCGGACGACTGCGTGGTGGAGGTGAGCGACGGCACGGGCACTGCCTCGCGCTCGGTGCAGAACTGCACGCCCACCGCCCCCCCGAACAACCCGCCAGCCGCGAACGCCGGACTCGATCAGCTCGGCATCGTAGACGCGGGCAACAATGGCGAGCTCGTGCAGTTGGACGGCAGTGCCAGCAGCGATCCCGACGGCTTCATCGCGAGCTTCGAGTGGTTCGAGGGTGGCGTGCTCATCGCCACGGGCGCAACGCCACAGGTCGTGCTCGCCGTCGGCAACCACGTCATCGAGCTGGTGGTCACCGACGACCAGGGCGCCACGGGCAATGACTTTGTCACCGTCGAGATCCTCCCCGACGGGCCGCCGCCGAACCAAGCGCCAACGGCTGTCGCCGGTCCCGACCAGCAGGTGACCGACGCGGATAACACCGGATTCGAAACCGTCGCCCTGGACGGCAGCGGCAGCTCGGATCCTGACGGAACGATCGTGAACTTCGAGTGGCGCGAAGGCGCAACGATTCTGGCCACGACCGTAACCTCGTCGGTGAGCTTGGCCGTCGGCACTCACACCATCACGCTCACCGTCATCGATGACCAAGGCGCGACGGGCAGCGACACCGTGGTCGTGACCGTGGACCCGCCACCTCCGCCCCCGCCGCCGTCTAGTGCTGGAACCCCGAGCTTCGCCCTCTTCGTGCGGCTGGCAGGCACCGGCCAGGACCGACCCTTCCAGGGGCGCACCATCGGAGCGAGCCCGAATTCCCCGGTCTTCTTCGTCTTCGACTGGAACGACGGTACCTCGACCCGCAACCCGGATACGGGCTTCTGGACCACCGACGGCACGGGCAGAGCCGTGTCCAACACCGTGCACCACACCTGGACCACCCTAGGCATCTTCACCGTCACCCTGACGGTCTTCGACGGAAGCGGTACGAACTCCGCCGCGGTCACAACGGACGTGGAGGTCGTCGTCAACCAGACGCCGGTGGCAGATGCCGGACCTGATCAAACCGTGCGGGTCTTCGGCACCGATACCGGGCGTTTCGTGACCGTGGACGGCAGCGGAAGCTTCGACCCGGACGGCCCGGCCCTGGGGGACATTCTGAACTTCATCTGGACCGAGGGAGCCACGACTCTCAGCACGAACGCGAGCTTTTCGCGCTTTTTCGCCATTGGCACTCATCTCATCGACCTGGAGGTGCGGGACGGTTTGGGCGGCTCCGCGACCGACCAGACGGTGGTCACCGTGCTTGGGCCCAACGATCCAGGTCCGCCTGTCGCTTCCGCCACGGCGAGCGCTGCCTTCATCACCGAGCTGGACGAGGTCACGCTCGACGGCAGCGGAAGCTTCGACCCGGACGGCGGCCTGCTCACCTTCCTGTGGGAGCAGGTAGGGCTGGAGACCACCGGGGTGCCGGTGACGCTCACGGGCGCGAACACAGCCATCGCGACCTTCACGGCCCCGTCGGTGCTCAACAACGTGGAGCTGCGTTTTCGGCTCACGGTCACCGACAACGAGCTGCAGAGCGACAGCCTCGAGCTGCCCCTCGACCTGAGCCCCTTCGTGGTGGCCCAGTCCCAGGTGATCGGCGAAGTGGACAAGGTCTGGGACCCGACCCAGGCGGGTGCCGGTGCCAGTCGCCGGCTGGGCGATACGCTTGGAATCGACCTGGCCATCGATGGTAGTTGGATGGTGGTCGGCTCGCCCGGCCCCTTCGACAGCGAGCGGCCGCGACCGGGTCAGGCCTTCTTCTATGAATCGGTCGGCGGCTCCTGGGTGGAACGCGCCGTGATCGGCTCGACGCAGCCTGCCGACTTCAACGCCTTCGGCTTCACCGTGGACCTGGCGGGTGACCTGGCCGTGGTGGGCGAGCGGCTGGGCGATGCGCCCGGGGTCCCGGACGCCGGCGTGGTCACCGTACTGAGGCGTGACGCCGCGGGCGCCTGGAACCAGGAGGCGCGGCTGACCGCGAGCAATGGCTCCAACCTGGGCTTCTTCGGCCTGGCCCTGGCCACCGACGGCAGCCGCATCATGGCCGGCGCGCCCAAAAACCAGGGGGTTATACCCGTCGACCAGACCGGGGACGCCTACATCTACGCCCAGGACGTCGGCGGCAACTGGTTCGAGGAGGCGCGGCTGTTCGGCAGCCTGCACGAGGACGGCGACAACTTCGGCACCGCGGTCGACGTCGACGGCAACGTCGCGGTGGTCGGCGCCAAGTTCGACGAAAACGACTTCGGCGACCAGAAGGGTGCCGTCTACGTGTTCGAGTTCGACGGCTTCGGCTGGGTCGAGACCGCCCGCCTGCTGCCCAGCAATCCCGGCGCGAGCTTCTTCGGTGAGTCGGTGGCAGTCGACGGGGACACCATCGTGGTGGGCGCCACCGGTGACGACGGCGCCGGTAACCCCTACTGCGGTCCCTTCCTGTGCAACGCGGTCTACGTCTTCCAGCGCATGCTCGACGGCAGCTGGATCGAAGTCCAGAAGATCGAACGGCCCGATCCGAGCAACGCCGGGTTCGGCCATGCGGTTGACGTCGAGCAGGCCGACATCCTCATCGGCGCCCGCTTCGAGGAGGGCTTCGGACCCAAGGCCGGTGCCGCCTACCTGTATCGCTTCAACGGCGTCGGCTGGGGAGAGATCGCCAAGTACCTGCCCAGCGACGCACGCTTCGAGGACGCGACCGGCTTCGCCGTGTCCCTCAGCGGTGCCCACGCGGCGGTGGGCGCGCCCCAGCAGGACCCCTTCTTCCCCTGCTGCGGCGGCTTCCCCCTCGAGAACGACGAAGGCGCGGCCTATGTCTTCTCCACGGTTGTCGAGCCGCTCCTCACGGTGCACGTGGTCGGCGAAGGCAACGCCGGGGTCGTCAGCGACCTGCCCGGCATCGACTGCGGCGCAGATTGCAGCGAGGTCTACCCGCTGGACACCGTGGTCACCCTGACGCCCCAGCCGGGCCTCGGCACCAGCTTCGTCGCCTTCACCGGCGACCCGGACTGCGCTGATGGAGTCGTGACCCTGGATGCGACCAAGAGCTGCTCGGCCGTTTTCCGCTTCACCAACCCCAACAACATCCCGCCGGTGGCGAACGCGGGGCCTGACCAGACTGTCGTGGATGCCGACGCCGACGGAGTCGAGCTCGTACAGTTAGATGGCTTAGCGAGCTTTGACCCGGACCCGGGCGGCTCTATCATCAGCTATGAGTGGGATGAGGGCCTCGTCCCGATCGCGAGTGGGCCGACGCCGCTGGTGTCCCTGCCGGTGGGCGAGCACGTGCTGCGCCTGGTTGTGACCGACAACGAAGGACTCTCCGACGCCTTCGACTCCACTGACCAGGTCATCATCTTCGTGCTCGCGGAGCCGCCGCCACCGAACCGGCCGCCGGTAGCGGATGCGGGGCCGGACCAGAACGTCGTCGATCTTGACGGCGACGGTGTCGAGACTGCGCTGCTCGACGCGTCGGCAAGCTTCGACCCTGACGGCGCCGCCTCGGAACTCAGCTACGAGTGGAGCGAGGGCGGCGTCGTGTTGTCCACGAGCAGGCTAGTATCTTGGCCCTTCGCGGTAGGAACTCATACCGTGACCCTCGTGGTCACCGACGCTGATGGAGACACCGGAACCGATACGCTGATAGTTACGGTGACTGCTGGTGGGCCGGTCATCAGCCTCTCTCGAGAGGTCGTTCCGTTTCCAATCAACGTACGCAAGGGTGATGAGTTTACCTTGGAGATCACGGTGGCCAACGCGGGGAATCAAGCGGCGAGCGGGATGACCATGCGATTCGATACCGCTCCCCCCGGTAGCGTCAGGCTTGAGAATCCGAGAAGCAACACGCAAAACGTTCAGGTACCGGCGGGGCAGAGCCGAGTCGTATCTTGGCTGTTCAGGATCGACCAGGATGGCCCCTTCACCGCGACTCTGACGGCAACGGTCCTAGACAGCTTCGGGGCCTTCGTCGCCGACATCGTAACCGGTATCCCGGTGTTGGCGCCGTAGCAAGAAGGCTCGCTCCTGTCGCCAGGCCTACCTGATCGACGCCAGGCGGGTCCACCATCAAGGCGCTGAGGTAGCGTCCGGCTCCGAGGCCGGCGGGTCGGCAGGCGGCTCTGGGGGGGACGAAGGCGGCCGTGGAGCCTTCTCGATCGCTTTCTCGAGCTCCGGGGAGATCCGCTTCATCTCCTCGGTGATGCGGGCGGCCTCCAGAGCGGTTCCGATCACCCGCGGGGTGATCAGGATGAGGAGCTCGGTCTTCTCAACGAATTTGGTGGTGGTGCCAAAGAGCAAGCCAAGGAGAGGGATCTTTGAGAGGACCGGAATCCCGATCCTGGTAAACTCGCGGCGCGTCTCGATGAGCCCGCCCATCACGAGCGTCTGATTGTCCACCAGGACCACAGAGGCCTCTGCCTCCCGCTTGAGGAATATGAAAGCGCCGGTTTCGTCGTCGCGGGGGCCGACCTCGTTGACCTCCTGCTTGATGTCCAGGGCCACGGTACCCTTGTCACCAATCCTGGGCGTGACGGTCAGGATAATACCCACATCTCTGTACTCGATGTTCTGCGTGATCGTCGGGGAGATCTCTCCCTCAGGGGTGATGGGGGTCTGCTGAGCCGTCGCGATCGGAACGGAGTCCGACACGTTGATGACGGCCTTCTTGTTCTCAGAGGTCATGATCGACGGGCTAGAAAGGA
>JBHICV010000154.1:0-5451 GCA_046759765.1 Acidimicrobiia bacterium
AAGCGGACCGCCGACGAGTGGAACGGGTGCAGACCGGTGGCCTCCATCCGGAGCGCCAGCATCGCGACGACCACCTTCTGCAGCTCACCCTGGAACCAATCGCCCCGCAAGGTCATCACCCCGTCTGCGTAGTTGATCGTTTTCTCGGTCGCATCGCGATCCCAAACGACGTCCGGCGCCGGCAGCGTCACCGTGGAGCTGATGTCCACCGCGGCCAACCGATAGTCGAGGAAGGTCGTGTCGGCGAGGGCCGCATCCACCGGCACACTGCTGTATACGTCGACGCGGATCCGTCCGGTTCCGGCGGTCATCTCTTGCGACAGCTGCAGCATCAGGTTCCTTTCAGCCGAACGACTAGGCGCGCCGCGCGTTCATGTCGTGATCGGCCGTGACTGGAGCAGAAAGACCTCGTCTCCCTCGATCGCCCACTCCACGTCCTGGGGAGTGCCGAAGACGTCCTCGAGCAGCCGACCCAGCTCCGCGAGGCGAACCAACTCCTCCTCGGATAGCACCGGACGAGAGGCCTTCGCCGGGTCCACCGGAACCTCCTCAGTTCCGCCGTCCAAGGAAAGGACAATCTCAACTTTCTGTTCGGCGACGTGCCGCCGCTTCAATCGTCCATCACGCTTGATGATGTAGTGGTCGGGAATGACCCGGCCGGAGACGACGCCTTCACCAAGGCCCCAGGCGCCCTCCACCACCATCTGGTCGCGCCGCTGGCGGATCGGGTCTGTGGTGAACAGCACTCCGGCCTTATCCGGGTTCAGGAGGCGTTGGACGACCACGGCCATGCCGAGGTCGTCGAGGGAGCTCTTGAGACGACGGTAGAAGAGTGCCCGCTCGGCGAAGAACGATCCCCAGCAGTCACCGACGCGGGCCACAACCTGGTCGGATCCGCGCACGTTGAGGTAGGTCTCCTGCTGTCCTGCGAAGCTGGCGGCTTCGGCGTCCTCGGCACACGCGCTCGATCTCACCGCAACCGGGGCTCCGGAGAACTGCTCGTAGGCGGCGCGGATCTGGTCGGCGATCTCCCCGCGGGGTGGGGATTCATGCACGATCGTCTGAAGTTCGGGCGCGATCGAAGCTGCGGCTGTGTCCGAATCGATCTTTCCGAGCAGGTCCCGAACCTGGGACTCCGATCCCCAGTCTCGGAGCGCAACCTCAAGCGCGTCGGCACGCACGACAAAGCCAGGGGGGACGGGCAGGCCCCGCTTGGCCATCATCGCCAGATTCGCTCCCTTGCCTCCCGCGATCTCAGTGAGGCCGCAGTCGGGATCCTCGAACCAGAAGACCCATGGTCCGTTCTGGGCCGACGCTCCCGTCGAAGTGGTCATTCGATGGCGTCCCGCTCCGTCCGCTCATCCGCGGCGGCCAGTCGACCCCTGATCTCAGCCGCCTCGTCGAGATGCTGGCGCATCGCGGACGACGCCGCCTCCGGATCGTGGGCCTTCAGGGCGTCGAGGATTTCGACGTGCCGTTTGGCAAGCCACGTGAGATCGACCCCTGGCACCGTGGTCGTCAGATAGGTCTGACTGAAGGGCTCGAGGAGCTTCCAGGTCCTCTCCAGCGTCTCGTGTCCGGCGGCACTGACGACCGTCGCATGGAACTCCGCGTTCTTGTGCGTCTGCTCCGGCGCATTGCCGCTCGCGGCGCAGTCGAGCATCTCTTCGAGGAGTAGCTCGAGCTTTTCGAGGTGTTCGTCCGAGATCTTGAGGGCGGCTTGCTCGGCGGCGAAGGCCTCCAGCACACCGCGCACTTGCACCGCTTCGACCAGTTCTTCTCGGCTCGGCTTGCGAACCGACGCACCGCGGTGTGGACGCATCTCGACAAGGCCGAGACTGGCGAGCGACCGCAGGGCCTCGCGCACCGGTGCCTGGCTGATCCCGAATTCACGGGCAACCCGGGTCTCGACGATGCGAGACCCGGGTTCTAGGTCACCTTCCACGATGCGCTTGAGCAGGCGGTCCTTCACCTGCTCACTGAGCACGCTGCGTTCGACGAGCTGCTCGGGAGCGTTCGTGGAATGGGTGGTCATCAGGCGAGCAGATCCGATTCCGGCTGCTCGCGCTCCTGATAGTCGTCGGCGAGGATCTCGACGATCCCGGTCGAGCCGTTGACACGGACTTGGTTACCCGTCCTGATCTTGCTCGTGGCCACCGAGGTACCGATCACCGCCGGAATCCCGAACTCGCGGGAGAGCACCGCCGGGTGCGATACCGTGCCGCCGGCATCGGTGACGAGACCGCTGATCTTCGTGAACAGCACCACCCAGGCGGGGTTCGTCATCTGGCATACCAGGATGTCGCCCTTTTCGACCTGATCGAATTCGTCGATGGACAAGACGACCTTGGCGGTGCCCTGGATGACTCCCGGAGAGCCAGCCAGGCCGGCGATCTGATCCTCCGCCTCGGGCTGCTCGATGTAGAGCTTGTCGGGGAACCCCCACAGTCCCAGGTACGGGAAGTCGAGATGCGCCTGGGTTGCCGTTCCGATCCAGTCCCGTGGACGGATCTCGTACGACGCTTCTCGTTCGTCCTTCCGTTCCGAGATGATGCTCCGGGCATCGAAGCCCTCCGGATCCGCCATGAACACCCTCAGCTCGTTGTACTTGAGGAACACAACGTCGTCCGGATCGTCGAGCGCACCCATCTCCACCAGCTTCCGCCCGATGCAGATGAGAACCAGGCGCAAGTGCGCGTTGGTCCCCTGGTCGATGTAGAAGTGATGGTCGGGCGTCAGCGGAGCCATCTTCAGGTTGTATCCGTTGGCGACCTGCATCTTCTCCAGCGCCTCGCCCTCGAGGCCCTCGACTAGCTCCTAGCTGGCGGCGCCGATGTCGTCGGCCAGCCTGGCCACCGTGGAGGGGTAGTCGTAGTCAGTCTCGAGATAGCCCTTCACGAGCTCGAGTACCGGCGCTGCCTCCTCGAACCTGGTCGGGAAGGCGAACTCATGGCTCCACACTGCATGCCAGCCGAACTCTCGCTGGTACGGCTTCACCCGGTCCTCCATGAACTGACGCCCGCCCTCCGAGTCCTTCAGGGCCACGAGCACGTCGGTGCCGGTCTCCCGGTCGAAGAGCTTCGACAGCTCGGGGTCGCTCTTGACCTCCTCCTTCATCTTCCACAACGCCTCGATCGAGTCCCAGTTGCGGTCCTCGGCCGAGTTCTGCAACCGTCCGAGCAGCTCCTCGTCAACCTCGCCGCGGGTCTCTTCCGATACCGCACGCAAGTTGAGCGTGGCAGAAAGCTGGGAGAAGTTGAGCATCCAGTGGATCTTCCAGTGCCGATCGTGGATGTCCATCGCGTCCTCCAGAATGGTTGCCCACTCCATGAGGCTGATCTCCTCCCACCGGTCGATCTTGTCTTCCAGGTAGTCGAAGTTCCGGCGCATCTCCGGCACGAGTCGATCCCTCCACCAATCGGCGAAGTGCTCGCCGTAGGTGGGCAGCACCGCACCCAGGTAGGTGTTGATCTTGGAGGCATACTCCGGATCGTCAATCGGAACGCGCGCCGCGTAGCGGTTGGCGTACTCCATGCCGTCCACCTGTGACGACGGATCCGCCGGCACCGCCGCGGTGTAGAGGTAGCCGTTGACGTTCTTCGCCAGCCAATCCGAGGCGAACGGCGTGCCGAAGCGCCGGAACATGTGGTCACACGTCAGCCACCAACCGCCGATGTCGAAGTACATCGGGGAGAGCGGCTGAGGGCAGTGCAGGTCGTCGTAGACCCAGAACAAGCCCTTCTCGGCCTCGGAGTCCCACTCAACGGGAAAGCTCTCGTCGCCGAGGAACTGCTTGATGATCTCGTTGGTGTCATCGCTCACAGATTCCATCCTCCTTCTCTGACTGGTCTTACTTTCGACGCAGGCTTCGATTGGCCGCGATCTTCCTGAGTCGGCCCAAGTCGGTCCTTGTACTTGGCGGGGACCTGAGGTTCGCGATCTTCATGACCCCGAAGATGAGGCTGACGTTTCAGAGTCGCAGTGAGAAATCGCATCATCCAGAGCTACCTCTCAGCCGACCATCATAGATAGTCGATAATCGACGATACGTAGGTGTTCACTCCCGCGTCAACTCGGAAAACAGACGGAACGATGGCGACCGGCTCAGGAGGCGAGCAGGGTCTCCGCGACGGCACTCCCGACCTCTGCGGTGGTGCTCGTTCCTCCGATATCTCTCGTCCGGGCTTCTCCAGCGGCAAGGGTTGCGGCAACCGCCTGCTCGACTCCCGCCGCAGCCTCCACCTCTCCCAGGTGCTCGAGCATCATCCGGGTCGCCTCGATCGAAGCGATCGGGTTCACCCGGCTCTGGCCGGCGTACTTCGGCGCCGAGCCATGGATGGGCTCGAACATCGACGGAAACACTCGCTCGGGGTTTATGTTGCCGCCGGCGGCGAAGCCCATCCCGCCCTGCAACATCGCCCCGAGGTCCGTGATGATGTCGCCGAAGAGGTTCGAGGCCACGACGACGTCGAAGTAGTCCGGGTTCTTCACGAACCACATCGTGAGGGCGTCGACGAGAGCAACATCTGTCTCAACTTCGGGGTAATCCGCGGCGACCCTGTCGAACACGGCATCCCAGAAGACCATCGAGTAGTTCAGGGCATTCGACTTCGTGCAGTTGGTGACCCGTCCTACGACCTCGCCGGTGCCGAGCTTGGCGCGGGCCCGGGCCAGGTCGAAGGCGAACCGCATCACCCGCTCGCACCCCTTACGGGTGAACACCCCGGTCTGCAGGGCGAACGCGTCTGTCGTGCCCTCCTTGAAGATCCCCCCAAGGCCCGAGTACTCACCCTCGGTGTTCTCCCGAACGACGAGGATGTCGAGCGTCTCTGGGGTCGCCGTCGTCACCGGCGTCGGAACACCGGGATACAGCTTGATGGGCCGGATGTTGGCGTACTGGTCGAAGCCCTGCCGGATCCGGAGCAGCATCTGCAGCGAGATGTGGTCCGGGACCTTGGCCGCATCACCGATGCAGCCGAGGAAGATCGCGTCGTAAGGACGCAGCGTGTCGAGCGCGTCGTCGGGCATCATCTCTCCGCGCTTGAGATAGCGGTCGCAACTCCAGTCGAAGGCGTCAAATTCGACGCCGAATCCGTACTTGGCCGCCGCGGCGTCGGCGATTCGCGTTGCTTCCGCGGCGACCTCTGGTCCCACCCCGTCGCCGGGGATCATGGCGACTCGATACTCGTTCATCACTCGTTCTTCGTCCTGCGGATCCGCCAGCGAGGCGGCCCCGCGTCGACACTACCCACCACAGTGGGTGCGTCGATCCAGCGTCATAGGTGCTGCTACAGCGTCGTCGGCGTTCATGGGCAGGTCCCCAGGATGTCAGCCGGGTGAGCCCCTCCACAACTTCGACCTGCCGATGGTCACGCTGCGATAATCGATTCCGGTCCCCGGCAGCGAGGAGAGGGCGTGAGCCAGCTGGACATCTACGGCCTCGACGGCCTC
>JBHICV010000155.1:0-5435 GCA_046759765.1 Acidimicrobiia bacterium
ACATCCGAACGACCCGAACGAGGCCTGGACAGACTTGCTCGAAAAGGGGATAGTCGCCCGCCGGGACTCGGGTCGAATCCTGTTCGACCTTCGTGCCGTGCCAGAGCGATCCGACGACAGAATCCGGGAGGCACTGACGTCGATATGCCCGTAGTCGGGACTGCCGGTCACGTCGACCACGGCAAGTCGACCCTGATCCAGGCTCTCACCGGCAGGGATCCAGACCGGTGGGAAGAGGAGAAGCGGCGTGGACTGACTATCGATCTGGGCTTCGCGTGGACGACTCTCGACGGCGTAGAGGTGTCCTTCGTCGATGTGCCCGGACATGAGAGATTCATCAAGAACATGCTCGCCGGCACGGAGGGCATGGACGTCGCGCTCCTGGTCGTTGCCGCCGATGAAGGATGGATGCCGCAGTCGGAGGAGCATCTCTCCGTCCTCGACCTTCTTGGTATCGGACCTGGCGTGGTCGCCGTCACAAAGGCCGATCGGGTCGACGCGGAGCACCTCCAGCTGGTGATCCTCGAGCTGGAGGACCAACTAGAAGGGACTTCGATGGCCGGCGCGCCGATGGTCGTCACCTCCGTGCCCGACGGGACCGGCATCTCGGATCTGCAGGAGGCACTGTCGAAAGCAATCACTGAGCTGCCAAGCGCTTCTCTGATGGATAGACCCAGGCTCTGGATCGATCGGGCCTTCACGATCCCAGGGGCTGGAACGGTCGTGACCGGAACCCTGACCGAGGGCAACCTCGAGGTCGGCGACCTCGTCGAGCTTCTTCCGACCCGCAGGCAGGCGAGGATCCGATCACTCCAAAGCCACGAGCAGGACAGGCTCAAGGTGGAAGGACATAGCCGCGTGGCCGCCAACCTTGCCGGTGTCGATCGGGAGAACGTCCAGAGAGGGATGCTCCTCGCCCCGCCCGGTCACTGGACAATGAGCCGGAGGATCACCGCCAGCCTTCGTACAGTACGAACTCTGGGCGATCCCCTGACCGCGAAGGGTGCCTACCACCTACACATGGGAACGGGTGCCTGGCCCGTGAGGTTACGACTGTTGGAAGCCTCCGAGCTGAAGGGAACAGGCTTCGGACTGCTGGAGGCAGATGCTGAGGTGCCCTTTGCCGTCGGTGACCGGTTCATTCTGCGTGAGGTCGGGCGCAAGGCCGTAGTGGCGGGCGGGCGCGTTCTCGATCCGGAAGCACCCGCGCGGGCGCGGCTGGCCCGGGCCTCACTCAAGAGGCTGGAAGGCATCTTGGATGTCTCCCCAGATGAACAGGCGACCATGCTGCTCGAAGTGCGTGGCCGGGCCGGACTCAAGGCCTTGTCAGCCCAGACCCGAGGCGGCCGTCCCCACGCGGCCGCGTTGGCGGCAGACGAAGCCCTGTCGCCAGCGGTATTGAGCACGCTGCGGTCGACCGCGCTCGATCTTGTGAATGAGTTCCACCGGGACAATCCGCTACGCCCGGGAGTCCCCAAGGCCAGCCTGGCCAGCGGATTGGGCGTGACCTTGAGCGTACTGGACGCCCTGATTGCAGAGACGCCAGAGCTGACGGACGAGGGCGCCGCCGTGGCTGCCCGAGGTTTCGACAGTGCTCTAACGCCGGATGGGGAAGCGGCTTGGAAGAGAGTCACCGAGGAGCTCCGCGCGGCGGGACTCTCGGTTCCTCGGGCTTCGGAACTGTCTGCCGAAGACGATCTTCTCCACGCGATGGTGCGGAAAGGACATTTAGTGGCCGTTTCGGAGGAGTTGCTTTATCTGCCAGAGCAGCTGGATGACCTGCGCGCCTCCTTGAATGACTTGTCGGAGCCATTCACAGTGGCACAGTTCCGTGACGCTTTCTCGATCTCACGGAAATACGCGGTGCCGCTGCTCGAGTGGTTGGACTCCGAAGGGGTGACGCAGCGCCGAGGTGACCTGCGGTCGCTCAAGCCGTCCTGAGCGTAGCCTCGCGTCGCTCGACCTCGGTCATACCGCCCCAAATCCCGTAAGGCTCCCGAATGGTCAAGGCGTATTCGAGACACGGACTTTGGGAGGGACACACCTGGCAGATGGCTTTGGCACGCGCCTCACGGCGCTCGCGGTCTTCCTTGCGTTCAAAGGTGGAGGGAGGAAAGAAGAGATGGGAGTGGTTGCCTCGGCATAGCGCGCGCATTTGCCACGCCTCGTCGGACGGAGACGCCACCGAGAACCTCCTCGCCCACCTGCAGCGACGAAACTAAACACGGAGGACTTGCTTCGCCAGGAAAAATCTGGAACGAGGTTTAAGAATCTTTTCGCGGAGGGGCATCCACCAGCAGATGGGTCCCATTTACTCCGGTCACGACGAGATCGTCGCCCCTCGACAGCCCCGCCTCGCGGTGAGAGGCGGCTTGCCAGCGAGCCCCGTCGACCTCGGCGGTACCGTCTCCCTCGACAAAGTCGCTGGCCGCGATGCCCGCTCTTCCGATCAGATGAGACCTGCCGATGGTCGGAGTCGAAAGGCGGGCCCGCGTAACGGCAGGCAAGGCGATGATGAAGAAGAAGGCCACTGCCGAGACGGACAGCAGAGTGATCCACCCGGTTGGCTCGAACTGGGGAGAGGCTCTCGTGAGTCCGACGCCGCCGATCAACAGAAGGGCAGAACCGACGAACGTTCCCCACCCGATCCTCGCGTTGCGCTGGAACTGAGCCAGGTAAGCCGCCAGGCCCGCTAATGCCGCCAGCAGCGCCCACCAGTTGAGGGGGAGATTCGCCAGGCCGTAGGAAGCGAGCACCAAAGCGACCGCCGCCACTCCGGCCGCCACGCCGGGCCCGAGCGCGTAGAACTCGAATGCGGCGACCGACAGCCCCATCACCAAGAGGAAGAACGCCGCGTCGGGACTGAGGCCGATCCGAAGCACGCGCACCCCTAGACCCGGTTCGAGAAAGCGCGTCTCGACCGGGTGGAGCACCGTGTCGCCCTCTTCGTTCGTGGTCTCGGTGACTGTGGCCAACGTCACCTGTTCCCCGCGCACGGCTACCTGGAGGCCGTCGAGCGCGGCAACGAATTGGGGAAGGGCAGGCTCCACGAAATCGATGAAGCCCGCAATCGGCTGCTCGACAACAACCTCGTCATCATGGAGATCGGAAGGACCCACTGGCCGGCGAGCGTCTTCGCTACCTGCCACCGCCGGTGAGAGGTAACCGACGCGAACTCCAGGAGCAGCGGCTCCAATAGGCGCAGCCGCCAACATCTGGCCGCTGCCGCCGAAGGCTTGGGCCGGGGCATCGCCGACCCATACCGCCACTGGTAGTGGTGGGTCGGACAGCAGATCCAGGAGCTGGTAGACGTCGGTCGACGTGGACCCGGATGAGTCGAGCTCGAGGATCACGAGTTGGGCTCCCGCCGCCTTCTGGTCGTTAATTGCGTCGGATACGAACCGGACCAGGGTCTGGTCCGCGAGCCCGTTGACCTTGACAATCACCACATGGCCGGCTGGCTGCGCTTCCGCTTGCCCACTCAGGGCAAAGGCGAGCACGCAGATGACCGGGATCAGGCGACGCAGGGATCGCACCGACCGAATGCTAGAAGTGAAGGTAACGGTGGAGGCTGGCGACCCACGACCGGGTACAGTCAGAGGATGCGGAAGCTGCTCCTGGTGGCGGACGCCTCCTGGGTGCAAAATCTCGTTCGAGCTGCCGTGCCCTCATCCATCGAAGTGGAAGAGCTGAACGATCCGAGGCAAGTCGTCGATCGATTCCGTGAGGTCGAGCCCGACGCGGTGATCGTCGACCTTCAGATCGGGAGCATGGGCGGAATGGCGGTCACAAGAGCTATCAAGAGTGCCGCTTTCACCGACCTTTCCATGGACGTGCCAATAGTCATGCTGCTGGATCGGACCGCCGACGCTTTTCTGGCTCGGCGAGCCGGGGCCGACTCCTGGCTGGTGAAACCGGTCGCACCCGCGGACCTGCGCTCGGCGCTCGGTATCGAGACCACCGCTGTGGAGGGCTCGTCTTGACCCTCCCGCTTGTCCTCCCCCTAACCCCCTCCCGCATTGCGGGAGGGGGAAGCTGCGTAGCAGCGGAGGAGGGAGGCGGCCGAGCCGTCCTATGACCGAACTTCAGCTCGGACTGCTAATCGTCTTGGGTGTCTGCATCCTGGCGTCGGGGTTCTTTTCCGGATCGGAAACAGCTCTAGTCGCCGTACCGCGCGAGCGTGTCCACCTGGGGGCCGGAGCGAGCCGACGGGGTCGACGGCTGGCAGAACTGACCGCCGACCCGGAACGAATGCTCGGCACACTGCTCCTGGCCAATAACTTCGTGAACATCCTGGCGGCGGCGGCTGCAACGACTCTGGCGATTCAGCTCATCGGCGAACCGTGGGGGCCCTGGGTTGCCACCATCGCCATCACCTCCCTGATCCTGGTCATCGGCGAGATCACTCCCAAAACGCTGGCAGCCAGGCATCCCGAGGCCTTCGCTTTAGTGGTCGCTACCCCTATCTACTGGCTGAGCAGGGTGATTCATCCCGTTGCTCAGATCTTCATCTTTATCAGCAGAGGACTACTGCGCCTGCTCGGGGTTACTCATCGAGGTGGGCCGGTAATCACGGAAGAGGACATCACGGCCCTCGCGGCCCTGGGCGAGCTCATGGGAGAGATCGATACTGAGGAGCGTCAGATAATCGAATCGCTATTCGATCTGGCCGACCGGCCCGTTCGAGATGTGATGACCCCTCATGTAGACGTCGTTTCGCTCGACACACCCCTGACCGAGACGGATATTCGGCGTGTGGTCGCAGAGACCGGGCATTCACGCTTTCCGATCCGGCGGAGGGGGACCAGTCTCGATGAGGTGGCCGGCGTCCTCTACATCAAGGACGTTCTCTCCTCGCCGGACGAGCTGCGACCCGCCCGGATCCGCGAGTTGGCCCGCCAGCCAGTCTTCGTGCCCGAGAGCACCCCGATCCTCAAGCTCCTCCAGGACATGAGAACGCGGCGCTTCGGTTTTGGGATCGTCGTTGACGAGCACGGAGGTGTCGAAGGCATCGTCACAATCAAGGACCTCATGTCCGAGCTAGTCGGAGACATCCAGGACGAGTACGACCCAGGCGTACCGACGTCGATAGCAGCAGGAGACGGGACTTGGATCGCGGACGGCCGGCTGCCGGTTGACGAGCTGGCCGAACAGGTAGGGGTGGCCTTCCCTGAAGGGCCATATTCGACCGTAGGAGGGATGTTCCTGGCGGCCGCGGGTCACATACCGGAGGAGGGCCAAACCGTAGAGCTCGATGGTGTCGCGATAACGGTGCTCCGTATGGAAGGTAGGAGAATCGATCGGGTTCGCGTGGAGGTAGCCGGAGAGCAAGATCCGGACCCGAGGTAGGATCCGCAACACGGGACGTGGCGCAGTTTGGTAGCGCGCATCGTTCGGGACGATGAGGTCGCCGGTTCAAATCCGGCCGTCCCGAC
>JBHICV010000156.1:0-5372 GCA_046759765.1 Acidimicrobiia bacterium
GCCACACCTGCTCCCACATGTGCTTCTGTAGGTCGTCGTAGACCTGCGCCCGCTGGCCCGGATCGACGGTCGCTTGGCCCTGCTCGATCAGCCCCTGGAGCGTCTCGTCTCCGAACCACCAGGCGAACCGCGACGAGTACACCTGGGAGGCCGCGTCCGGATCGCCGCTAGTGGCCCAGCTCAGGTGATAGATCGCTCCCGTTCCTGTCTCGCTGAACACGTCGTCGATCACCGCCCCCACGTCCCCGGTGACGATCTTCGGCTTGAGGCCCACCGACTGCATCTGAGCCACTGCGGCCTCAGTCACCTCTAGCGACCGGGGCTGAAAGCCCACCGGCACCTGAATCTCGAACTCCGGTCCGCCGTCGGTGATCCCCCCGGCCGTCAGCTCCTCCTCGACCTTGGCCTGGTCGAAACGGTACAGCGGCTCTTGGGCCGCATAGTGGAGAGTGTTGGAAGGAAGAAGGCTCCGCGCCACCGCACTCTTTCCCAGCACCAGGCTGTCGACCAAGGGTTCCCGGTCGAACGACCAGTTCACCGCCCGACGAAAGTTGACGTTCTCGTCCCAGATCGGCAAACGGCCGGGACGTACGTAGAAGTTGACGCTCTCGATCGCCGTGAACGATTTCACCTCCACGTCCGCCTCATCGGCCAGGATGGGTAGGTGCTGCGGTGGCACCCGGTCGAGAACCTCGGCCTGCCCGGCCAGGAAGCCGTCCAAACGGGTCTGGGGGTCCTGAATGAATTCCCAGATCAGCGTTTTGATCTTGGGCGGATCCCGCCAGTAGTCGAGATTCGCCTCCATCGTCTTGACATCGACGGTGTCCTCGACGAGTCGAAAGGTGCCGGTGCCGTTGGGCTGCGCAACGGCTGGTGCCGCGAGCCACTCGGCCGACAGGATGGGCGTCCACCACAGCTGGACGATGATGGGGGCGAACGGCTTCTCGGTGCTGATGCGAGCGGTGAGTTTGTCGACCACCTCCACTTGAGCCGGCAACCACAACAACGAGTACGCGCTGCGGTCGGGATCTGAGGCGAATTCCACCGAGGCCTTGACGTCTTCCGCCGTGAACTCCTGGCCGTCGTGGAACGTCACGCCCTCGCGCAGGTCGAACTCCCAAGTGAGTTCGTCGATCTGCCGCCAGTCGGTGGCCAACACGGGCTGGGGATCGCCCGGCCAATTCGGGAAGTCCACCAGCGAGTCGTACACCTGCCGTTCCAATCGGATTTGGCTCAGCGCCGTCGACGCGTACGGTGACCAGTCGGCCCAGAAGTTCTCTGCGTTGAGGAACCGCACCGTGCCCGTGGGCTGGGCCACAGCCGGAGCGGTGGTTGTGACCGGTTCGGGCGGCGGCGCAGTGGTTGCGGGAGGTGCAGCTGGCGTAGTGACAACCTCCGTCGGCGCACACGCCGCCAATAGGCCCGCCGCGCCGCCGAGTTTCAAGAACGTTCGCCGCGTCATACGGCCGGTGTATTCAATCTGCGTTGAGTCTTTGCCTTGCTCCCGATGATTCATGGCCGCGCCCCTCCTCCTGTGAGCTCGCCCCCGTTTTAGGTGATGAA
Source organism: Acidimicrobiia bacterium (assembly GCA_046759765.1). Lineage (GTDB taxonomy): Bacteria > Actinomycetota > Acidimicrobiia > Spongiisociales > CAZKJJ01 > JBHICV01. Next base: position 1,564 of record JBHICV010000156.1, read on the forward strand.
ACGGTTACTTCATTGGGCCACTCTGTTGTAGCAGTGGGCCAGAGGGGTGTCAACGGGCCGCCCGAGGCGTTAGGGACTACATGGTCCGCCGCCTGGAGGCGGGGTCTTATCACAACGATGGAATGAATTCCTCGAAGCTGAGCCTGTGATCCTCGGTAGCGCCGCGTGGATGCAGCATCACGACTCGGTGATCGAAGTCGAATAGTGCGGAGCACAGTGTTAGTAATGGGTCGCCGCCAGTTGCATCGCGCCAGATGCCCATCGCTGGATCCGAAAAAGCACGGAGGGCTTCATCGCGGTTGCTGGGTTCATCGAGTGAGTTCAGTTTCTCGAGCCGCGGCAAGCTCTGCTCGTCGATTACCTGCTGCTCAGTCAGAGCGAGGAAGTGGTTGGTGTGGGCGTATCGGTGAGCCACCGCCCCGGCCGAGATACCGCTGGGTCCCACTTCGACTGTGAGAAGCTGCCGCTCCTGAGCGGATCCCACCATATAGGTGTATCCACCCGCAACCGGCACCTGCCCAGCCCAATCAACGAATTCGGCCAGCGACGTGGCTCCGGCAAGGCGCCTTGCTAAGAACTGCCTCCCCACACCGGCACCTGGATTCGCGACCGGTATGTGATCGATGCCGCAAGCGATGCCCGAGCCGTTCAGCCAGAACGTCATGGTCGCCATCATGCCGGGGTACCAGTAGGTCGTGACGGGAAGGTCTCCGTCAATGTGCAGGGTGAGAAGCGGACAATCACCCTCGTGGACTGGATCAGCGTCCTCGTTGTGAACCAGGAGCAATCTCGTCTGGCTACGAAGCCCAAGATCGCTACAGCCATTGTTCTCGTAGCCAAGATCGCCCCGGATATTCAGCCATAGCAGCTCGTTGGCAGGTACGTCGGCTCCCTCAGCCATGGCCTCCAGCTCGGAGACCGGCCCTGGGAACATTCGTCTTGTCGTTTCCAGGACGGTTGCGAGGTGCGGAGACTTCCGCATCCTTGTTGCACGCTTCCGTTCGCTAGCCCCCGCTAGGAATGCCGTGATGACATCTCCGAACGTTTCGCCGAGATGGCGGAAGACTTGCCTTCGTGGCCCTCTCAGTGTCAACCAGGCCAGCGGCCCAAGAGAGGTTTCGGAGATCTCTAGGTCAGAGACCCTGCTCACGCTGTTCCTTGTAAGCGGCCAGGGTCTTCTTGTCTGGGGGGTAGGTACCCGGCAGTGGAGAGCCCTGCTCTATCTTCTCCAGCAGGAATCCTTCTAGCTCCTCCTCAGCGACTGCGCCCTCTGCGATCAACGGAGCCATCAGACGGGGTATTGCGACGACCCCTTCCGGGTCGCCGACGAGTATGTCTCCGGGAAACACGGAAACACCGCCACAACCTATGGGTAGCTGGAAATCCACTGCATGATGGATGGTCAGGCTCAGCGGCGCGGCCCCCCCGGCGCAGAAGACCGGGAAGTCCATCTTGGCGATCAGGGGTGAGTCGCGGACCGAACCATCGGTGACGACCGCCGCAGCGCCACGTCTCATGATCCTTGTAACCAGCATATTTCCGAGAGCCCCGGCCTCAGTTTGGCCGCGACAATCAACCACGAGTACCTGTCCATTGCTGAGGCTCTCGATAGCTCGGCGCTGAGGATGCTCTGGATTCGCAAAGCCCTCGACAACATCGAGGTCCTCGCGGGCGGGTATGTATCGCAGCGTGAACGCCTCGCCCACGAATCGAGCGGCGGAAGGGTTGAGAGGGCGGACTCCGTTGAGAAAGGTGTTCCGGAGGCCGCGAGCGAAGAGCTCGGCTGTGAGGGTGGCCGTGCTCGCCCTGCTCAAGAGCTCCAAGATTTGCGGACCTACCGGCTCAACCCCCAAAACGACCCCTCTCAGGCTTCCGGACATATAGCAATCCCTGGCAGCGGCCGTCAACCGATGTCAACATGGAGGACGAGTACCGACTATCACGGGCAGTGCAGTAGCCGTGGCTGTCGGCGGAGCCGCTGGCCCGGCTCAGTCGGTGAGGGGAGACAATGTGACAACCATCCGAATTGGAGCCGCTCAAGTCCCACCCACCTCGAAGCTGGACAAGAACCTGACCAAGACCATCGAATACATGGAAAAGGCTGCCGCCGCGGGCGTGGAGATTCTCTGTTTCCCCGAGGCCCATATACCCGGCTATCGGGCCGGCATCCTGGATCCAGACGCGCCGTGCGACGATGTCGGGTTGGCTCGAGCCGCGGCACAGGTCTCTGCCATCTGTCGGGAGCTCTCGATCGGCGTCGTTCTTGGTACAGAAACCCCCAATCCCGGCGGCAGGCCGTTCAACAGCGCGATCGTCATGGATCAACGAGGCGACACGATATCCGTGCACCACAAGTCGAAGCTCACGCCCAACGATGCTCTCGCTTACGCAGCCGGCTCAAGGCCCACGATGTTCACCTTTCGCGACATACCCATGGGCGTGGTGATCTGTTTCGAAGCCTTCCGATTCCCCGAGACGACTCGGGAGCTGGCGAAGGGCGGCGCCGCGGTCGTCTTCCACCCGCAGTTCAACCACGTCATGCCCAGAATGGAGTGGAAGCTACCCGTCCATGAGGCCCTACTCGTGACTCGCGCGGCCGAAAATACGCTCTACGTTGTATCCGCCAATATGAGCCATCCCCGCAACAATTGCCGATCATTGGTCATTGCGCCCGACGGGTTGATCCAAGAGGCTTCGGTCCTCGGTGAAGAGATGCTGGTGGTCGCCGATCTTGACCCAAGGCTTTCGACCCATGCGTTTCTTAACGACGATCTGAGTCTGATGGCAAAGGCTTTGGCTGAACTCGAAGTTGACCCAGCTCGGACGTGGGGATAGCGCCCGGGTGACCTCTATTGCGCGTTTCCGGGCAGCAGAGCCACCATCTCGATCTCTACCAGCAGATCTGGACGCACGAGTCGAGCACCTACCGTCGAACGGGCTGGCCGGTCACTAGGGAAATACCGGCGATAGACCTCGTTCATGGCGGCGAAGTCCTCTACTTCGGCCAGGTAGACGTTGACCTTGACCACGTGCTCCAATTTGGTGCCCGCCGCTTCCAGGACCTCCCTCAGGTTCTCCAAAGCTTGTTCGGTCTGAGCCTGGATGCCCGCGGGTGCCTCACCGGTTTCGGGCACGAACCCGGCGTGCCCTGAGGTGTAGATGAAGTCTCCCCTGGCATAGACCGCCGATGAATATGGCAGATCGGCAGCTTCGTCTCCGAGGTTCACGACACGTCGCTGCATTTCTCTACCTTTCCTGATGGGTGAACAGAGGCTCATCCGCTCGCCAGCTAACGGGTTCGCCCCACCTCTCCGCGAAGGCGACTTCATGTGCCGGTCGGCGCGCGGCAACGGCCCACCGCCCGTTCGGGTAGCCCACCGACACCGCCGCGCTGTTGACCCAACCGCGGTCGGGTGGAACTCCAAGAAGCTCGGCGACCTCTGCCTGCTTCCATTCGCCAAGGATCGTCGTGAGCGTCGTGCCAAGGCCCTGAGCCCGGGCAGCCAACATCAGGCTCCAAACCGCTGGAAAGATCGACGCTCCGGTCGGATCGTTTCGCGAGAAGGCAAGGATCCACAGTGGGACCTCGACAAAGTTCCTGGCCAGCCACTCTGCCGAGTCCAGAACCCGTAACGCCTGGTCATCGCCGGCGGCTTGTGCCCGCTCACGCCGCCCCGGGTGGACCCTGGTCTGAATGGTCTCCCAGGCCTCCCAGTACAGCCCACCGAGCCGCCGCTTCAACTCCGGATCCGTCACGGCGATGAACCGCCAGCTCTGTGCGTTTCCTCCCGAGGGACTGCGAATGGCCG
>JBHICV010000157.1:0-5299 GCA_046759765.1 Acidimicrobiia bacterium
CGACACATCCCATCCGACTGCCACTAGGCCGGGGCCTCCGGAGGTCACGCTCTGCATGATCTGATCCTCCTCCCCAGCAAAGACCGCCTCGTCGTGGGGGACCCGGGACCAAACAATCGAGGAAACAGGAGCGGTGGTGGTTGTCGCGAGGGTTGTGGTGGTCGCGGTGGTGGCTTCCGTCACTTCAGTGGTCGTATCAGTCGCCGTCGTGGGCGTGCTGGTTGTGGTTTCGGAGGCATCGCCGTCCCCGCCCGCGCACGCGCTCGCCGCCAGCGCCACAGCAACGACCAACGCTCGGAGCTTCATTGCTTCAGCCTATGCGAAGGCCAGCGTCCTATCGGCTGAGACGCGAGGGCTCCCAACCGGTCGCGGAGACGACGAGTCTTGGATCGCTAGAACTCCGAAGAAGGCTGGTCTCGATGGCTCATCGCAGTGTGGGCAGGATTGACCCTTGTATCGGCTGTGCCTCAGGGTGACCCAGAACCGCAAGCGGAGGCATAAAGGTGTCAGACCCGCGAGAATCGCCCGAACCACGGATTGGGGGCCAACCGATGAACGAGCAGCTGCAGCAGCTGTCGACCGAGTACTGGGACACGCTGATGGAGGCATTTCCTTCCTCAGCGACGCTGCTGGGAGACCATCGGTTCGACGACCAGATCGAAGACTTCTCCAACGAAAACCTGCAGTCGCTCGCAGACCGACTGGCGTCGATCAAGACAACAGCCGAGGCGATAGATGAGTCCGGACTGAGTACCACCGAAAAAGTGAGCCGCTCGATGATGCTGTGGGGGTGTCGCTCGTTTCAGGAGCAATTCGAGCTCGGAGTAATCGAGCTCCAGAGCGACCAGATGAACGGACCGCACGCTTCCTACCTCACCCTGCTTCCCAACCTGAATCTCCCGGACCCCGAGCACGCCGACGCAATACTCAGCCGTTTTGAGAAGTTCGACATTCCTCTCGAGACGGCGGCGGATCGTTTTCGAGACGGGCTCGCCAAAGGTAGAACGCCCGCTCGAATCAATATCGAGCGGAGCCTCCATCAGCTCGACGGCTACCTGGCGAAGTCGCTCGACAACGATCCGTTTGTAAATCTCCAAGGACCGGCCGACTGGGGCGGGGAAAGCGAATGGAGAGACCGGTTGCGAGACATCGTCGCCACCAATATCCGTCCTGCGTTTGAGCGTTACCGCACGGCCCTTGCCGACGAGCTTCTCCCGGTCGGCCGCCCGAACGACCAAGCGGGTCTCCGATGGATCAAGGATGGTGAGGAGCTGTACGCAGTCCTGGCGCGCTACTACACAACCTCCGAGCTAACGCCAGCGGAGCTGCACCGGATCGGTCGGGACGTCATCGAGAATCAACTCCCCGGGGAGTACGCGACCATCAGCGAACGTGCCCTCGGCATCTCCGATCTTCCGGAGCTCCTCGAGAAGCTACGCAGCGATCTGACGTTGCGCTTCTCGACCGGTGACGAGATGCTCGAGGTAGCGACCAATTCGCTCACGCGCGCGACCGCCGCCATGGATAGCTGGTTCGGGAGGCTTCCCCAGGCGGAGTGCCAGATCGAGGTAGTGCCCGATCACATTGCGGCCGATGTCCCTCGTGCCTATTACTTCCCGCCCGCCGATGACGGGTCACGGCCCGGCACCCACTTTGTCAACCTCCATGATCCCGAGGACTGCAATCGATACGACGCCGAGGCGGTGGCGTTCCACGAATCGATCCCGGGTCATCATCTACAGATCGCCATCGGCTCGGAGCTGGAGAACGTTCCCGTCTTCCAACGCCATGCGCTGGCCGGCGCCTTTGTTGAGGGATGGGGCCTTTACTCGGAGCGGCTGGCCGATGAGATGGGGCTCTACTCGAGTGATCTCGACCGGATCGGCATGTTGTCCGGCGACTCCTGGCGCTGCGGACGCTTGGTCGTTGACACCGGAATCCACACGATGGGCTGGTCTCGTCAGGAAGCGATCGACTACCTCACGGCCAACAGCGCCGTCTCAGTTTCAGACATCGAGGTGGAGGTCGACCGCTACATCGGCATTCCTGGACAAGCCCTCTCCTACAAGACAGGGGAGCGAGAGATATGGCGCCTTCGGCGCGAAGCCGAGAGCCAACTCGGAGATCGATTCGACATCCAGGCATTCCATGATGTCGTTCTGGGCCACGGCTCCGTGAGTCTCGATCTCCTTGCTGACTTGGTGGAGGAGTGGGTCGCGGCCCAGTGACGGGCGCCGAGGAACTACAGCTAATGGTCTCTTGTCGCCGATGAAGGCGTATGGCCTCCTGCCGCCCGGTCGCGCATCTAGCCGGGCTCGTCGCCTTCCTGCTCGTGCTGGCGGCATGCAAGTCGGCAGGGGCTACCAGTAACGGCGAGCCTCAGGATGTGCTGAGAGCCAGCGCCTCATCCGCATCGACGCCTCCACCGCCGTCCGTGAGCACCACCGCCACGTCCCTAGCGACCACCAGCACCACAACCACCACAACCACGACCTCCACGACCACGACGACCACCACAACTACCAGCACCACTACGACAACCACCACGACAACGACAACCACAACCGTCCCTCCCACAACCACCCAGGCCCCGAAAACCGTGACGGTGGAAATCAGCGACCTCAGCTTCGAGCCGCCAAGCATCACCATCACGGTGGGCGACAGTGTCCGCTGGAAGAACGGAGGCATCATCCAGCACACCGCCACGGGCTCCTTCTGGGACACCGGAGCGATCGACAGTGGCGCCAGCTCGAGCTCGGTGACCTTTAGCGCGGCCGGCGAATTCGGCTACGTCTGCAGCTTCCACTCGGGTCAGACCGGCACGATCGTCGTTCAGAACCCCTGAGGTGGACTCGCCGGTAGGGTCGGAGGGCTCATGGCCGCGGCGTTTCCTCTCCCGACACCTCCAGATCTCGAGGACGTGAGATGGCGTGTGGCCGAGCTCAGCGATTCGGAGGCCATTTCAGACCTCCTCAATGCCTGCTTCGAAGTCGATGGCGGATACCGCATCACGGCGGTGGAGATCGAGAACGAACTTGACAGCGACGCCGACAATCCGGCCGACGATACCCTCATCGCCCAACTGGACGATGGCCGTCTCATTGCTGTCGCCTGGTTGCAGATTCCGGCCGGGGTCGAGTCCCACTGGCGGGCCTTCACGTGGAACAGGGTGCATCCCGACTACCGGGGCCAGGGCATCGGCACTTTTCTGTTGCGGTGGACGGAGGCCAGAGGTCAGCAGCGACTCTCGGTCGTCGAGGACGATCTTCCCAAGAGCTTCGACGAGCAACCGTATGACTGGCAGACCGACCGGATCGAGCTGCTCGAGGACAACGGCTACCGTCCGGTGCGCCACTTCTTCGAGATGCTGAGGGATCTATGCGAGCCGCTTCCCCCTTTGGGTGAACCAGAGGGCATCGACGTCGTTCCCTGGTCGAAAGAGCGGGCCGAGGAAGCTCGCGCCGTCCACAACGCCGCCTTCTCCGATCACTGGCGGTCACAACCCGTCACATGGCGGCGGTGGCACGAGGACTTCCTGGACGACTTCTTCCTGCCGGATGCTTCGTATCTAGCCCTCGACCAAGACCGGCCTGTGTCGTACCTCGTCTCCTTCAAATATCCCCACGACTTTGAGGACCGCGATCGCAGCGAGTCCTGGATCGAGGGGATCGGGACGATTCGGGACTATCGAGGCCGTGGCATTGCCACCCATCTCGTCGCGAGAGCCATGCACGACTTCAAAGCCGACGGCATGCAGTACGCCTGCCTAGGAGTCGACTCAGGGAATCCCAGTGGCGCCCTGGGGCTGTACGAGGAACTCGGCTTCGTAATCGAGAAGCGCAGCATTCTCTACACCAAGCCGGTATTCGGCGGAGAGGGAGGGATTTGAACCCTCGAGGGAGCTAATAACTCCCTACTCGCTTAGCAGGCGAGCGCCTTCGGCCACTCGGCCACCTCTCCTAGCCCCGAGCGAAGCCCGGCGCAGCTTCAGTCAACCAGACTCGGCGCCGGCCCGGAGAATGTTCAATGGTCCCGGACGAACGCGGCGTAGATCCCCATGACCTCGTCATGCCCCATCGCATACCCATCGGCCAGCTCCGGGACACCTGCGTCTTCGAAGCCCCAGTGCCTAAGTGTGACAAGGGTGCCCTCGCCCTGAGGCGCAAAGGCCAACTCGATGGTGGTCTCACCCTCCCAGTCCGGTGCCTGCCACGTATACACGAGCCGGCTCGGCGGCTCATACGTAACGATCCTGCCGATGTCGTAGGTAGAGCCGTCCGCGAAGATCTCGTAGTAGCGACCATTCTCCTGGGCCTCAAAGAGAATGTGGTCGGGTTCCTGGTCGGGGCCCGCAAAGGTATAGCGGAATTCTGCTCCTTGCCATGGCCACCACCGGTCGATCTCTTCCACGTAGATCTTGAACGCGACCTCAGGGGAGGCCTCAACACTGATCGTTCTCTCAACTACCTTCATGGTCTCTCCTATCTCCGTGCTTCGGCGTGTCGCTTGAAGGCGAGCAGGGCTTCGTCCCACATACGCCCGACTTCCTCCAGCCAGTCCCGCACCTCTTCCAAGGTCCCTTCTGACAGTCGATACATGCGTCGCCGACCCTGTGACTCGACCTCAACGAGTTGGGCGTCGCGCAGCACCCGCAGGTGGCGCGATACGGCGGGCCGCGAGATCTCGAACGGGCGAGCCAGGGACCCTGCCGACTGAGGGCCCGATGCCAGGGTCTCGACGAGTTTCCTCCGTGTCGGGTCGGCGAGAGCCTCCAGCGCACGATCGAGTGCCATCCTCATCGCGTCGAGTAACCCAGTCTGGGGGATCCGGGTGGTGGAGTCGCGATGGACCCTGATGGCGTGCACCGCGCTGAGCTCATACATGAAGTCACCTCCAAAGCGTAACACATTTGTTACACATAATATGTAACCGGTTCGTTACATATTGTCAAGCGCGATTCGCTCGTACACTGACGGCTGCGTTGCGCCCGGCAGCGCTTCGGAGGGATCGCATAGTCTGGCCTAGTGCGCGGCACTCGAAATGCCGTAGGGGGCTGCCGCCTCCTCGTGGGTTCGAATCCCACTCCCTCCGCGAGGAAATGGCCCTTGGCCGGTTTCAGTTCTCAGTAATCAGTTTTCAGTTTTCAGTTCGACCCACCGTCCGTGTCACTGACCACTAACTACTGAAGACTGACGCCTCAGCGGTACGCTGGCCGTGGAGGGATGGCCGAGCGGACGAAGGCGGCAGTCTTGAAAACTGCTGGGCTCCATTCGGGGTCTCGTGGGTTCGAATCCCACTC
>JBHICV010000158.1:0-5264 GCA_046759765.1 Acidimicrobiia bacterium
CCTACTTCACCTACCTGAAGTAGCTGTCTGAGAGCCGAGCATGTTGTCGGTCATGGGCGGGTCGCGACTGAGTTCCGGCCAGAGTTTGGCGGTGCATATTGCCGGATCCTTAGAGCTCGCCGGGGTCGGTTAGACGGCCGAGGTTGAGTGATCTGTACCAGTCGATCAGTTAGCGGTTGTTGGAACTGCTGAATCCCGCGCATGCGTGTGCACACGGTGGCCCAACCCCGCTAGCGTCCCGAACGCTGATAGTGAAAGGAGAGTCATGCCTGCCATCGGCTTCGTAGTGCCCATCCTTCCGGGAAAGCTGGAGGAGCACCGCCATCTCGACGAGGAACTGATGAGCACTCGCCGTGAGGAGTATCAGGAGTCACGCAAAAGGCTCGGCGTCCACCGGGAGATGTCGTGGCATCAGGAAACGCCCGATGGGACGGTTGCGGTCGTCTACATCGAGGCCGATGATCCTGGCGCGGCGATGGCCGGGATGGGGTCGTCGGAGGAGCCGTTCGACCGCTGGTTCCGGGAGCGGATCAGCGACATCCACGGGCTCGACCTCACCCAGCCACCCCCGCCGCTGGTCCAGAGCCTCGACGCCAGCTTCTAGCCGCGCGAAGGCGGACGGATGCCGAGGGAGGAGGCGAACATCGTCATGGGGCGGCCGACACAGCCCGCACCGATCACCCGCTACGAGCGATAACACCCGCTCGTCGAAGAGCGCCGAACACCCACACATCGAGCGGCCGCCGATACCCGCCCATATCGGCACAGATGCGCTACCGAAACTGTGATGATCGAGGCTGTGACGCCCTCGTCTCTTTTCTTGGTGGCGCTTGTCAGCGAGACAACGGGCCAGCGACCTCTTATGGTCGTGTGGGTGGGCAACGAGAGTGTCGGTTGGCCCACTAGAGGGGAGGCGACGACCATGCGAACGCTGATTGCCACGGTGGCGGCGACTGCATTGGTGCTGGCTGCTTGTACCCAGCCGCCCAACGTTGTTGTGGAACCTGCTGATGTGGCTGTGCAGTCACCCGACCTTGTTGTGGAGTCGGCAGAAGCCCCGAGCGGGATCTCGGTGTCGGGTCAGGGGGTAATTGCTGGGGTGCCGGACACGCTGACCGTGAATGTCGGTGTCTCTCTGATACGGGGCACCGTGGGCGAGGCTGTCGCCGACGCCGCTGAGGTGACGGATGGAGTGATCAGCGCCTTGCTAGGTCAGGGGGTCGCTGAGGAGGACATACGCACTGCCGAGTTCTCAATCTTCCCGGAGTTCGCCTTTTTCTTCGAAGAGGAACGGGGGAGGGAGAGCCAGGAGCTAATCGGCTACCGGGTGGAAAACCGGCTGTCGGTCAAGATCAGAGAGCTGGAGCGGGCCGGACAGATCATCGACTCGGCCGTCGCTGCCGGGGGCGACGAGACGATCGTCTCTGGGGTGTTTTTCAGTCTGGAAGACAACCAAGAGCTGCTGGAAGAAGCTAGGGCCGCGGCCTGGTCTGACGCTCAGTCGAAGGCCAATCAGCTGGCTGTTCTGGCCGGAGTTGAACTGGGTGAAGTCACCGCAGTTAGAGAGTTCTTGCAGACCTTCCCACAGGAGTTCGGCTTTGGGGGTCTCCAGTCGTTCGCGGCTGCTGAGTTCGCGACTCCCATCCAGCCCGGTCAGCTCGACGTCAGCGTGATACTGGAAGTGGAGTTCGGCATAGGAGGCTGACAGGGAAGGCCCTGCGGAGAACCGGCGCTTGCCGAAGGACCGACGCGCCACACCCAGGACCAACCCGCCCATATCGGCACATATGCGCTACCTCGAGAGCGCAGGGTTGCCTGAGCTTCAGTGGTATGCGATTGCTTCGAGCACGTTGAGGTTGGCGGCTCGACGCGCCGGCAAGATCGCGGCAACCACGCCGAGCATCCCGATAGCGAGGACTCCAACGACGAGCCACAGCCAGGGGATGACGAATTGGCTGAAGCCCTCATCGCGCAACGCGAGCAACAAGGCCCACGCAAGGAAGACCCCCACAGCGATGCCGAGCACAGCACCAAAAGCCGCAATGACTCCCGACTCGAGTCGAATCATTCGCCGCACCCCTCGCCGGGTCAGGCCTACGGCCCGCAGCAGCCCTATCTCGCGCGTCCGCTCGTAGATCGAGAGTGTGATTGTGTTCGCAACGCCGATGAGGGCTATCACTAAGGCCATAGCCAACAGCGCGAAGACGAAGCCGAGAATCTGGAACATCTGCGCCTCTAGGTCGGATTTGAGCTCCTCCTGGTCGGATACCTTGACCGTGGGGTATTGCTCAGCAATCGGATCGATGGCGGCTTTGCCCTCGTCCAGGGTCACTTCATTGGCCAATTTGATGTAGACCTCGGAGTCCAGCTGCTCGGCGTAGTTCTCCTCATACGCTTCGAGCGAGATGAAGAAGCCGGTGTAGCCGGGCGATTCGTAAAGTCCTTGCAGCTCCAGCGTCTTGACCCCGGTCTGGAGAAACTCAAAGTCCACAGGCTGACCGAGCTGCCAGCCGTTCTGCTCGGCCGTGGAGAAGTCGACAGCAAACCCCGTTGTGCCGAAGCCGCCTGTTTCTCCCTCGATGCGTTCGAATACGACGAGGTTCGTGAATGACTCGTCGCCTCCGGCGATGAAGGCGAAGTTGCTGTCGACCCTGGCGACATTCTGACGCAGCCTCCCGACCTCGGTCACTTCGGGCAAAGTCTCCACCTCGTCGGCAAAGACCGTGGGCATGCCCTGTCCGCTGAATATGTTCTGCGGCTGGGCGATCAAGTCGGCTTGCACGCCCGTATCGAATACTTCGTCGATCGTTCCCTGGATAGATGCCGTAAAGACCGCCGCGAGGGCCATGAGCGCGACTCCGATCATTAGAGCGGCGGCAGTGGCTGCTGTCCTACGGGGGCTGCGAACAGAGTTCTCTTGGGCGAGCTTGCCGCTGATGTTCGATACCCTCACAAATGGGTAGGCCAGCCATCTCGCCAGGTAAGGGGCTGCGAGCGGGCTCAACGTAGTGACGCCGAGCACGGTCAGAAGAGCCGCCAACCCCACGGTTGCGATCACCGGCTGGCCCGGCAGCGCTATGTCGGCGAACAGGGCCCCGAAGAGCAACCCAATCCCCAAGACGAGAAGCCCTGCGCCCCAGACGGCGCGCCTCGTCAGCGATCGGCGTCGCTTAGGCGCGGCATCCGGACGCATTGCCTCGACCGGAGCCACACGGCTGGCCTTACGCGCGGGGATGAATGCCGAAATCAAGGTAACGATCGTTCCAACGAGAATCGCGACGAAAACGGTTCGAGGGGAGAGTTGCAGCGAGGTCGACGGTAGAGCCAAGCCCACGGCTTCCAGCATCAACCTCAGGCCAACTGCGAGGAGCAGACCTAAGCCAACCCCGATCACGGACGCGGCTAATCCAACGATCAGCGACTCGACCAGGACCATTCTGGTCACCTGGCGACCGGTGGCGCCCAACGCCCGGAGCAGTGCGAGCTCCTGGGTGCGCTGAACCACGATGACCCGGAAAGTGTTGTAGATGATGAACGTCGACACGAACAACGCAACGAACGCAAACACCTGCAGGAAGATGGTCAGGAAACCCAGCTGCTCGTTGATTTGACGGGCCTGCTCCTCGGCCGCGGTCTGGCCCGACGTGACTTCGACTCCGGCGGGAACAACCCCCTGGACCTCGACAATGACCTGATCGACGTCTGCATCGGCTGTGACAGTCGCCTGGACACTGTTGACCTCGCCGTCGGCGTTGAGGAAGGATTGGGCGGTCGTGGTCTCGAACAGCGCAAAGGTCGCTCCTCCGATGCTCGACTCGCCACCGAACCCGGCTACCCCTACGAGTGTGAACTGGCGCCGTTCGTCGGAAGACAGAACTACCAGTGTGTCACCGAGCGCCAAGCCCTCCCGGTCGAATGTGTCGCCGTCGACTGCGACATGACTCGGGCCGGTAGGTCGAACGCCCTCGATGATTCTGTAGCCGGTGTCGGCCTGCACGTCGGGCCAGTTGGCCCCGATGCTCGGGGAGGTACCCGAGCTCGCTTGCTCGCCGTCGGGGCCAATGATCACGGCGAAACCGGCGACAGATCCCCAGGCTTCGTCGATACCGTCTACTGCCTGAACGTCAGCAACTAGCGTCTCTGACATCCGCACAACATCGCCACCGATGGTGAGCGCCGGATCGAACTCCGGCTGAACGTTGATGTCCACCCCAGCGAACGCGTTGGCGAACAGGTTCTCGAACGCCTTGGTCGTGGTATCACCGTATATGAACGTTCCGGCGATGAAAGCAACACCGAACGTGATCGACACGAATGTGTTGAACAGCCGCCGCTTGTTGGCGAGGACCGTCTTCCAGGTCGTTCGGAACACAGGGTCAGTCCCCGAGCTGCTTCATGCGATCCAAAACCCGGTCTGCTGTCGGATCGAACATCTCGTCCACGATCGAGCCGTCCTCTAAGAAGACGATTCGATCTGCAAAGCTGGCCATCATGGGATCGTGCGTGACCATCACGATGGTCTGACCGAAATCCGTTACGGCGTGGCGCATAAACTCGAGCAGCTCCGCGCTCGCCTTCGAGTCGAGGTTGCCGCTCGGCTCGTCGGCGAAAACGATCTCGGGACGCGACGCCAGCGCACGAGCAGCGGCGACTCTCTGCTGCTGGCCGCCCGATAGCTCCCTAGGACTGTGACTCAGCCGGTCCGCGAGCCCAACCGTGGCAACGACCTCGTCCACCCACGCTTGATCGGGCGAGGTTCCTGCGATCAGCTGAGGGAGCAGGATGTTCTCCTGGGCGGTGAGCGTCGGGATCAGGTTGTAGGCCTGGAAGACGAAGCCCACCTGATCCCTGCGTAGAACCGTCAGCTCCCGATCCGATAGACCGGAAAGGTTCTGGCCACCGATGTACACCTCTCCCTCGGTGAGGGTGTCGAGTCCGGCCAAGCAGTGCAGCAAGGTCGACTTGCCTGAACCGCTGGGACCCATGATGGCGCTGAACTCGCCAGAATCGAACCCCTCGGTCACTTGATTGAGGGCCGTGACCTGGGCGGTGCCCTGGCCGTATATTTTGGTGCCGTTCTCGATCCGAGCAGCAGCAGACCCGTTGGCTGTTCGAGAATCGTCTGTCATAACGGCCCCTTAGATCGAGCGAAGGCTCAGCATCAAAATCTGGCCCCGTTGGGCGAGCCATATTATCGATCTGCGTCGCCGACCCGCCCATAACGGCATCCATGAGGGAGTGGGGTTTGTCAAGGGCGCGGCGGT
>JBHICV010000159.1:0-5253 GCA_046759765.1 Acidimicrobiia bacterium
GTTACGGACTCCGATCTTGCCGAAGGCCTGTCGTTCCGGAATGTCGGCAGGCAGCAAGGCGGCGACAATTACTTCACCCGGAGCAGCCGAGTTCTGTTTCGGGCCGACCATGAACTCGGAGAAGGGGACCCGGCGACGGTTGCTGGGGGCAGAAGCCAGCTCCACCTCGGCGTCGAGCGCCGACAGGAAGGGCAGGACATCGCCTGCCGGGCTGCACGTGCCGAGATTCCCGCCGATCGTTCCCGCGTTGCGGATCTGAGGCGAACCGACCGTGCGTGACAGCTCGGCCAGCGCTCGAATGGGGCCCCGCTCCATTCGTCTATAAGTCACCCCCGCACCGATGCGGGCGTCTTCCCAGAAGGCCAGCTCCTCGATCCTCCTCAGGGCGATCATGTGCGAGGGTCGCAGCTGGGAGAAGTTGACCTCGACCATCAGGTCCGTCCCACCGGCGAGCAGCGTCGCGTCGGGATCGTCGGCATAGAGGTCGAGCGCGTGGTCGAGTGTGGTCGGGAGGTCGGTCCGCATCGCCGAAGAAACTAGCGCCAGCCCTTGTTCGATTAACTCACGAGCTTCCGAGCCAGCCGGTTGTGCTGCTCCACAATTGCGGGAACATCGACCGTGGTGACCCGGCCGCCGACCACGATCCGCTGTCCCCCTACGTAGGAGAGGTCGACGTTGACCGGCGCCGCCAGCAGAACCGCGGCGACCGGATCGTGCCCGGCGCCTGCGTACTCGACTCGGTTCAGATCTACGGCCACGAAGTCGCAGGCTTTGCCGACCTCGAGTGAGCCCAGGTCGGTTCGGGCGAGTATGGACGCTCCACCCCGAGTGGCCATTTCCAGCACTTCCCGCGCCGAGATCATCGCCTCCTTCCTGTCCGCGGGTACGGGCGCTTCTGAGAGTCGCGCCGACAGAAGAGCCTGACGGGCTTCGCCCAGTAGATGGCTGCCGTCGTTCGACGCCGAGCCGTCGACCCCGAGGCCCACCGGGATACCGGAGGACAGGAACGAGGTCAAAGGTGCAATGCCCGAGCCAAGCCGCATGTTCGAGGTGGGACAATGCGCCACGCCGGTCCCCGTGGCTGCCATCTTTCCCACGTCCTGGTCGCTGACGTGGACTGCGTGAGCGAACCACACGTCCTTTCCGAGCCACCCGCGCGATTCGGCATAGTCAACGGGCCGGTAGCCGAAGTGCTCCAGGCTGAAGGCCTCTTCGTCGACCGTCTCGGCAAGGTGCGTGTGGAGTCGAACC
Organism: Acidimicrobiia bacterium; assembly: GCA_046759765.1. Classification (GTDB taxonomy): domain Bacteria; phylum Actinomycetota; class Acidimicrobiia; order Spongiisociales; family CAZKJJ01; genus JBHICV01. Next base: position 1,252 of record JBHICV010000159.1, read on the forward strand.
CCACGATCCCGGGCCAGAGCGGCGGATTCGCTCATCAGCTCTGGAGTGACCGTAAAAGGCGAGCAGGGAGCTACCACTATGCAGGTCATCGAGCCTGCCCGGGGATCGTGGTAGTCGTCGATGAGGCGAGCGGTGTCGGCGAGAATCGCATCCTGGTCCTCGACCACCGAGTCGGGTGGCAGGCCGCCATCGCTCTCCCCGAGACTCATCGAGCCGCGCGACCCGTGGAAGCGAAGACCTATCTCCGAGGCCGCTTCGAGCTGGTCGTCAAGCCTCGAGGTGTTCGGAAACAGATACTGGTGGTCGAAAGCCGTGGTGCACCCCGAGCGCGCCAGCTCGATCAAACCGAGCTTCGTCGCTACCCGTACCGCTTCCGGCGTCAGCCGCGCCCAGATCGGATATAGAGCCCTCAGCCACGGAAACAGGGACACGTCCTGCGCCGCAGGGACGGCCCGGGTGAGGGTCTGATACAGGTGGTGGTGAGTGTTGATAAGACCCGGGAGCACGAGATGGTCTCGTACGTCCAGGACTTCATCGGCATCGGCCGGAAGCTCATCCGTTCGCCCGATCGCAGTGATCCATCCGTCCTCGGCGTAGAGCCCTCCGCCGGCGATCTCGCGCCGCTGATCGTCCATCGTCACTAGCACCGTCGCGTTCCGGAGCAGAAGAGACGCCATGGGCTCACGCTAGACGCGAGACCTAGGCTTGCCGCCGCGCCTCGAGGAGACCAGATGCCTGCCGACCGCGACGATCTGCTCGCCCATCTAGATAGAGCCAACCGCACCTTGGCCCACTCGTACCCTGGCGACAGCGGGGGCCGCCAACCCATCCACACCGTTTACGGGGGCGCCGACCTCTTCCGGCCGGACACCGCCCGCCGATTGGGCGACCTGGCGTTGAAGGCGGCGGCCGACCATGCGCCGGATCCGGAGACGCTCGCCGAAGCCGTGGACATAGCGGTGGAGGCAGCGGAAAGGGTCTACAGCAGGGTGATCGACAAGCTCCAGTCCGAACCAGTCGAGGACTTTCGGCTGGACTTCGAGGACGGGTACGGAAACCGACCCGACGAAGAGGAAGACGGCCACGCACGATCAGCGGCTCGTGCGGTGGCGGAGGGCCTCGACGCCGTGACTTTGCCCCCCTTCATCGGCATCCGCGTGAAGCCCCTGTCGGCCGAGCTCGCCTCCCGATCATTGAGGACACTCGAGCTCTTCCTGGAGGAATTAGTGGAACGCACCGACGGTGCGCTTCCCGCCAACTTCGTCGTCACGCTGCCCAAAGTAGGAGCTCCAGACCAGGTTTCGGTCTTCTCGGAGTTCATTAGCCGTTTAGAGGGGTCGGCGGGCATCCCGGTCGGGACGGTTCCGATCGAGATCATGATCGAGACCACCCAGTCGATCTTCGATGCACAAGGGCGAGTCAACGTCCGCCGACTCGTCGACGCCGGCGAAGGCCGGGTCAAGGCCGCCCACTTCGGGACATACGACTACACGGCCGCCTGCAACATCACTGCGGCCTACCAGCACATGACCCATCCTGCGTGCGACTTCGCCAAACACGTGATGCAGGTCTCGCTGGCCGGCACGGGAGTGTGGATGTCGGACGGGTCGACGAACGTGCTACCCGTTCCCATCCATCGGACCGAGCCACTGACCGAAAGCCAAATGGCGGAGAACCGTACAACCATCCACTCGGCCTGGCGTCTTCACTTCTCTCACATTCAGCATTCCCTCGTCCATGGCTTCTACCAGGGATGGGATCTCCACCCTGCGCAGCTCGTGACGAGGTACGCGGCGGTATTCGACTTCTTCCTGGGCGGACTCGAGGCGGCTTCGGAGCGGCTGCGAAACTTCGTCGACCAGGCCGCACAGGCAACTCTCGTCGGCGAGGTGTTCGACGACGCAGCCACCGGGCAGGGACTGCTCAACTACTTCCTCCGTGCCGTCAACTCCGGTGCGATCTCAGAGGAGCAAGCGGCGCAACAGTCGAGTCTCAGCATCGAAGAACTCCGAAGCAGGTCTTTTGTAGGGATCCTCGAAAAGAGATCCTCCGGTTCCCACTGATCGAGGTGCAGTCGCGATCCGACCCTCGACAGTCATAATGACCGTGCCTGGAGGAGCCTGATGAAGCTGATCGTCGTGGGTGCGGGCGGTATCACGAGAGACCTGCTGCGTGGCCTCAGCGAGATCTGGGACGTAACCGTCGTCGATAGTGACTCGGACCGCTTGGCCGTGGCAGCCGAAGTCAGAGAAGTGGAAACCGTCCTCGGCGACGGCTCCAGCCGAGTTGTCCTTGAGAAGGCCGGACTCACTTCGGCAGACGCCCTCGTAGCGGCGACCAACGACGATGCGGTGAATCTCGAAGCCTCGAAACTGGCGCTCCAGTCAAACCTGCTGCGGGTTGTGTCTGTGGCCGCGGACCCTGAGCGGCTGCCCGACTATCTGGAGCTCGATGTTCAGGCCCTGTCGCCGGACCGTCTTACGGCCCGTCGAATCGAAATCGGACTGGAGCCACGTCGGGTGACCTCGGCTCCGTTCGCGGCCGGCATGGCCGAGGCGATCGAGTTTCGCGTTGCGGAGGACGCAACAGTGCGCGGCAGACGCCTCAGTGATCTTCATTCGGAGTCTTGGCTTATCGCCGCGGTCCTGAGAGACGGAAACTTGATCATCCCGCACGGCGACACCGTCCTCGAGACGGGGGACCTGGTGACAGTCGTGGGCGCGACAGCCGACTATCCGGGAATCGTGCGAGTCTTTACCGCCGGGGAGGCCACCTTTCCCACCGAGTTCGGAAAGCAGGTCGCAGTTCCCCTCGAGACCGAGTCAGATCTGTACGGGCCGGTCTCAGAGGCCATCGCGATGACGCGAAGCAGCGCAGCTGAGGCGCTCCTGATCGTCCATTCGGAGCCTCGATCTGACGAGGAGCAAGCCGAGCTCGACCTGCTCATCGATACCACCGGGGATATGGCGGAGGGCATCGAGCTGCTCAACCGATCGGTAGCCGGATCGCCGATGCGGGTCTTCGCAGAGAGCGGGGCTCGAGAGGGCGTCGGACTCTTGGTGACTAGAAGCCCCAGGAGCGGAGGTCTCCTCGGCCGTTACCGGGTGGCGCGTTTGATTAGACGTCTGGCCGCTACCGGTTTGCCCGCTCTCGTTTCACGCGGCTCTCACCCTTATGAGAGGGTTGTGGTTCCTGCGCGCGACGACGCGCCGGGCCGAGCGGCTGCGCGAGCGGGAATCGATCTGACGGCGTACATCCAATCGTCCCTCCTGGCGATCGCCGTGATCCCACCGGCTTTCGTTACGGGTTCCGCCGCCAAGGACGAAGCCGAGCGGGCCGTGGGGCTGATCCGGGAAGAAGCCGCGGTCCAGGGGGCGCGGGTGCAGCAGCAGCTACGGGAGGGCAACCCCGTGCGGGAGATTCTTGCCTCGCTGAATGAACACGACCTCTTGATCCTGGGCCTAGGAGACGCCTCGCCCACCTTCCTCACTCCCGGGACAACGGGTCACCTTCTGGCAAGGGCACCAGTGTCGGTGCTGCTGGTGCCAGGGGCGAGCTGATGGAACAAACGGCAACGACCCTCATCCTCATTGCCACTGCTGCTTTCCTGCTCCCACTGGTCGCCGGTCGAATCAAGGTTCCCGCCGTGGTGCTGGAGATCCTCTTCGGGATCCTGATCGGCCCGGTTGCCGGCATCGTCTCAGAGACCGAGCTGATCAACCAGCTAGGGGAGCTTGGCTTTTTCCTCCTGATGTTCTTGTCCGGGTTCGAGTTGGATCTTGCTCTGCTGGAACGTCAAGGCGCTCGGCAGATCGTCATAGCTCTAGTTGTTTTCGGCCTGACGATCATCGGCTCCTTCCTGGTGGTGCAGTCTTTGGGCCACACGGTGTTCATGGTTTTCGTCTTGGCCACAACATCGGTGGGCCTGGTGGTGCCGACTCTGAGAGCCACCAGACGAATCGCCACGACTCTGGGGCAGGCAATTCTGATCAGTGCCCTCGT
>JBHICV010000160.1:0-5233 GCA_046759765.1 Acidimicrobiia bacterium
GTCGTGTCTCCTCTTCCCTCAGATCCCGAACCGGACCGAGAACGTGAACCGTCGGCCCTACCTCGGCCACGTCGGCAGCCACCTCCCGTACCGCCTGCTCCTGATCCGAGCGGCCCAGGAAAAGGAGCGGCAACGGACGCAGCAGCGGCTCAGTGAAGCCTTCCGGAGGCTGCTCGAAGAAGCTCCTGGATGCCATAGTGAGGCGGCGGACGACCCCGCTCTCGTAGGCCTCCGTGAACATCGCCGCCGACCGGCCGGTGGTGTGATAACCGAGAGTCGCCTCCTCCTCGAGCAGCACGACTGTCCCATGAGACGCCAGCTCATAGGCAGCAGAGGCTCCTGCGATTCCACCGCCGATCACTGCGAAGTCGAAACGGTCCATCCGTCGGGATGCTCGCAGATCATCCACCGGACCGAGGCCGAGCGGCTCTTAGTGAACCGTCGCAGAGGAGGTCCGTCTGCTTCCGGCACATGTTCTCGACTGGCTCGACTTGGGCCTCCGCTGGCTGCATGTGATCGCCGGCGTCGTCTGGATCGGCACCTCCTTCTATTTCGTGTGGCTCAACAACCGGATGCGGCCCATCGAGCCCGAGGTGGAGTGGATCGAAGGACAGCTCTGGGCCGTTCATGGGGGCGGCTTCCACCGGATTCTCAACTACGGCCAGACCCCTCCGAGCGTTCCTGAGACGCTCCACTGGTTCAAGTGGGAGGCGTACACGACCTGGCTGAGCGGCTTCGCGCTCCTCGTTCTCATCTACTACGTGGACGCCGAGGTTTTCCTCATCGACCCGGGCACCGCCGACCTGCACCCCTGGCAAGCGGTGGTCATCGGGCTCGGCTCACTGGCCTTCGGGTGGCTGGTCTACGACCGGATGTGCCGTTCTCCCCTCATCGAGAGGCCGGGCCCGTTCGCGGCGGTGTCCTTTGTTCTGGTTGCTCTGGCGGCGCTTTTGCTCTCCCTGGTTTTCTCGGGCCGGGGTGCCTACATCCACGTAGGCGCGCTGCTGGGAACGCTGATGGCAGGAAACGTCTTCTTCGTGATCATTCCCGCCCAGAAGGGAATGGTGGCCGCTATGGAGTCTGGCGGGGAGCCCGATACCGAAGCGGGTCGACACGCCGCGGTCCGCTCGCTTCACAACAATTACCTGACACTCCCCGTTCTGTTCATCATGATCTCGAGCCACTTCCCCTTCACCTATGAGCACGCCTGGAACTGGGTGATCCTCGTGGCGCTCTCGGTGGTCGGGGCAGGGACCCGTCACTGGTTCAACCTGAGGGGTCAGGGCAGGCGGAACGTTTGGATACTGCCCGCGGCGGCCGCCGGCCTGGTGGCGCTGGCGCTGGTGACCGCACCGACCTTCGGTTCGTCACTCCCGCCGGTAGGCGACGTCACCTTTTCCGAGGGCATTGCCATCGTGCAGGCAAGCTGCCTTAGCTGTCACTCGGCCACGCCGACACAGCCCGGATTCACCTCACCTCCCAAGGGAGTCACCTTCGACACTGACGCTCAGATCGTGGCGAATGCAACCCTGATTCGGAGGATGGCCGTCGACACGATTGCCATGCCTCCGGGCAATCTGACGCAAATGACCGACGAAGAACGCGCCAAGCTTCGAGCCTGGCTCAACCAACACACGCAGGGATAGTAGGAGGATCCGCCCTTAGACCGACTCGGCCAGCAAATCCGCCATCAGTCGGGCGCTGCGTACGCCGTAGTCCGCGTAGCAGTTGTTCATCAAGACGTGAACGGGTCCACCGTCCTCCTGGAGAGCGCGAATCCGAGGTACCCACTCGGAGAGCTCCTCTCGCGAGTAGTCGTATTGAAAGCGCTCCTCAGCAGTAATACCCCGGGCCTCCCACGTATCTGCGTTTCGCCCGTGGAAGCGAACTTCGGCCACGGATCCAGTCGAAGCTGCAACGGCTGGCATCGAACTGCGGAAGCCCTGTGGCCCGTCAACGCTGACATAGTTCAGACCGAGCTCAGAGAGCAGCGCCAGCGACCTCTCGCGGTGGTCCTCGTCCATCCAACGTTCTTGGCGAAACTCGACTGCCACGTCGTATTCAGGAACGCGCTGGGCGACCTCATCCAGATAACGCCGTGAAACAGGTGAGGGATAGAAGTACGGCGGAAACTGGAATAGGACGGTCCCGAGCTTGCCGGCCGAGTGGAGCGGCATCAGCGCCGAGTTGAACCGCTCGAAAGCTTCCCCCAGCGCGCCGGCCGGAAGGTCTCTCCCGTAGAGGTTCTTCTTGTCGGTCACCTCGTTGGGGAGGCCTTCGCGGAGGTCCTTCCAAAGGGACCTGGGCGGCGTGGGATGTTGGGTCAGAAGCCGGAAAGCCTTGATATCAAAGGTGAAGTCTCGTGGCGTGCGTTCGACCCAGGCACCGGCCACCTTCTCTGAGGGAGGTGCGTAGTAAGTCGAGTCGACCTCGACGATCGGAAACTCCGCGGCATAGAACCGGAGCCGCTCCTCGGCCGACATCCTCTCGGCCGGGTAGAAGGTGCCTGCTTCGACCAGGGTGCGACCGGTCCATGAACACAGACCGATCAGAACCCCTTCCTTCCGCAGGGCCTCCACCGGTGATGTCATTTGTTTCTTCTAGCACGACCGAGTCGCGACACACGAGCGGAATCGCCTTGGCTTGCGTAGGATCGCCGACGCGATGGCTCAGCAACAACCCATGGAGATCATCCTGCTCAGACAGTGGGCCGGCTACGTTGCCACTTCCGTTTACATCACGGACGATGAGGGGGCACTCGTCTATTACAACCAAGAGGCCGCGGACCGTATCGGGGTGCCATTTGAAGATGTGGGCGAGATACCGGCGGAGAAGCTGGCCGAGCTGTTCGCGACCACCGGCCCGAACGGAGAATCCATCCCCAACGACGAGCTACCGCTGATGATCGCCCTGACCAAGCGAATCCCGGCCCATAGGTCGATGCAGGTCAAGGTGCTCGACGGATCTTCGCTGCAGGTGGAAGTGACCGCCCTGCCGATCGTGGCTCAGTCGGGGCGGCTTCTCGGAGGTGTCGTGTTCTCATGGGAGGTAGACGACGAATGAAGGTCTCGCTTTGGGGGACCCGAGGATCGGTCGGGAGGGCCGGGCCCGAGACCGTTATCTACGGCGGTGATACGTCCGCGGTCGAAGTGCAGAGCCGGAACGGGGAAGTGCTGATCCTGGATGGCGGTTCGGGCATCGTCAGACTCGGCGCGGCCCTGAGCGGAACAATGCACAGGGTCGACATCCTGCTCACGCACCTCCACCTCGACCACATCCAGGGCCTGGGGTTCTTCGGGCCCATGTTCGACCCGAAGTGCGACGTCCACGTGTGGGGACCGGTCTCCTCCCGAATGCACCTTGCCCAACGGCTGACCAAGTACCTCTCGCCGCCGCTGTTTCCGGTGCGGCTCCGCGAGCTGCCCTCGATCTACCTGCACGATCTCGAGCCCGGCACCTGCTGGATAGGACCCTTCTCGATTAATGCAGATCTCGTCTGTCATCCCGGCCCGACCCTTGGGTTTCGTATCCAGGAAGGGTCGGACACGGTCGCGTATCTACCCGATCACGAGCCGGCGCTGGGTGTGGCATCGTTTCCGGAAGGGCCCGAGTGGACCTCGGGGTACGAGCTGGCGCAGGGCGTTGACTTGCTGCTCCACGACTTTCAATACACCGACGACGAGTACACGGACAGAATCGGATGGGGCCACAGCAGCTTCCAGCAGGCGCTCGCTTTTGCCGAGCTGGCCGGCGTCGACACGATGGTTACCTACCATCACGATCCGGAGCACTCGGACGCCATGCTGCAGGCAGTGCTCATCGAGGTGATGACCCAACGCGAGCTCCCGTTCCGACTCGTCCCGGGTACAGCAGGGACTACGTTCGAGCTCTGACCTCTTCGATTGCCTCGGTGAGCTCCCGAGACGGATCCTCGACTAGTTGGTGTGCTCCCTCTCGCACGACGATCCGACCGGCAACCACGGTCGTGTGAAGATCGGCCGCAGCGGCTCCGTAGAGGACGCGACCCAGAACCTGGTCCGAAGCTCCCGCCGTGCGGGGTGAATCGAGTCGGAACGCAGCGAAGTCAGCCGGGGCCCCAGGGTCGAGACGTCCGGAGCTCCATCCCAGCGAGTCGGCTCCGCCCACCGTGGCGGCCCGGATGAGTTCCTCGAGGTTAAAGGTACCCCGATGGCCGGTGAGGAGCCGCTCGTGCAGCTCGAGCAATCGAGCTTCCTCGAGAAGGTCGATTCGAGCGTGGCTGTCCGTGCCCACGCACAGTTGGGCGCCGGCGGTGGCTAGGTCTGAAGACGGTCCGATGCCGTCGGCGAGATCTCGCTCCGTAGTAGGGCAGACGCACACGCGGGCCCGCGCTTGACCCAGCAATCCGATGTCGTCTTCGTTGGTGTGCGTTGCGTGCAAGGCCGTCGCGGTCGCCTCCCAGACCCCCGAAGCGGCGAGCAGGTGGGTTGGTGTCAGTCCCGTCGCGGCCAGGCATCGCTCGTTCTCAGCCGGCTGCTCGGAGACGTGGACGTGCAGGGGCTTGCCCGATGCCTTGGCCCAGTCGGCGACCTCAGAGATTGCCTGTTGGTCGACTGCGCGAACCGAGTGGATCGCACCGCCGATACGAGCGTGGGGTTGGTCTTCGAAAAGGGCGACTCGCTCCGCCCAAGCAGCAGCAGAGCCGTCGGAAAAGCGTATTTGCGGTCCTTCCAGCGGCCGGTCGAAATCGCCTCTGAGGTAGCAGGTGTCGAGCAGCGTGATCCGGATGCCGGCGTCGGCGGCGGCTCGCAGAAGGGCCCTTCCCATCTCATTCGGGTCCGAGTAGGCGGCGCCGCCGGGTTCGCGATGTAGGTAGTGGAACTCGCCGACTGTGGTGATTCCGGCCAGCGCCATCTCCGCGTACGTAGCCCGGGCCAACGCGTGGTACCTCTCCGGGTCGAGTATGGCGGCCAACCGATACATCTCGTCGCGCCAGGCCCAGAAGTCACGGCCGGATGTGGCTCCTCGCAGGGCTCGATGGAAGGCATGAGAGTGCGCATTGACCAGGCCCGGGAGGGTGAACCCGTCCAGCAAGGTGGCGTTTGTCGGCCGCTCGGCTCCTTCTTGGACTCCGATGATGACCCCGCCCTCGGTCTCGATCAGCACGTCCGGGGCTGCGTGTCCCAGCCAGGCAAAGGGGGCAAACCACAACACGTGGTGATGATCGCACCTTTCGTTCTTGTGTCGTTTGAAG
>JBHICV010000161.1:0-5216 GCA_046759765.1 Acidimicrobiia bacterium
TTCTCCCCCGCTCGTGGTCGCCTACGCCATAGCGGGGACCGTCGATATCGACCTCACCAACGAGCCGCTGGGGAAGGACCCGGACGGCAACGAGGTCTTTCTGAGCGACCTATGGCCGACCCAGTCGGAGATCGCCGAGATAGTCGCCTCCTCGATCTCTCGGGAGCAGTTCATCTCCCAATACGCCACCGTCTTCGACGGAGCAGAGGAGTGGCAGTCAATCGAGACCGCGGGCGAGGCCCTTTATGACTGGGATTCGGACAGCACGTACATACAGGAGCCGCCGTTCTTTGCCGACCTCTCCGGTGACCCGAGCCCACTTCAGCCCATTGTCGGTGCCCGGGTGCTCGTCAAGGTCGCCGACTCCGTCACCACCGACCACATCTCGCCGGCCGGGGCGATTGCGGAGGATTCACCCGCCGGCGAGTACCTGATCTCGCTAGGGGTCGAGCCAGGGATGTTCAATAGCTACGGGTCGCGGCGCGGCAACGATCGCGTCATGACTCGGGGAACATTCGCCAACATCCGGGTTCGTAATCAGCTGGCGCCCGGAACGGAAGGCGGCTGGACGACCGACTTCACGGACGACACTGTCAAGACCGTCTACGAAGCGAGCCTGTCCTACCAGGACCAGGGCATCCCTCTGGTCGTTCTGGCGGGCAAGGACTACGGCATGGGGAGCAGCCGGGACTGGGCCGCCAAAGGACCCTTCCTTCTCGGTGTGAAGGCCGTGCTGGCCGACAGCCTGGAGCGCATCCACCGTTCCAACCTCGTGATGATGGGCGTGCTGCCGCTCACGTTCCCGCCCGGCGAGAGCGCCGAGTCACTGGGCCTCGACGGCACCGAGACCTTCGACATCGAGATAGACGACTCGTTGCAGCCCCGCCAGCCGGTACCCGTGACGGCTACGAAAGCCGACGGAACCGTCGTCAGCTTCGACGCCACCTGCCGATGCGACACACCGATCGAGGTCGAATATCTACGTCACGGCGGAATCCTGCACATGGTCCTGCGGGAGATGGCTGGGTAGGAGCTGTCGGCCGTCAGCCGTCAGCTGGCACCTACCCTGTTCCAAGTGAAGGATCCACTGGTTTGGATCGATCTCGAGATGACCGGACTCGATCCGGCCGAGAATGTGATTCTGGAGATCGCCGTCGTTGTCACCGACGGCGACCTCGAAGAGGTCATCGAGGGTCCTGATCTAGTCCTGCATGCCACCGAAGACCAGCTGGCGGCCATGGTGCCTGTCGTGGCGGAGATGCACGCCGAATCGGGTTTGACGAGGGCGGCGGCTTCCTCCGAGCTCACGGCCGAGAGCGCCGAGCAGTCAGTGCTCGCCTTCTTGCGGGAGCATGTGGCCGAACCTGGGCTGGCCCCGCTGGCGGGCAACAGCGTGCACGTCGACCGGGCGTTCCTCCAAAGACACATGCCGGAGGTCGAGGATTACCTCCACTATCGAAATGTGGACGTATCGACACTTAAAGAACTGGTCCGCCGCTGGGATCCCGACGCCCACGACCAGGTGCCTTCCAAGAGCGGCAACCACCGAGCTCTCGCCGACATCAGGGAGTCAATCGACGAGCTGCGGGCCTACAAGATGCTCTTTGTCCGACGAGATGTCGACTAACTTCTTTCCGATCACACAACGGCCAAGGATGAAAACAAGCCGAGTTTTGCTCTCCGTGGGTGCCGCGATGGCCATAGTCGTGGCGGTCCCGACCGCGGCCATGGCGGGAATTGATCCACCGGGCGCCTGCGATGGCGCCGCCACCATTGAAGGCGCCGTCTATACGCCGGCTAACGACACGACGGACAATCCCGTTGTAGTGCCGGCCGACAGGGACGGGATAATCATCCCCTATACCGGCATGGTCATATTCGAGAACAAGGGCCACTCCGGCAAGATCTACCTAGACACGCCCATTACTCAGGTGTTCGGGGAAACCACCGGTCGCATACCTGTGGCCAGCTGGTCTCATTCCAATGAGGGCGACGAACGGGCAACGACAGGGACCTACAGTCTCGATCAGTTCTGGGAGGACCTGGGGTTCCGGATCACAGGGCTGCTCAGGATGTCCGGAAAGCACAACGCCAGCGGTGGTAGCTGCTCGGGCTTTGTGTTTGTGAAGTTCACGGGCAACCCCCTCGGGACACCCATCGGCATCGTCGCTGTCGTCGGCGGCGTGATCACAGGCGCCATAGTCATCTGGGCCGGCGTTCCCAGGAGGGGTCGCTGATGAGAGGCCACCCCATTGCCGGAGCCGTCGGGGGCTTCTTCTTTGGAGTATTCCTGGCCTTGATACTCCAACAGTTCGGCCTCCGGTCCCTCAACGACCCGCTCTCTTTTTTCGGACTGCCGATCCTCTTCCTGACCGTCGGCCTGCTACTGGCCTGGTGGGCCCCCTTCGGCCGCCGCTCCACTTAGTCACCCCCCGTTCTTGTGTCGTTTCACGACCTATATGGTCTTCAGACGACACAAAAACGAGGTAACCGAGGCGTTACCCTTCCGACTTCGTAAGGGAGGCCGGTGGAGTTTTCGTTGATGACCGAGCCGCAGCAGGGTGGCACGTACGAGCAATTGCTGGCGGCCGCGCAGCTGGCGGAGGGGCTGGGGCTCGCTTCATTTGCCCGGTCGGACCATTACTACTCGTTGGACACGCCCGTTCCGGCCGCCACAGATGCTTTCGCCAGCCTGGGAGGGCTGGCCCGGGACACGAAGAACATCCCACTGTGCGTTCTCGTCACGCCGATAACTTTCCGGCACCCGGCGGTGATCGCCAAGAGCGCGGCCAGCATCGACGAGATGTCCGGCGGTCGGCTCGAGCTGGGCGTCGGTACGGGTTGGATGGACCGAGAGCATGAGGCTTACGGCCTCCCCTTCCCGTCATTGGACGAGCGATTCGAGCGGCTCGAGGAGGCTATCCAGTACCTCATGGCCGCGTTCTCGCCGAAGAAGGCCAGCTTTGCGGGAAACCACTACACGTTCGACGCGGACGCGCTACCGAAGCCGACTTCGATGCCGTTGATAATCGGTGGCAGCGGCTCCTACCGGACGCCGCGCCTGGCAGGCACCTATGCCGACGAATACAACCACTTTGTCACACGGCCCGAGGATCTGACACCCAAGCTGGCCCGAGTTCGGAAGGCAGCAGCCGACGCCGGCCGCCACCCGGAGACAATCAGGGTGAGCATGATGGGTCCGGTCGTTGTCGGCGCCGACCAGAAGTCCTATCGAGCGGAGCTGGCGCGCCAGGCCGCTAGCTACGGCATGGATCCGACCGCGTTCGAGCAGCGAATGCCGGATCGTGGCGTACCGTCCGGCACTCCGGACCGAGTTGCAGAGTCGTTGGCGGCTCTGGAAGAGGCGGGCGTCACTCGTTTTTACGTCCAGCACCTGGAGCTCTGGGACCTAGAGCCTTTGCGTGAAACCTTCGACGTATTGCTTTCGTTCTAGGAAAGCTCGGCCCAAACCGCGCCCGACTTCTCGACCAGCACGTCGAGGTTGATTCCGAATACCGTCGTCGGAGTGCCGGCGGCCGCCCAGACCTTGTCGTTGCGCCGCAGAGCGTCGTCGGCCCAGACGGTAAGAGGAGTCGCGTAACCAAACGGAGGGGTACCGCCGGCGACGTAGCCGGTCGCGTCGCGTACAACATCGAGCGGAGCCTGCTCAGCCCTCGAGCCCCCGGCAACCTGTGCCAGCTTGGCAGGATCCAGCCTTCGGTCCCCGGGAACGAGGGCGACCTGAGGTACGTCGTCGACCGCAAACACGAGCGATTTGACGATCGCCGACACGTCGCACCCGATGGCTGCCGCTGCGTCGGCTGCCGTCTTGGTTCCCTCTGGGAATTCAAGGACATCCAGCTCGAGTCCCATCGCCTCGGCGGCTTCAACAACTCTCTGAGACGCACTGGGAATCGGCACGAAACAGAACTCTAGGTGTAGCCGGTGAGTGCCGATACAGTCATCTCAGATGCGTCGTTTCCTGCTACCGATCGCAATCCTGGTGCTGGCGGCTGCATGCGGGCCGACCCCGGCTCAACAGGAAGCCCAAGATCCAACACCAGCGCCCGAAGCCCGAGCAGCCCAGGCGCTACCCGCCGGCGGCCTCTTCGCATACTCCTATGAGCCCGGCGGCTCGTACACGTACTCCTTCCGGCTGATTGAAACAATGGATATCACGTTCGACACTCAAGGGAACGCGGCCTTTCTGGACGGTGAAGAGCCACCGCCTGAGAGTGTCCAGGCGGATGTTCTCATCGGCGGAACCGTCACTTATGACGTAGCTGCCGGACCCGAGCCGGACACATACGAGATCACCGTTTCGGGGACGTTCGACGAGATGTCAGTCAACGGCACGGTGGACGGACAGCCCATGCCGGACGGCATGGACCTGTCGGAAGCAGGCGCTCCGGAGCTGATTGAAGTTCCCAGTGCGACGATCGTGATCGACTCCCAAGGCAGGGTCATCGAGGGCGCGGTTGGTGGAGAGCCTCTGCCCTCGCTGGATCTCTTCGCCGATCCCTTCTCATCTTTCGAGGGCATAACATCCGGCGGTCTCAACGGGCACTTTGGGCCCGCGTTCCCCGAGGGCCCGTTGGAGATGGGAGAGATGTGGACCCACACGGTCACCGAACAGATCATGGATCAGACCTTCACCGCCGAGTCGACTTACGTCGTCGACAAGGTCACGGAAGTCGACGGAGCCAAGCTGGCGGTTATCAATACGACTCGGAGTTTTTCCGGGTTGACACTCGACCTCGGTGAGATGTTCGTCGCTCTGTTCCAGGGCTTCGCCGAGATGAGCGAGGATCCAGGCGCCGAAGCGCAGCTTGCCGATGGACTCGACTTCACCTTTCTGATCTCCCTCGCTCCCTCCACCGCGAGCGGTAACGTCTCGTTCGACCCGGCGCTCGGCTTGACCACGCAATGGACCCAAAACACCAACCTCGGGATGACGATGGACTTCGCCATGGACGACGGCAACCAGGCCGGCAGCATGAAGATGAACATGCTGTTCGATATCGCGATCGAGGCCCAGCTCGAAGCCTGACCCCAACATTTCCCCTATCTGGATAGGGCTAATAGGCTGAGTTTATGGCCACCAAGCCGCTGCTCGAGATCGAGGACCTCCACGTTTCTGTTCAGTCACACCCCATCCTGCGGGGCGTCGATATCACCGTGAATCGAGGTGAGATCCATGCCCTGATGGGGCCTAA
>JBHICV010000162.1:0-5048 GCA_046759765.1 Acidimicrobiia bacterium
TCGAGTCGGGCGTGGTCCCGCCCGCCGACAGCGGCGGCCCGGAGGACTTCCAGATACCAGGACTGCGCCAGGATGAAGTTGACGAACCCGGGGCCGGCGATGTCGGCCGACTCGAGATGGGGCACTTCCGGCAGGTTTCCCAACAGGATCTCGGCCACCCGGCGGGGTGTCCGGTCCGCCCGCCCGGCGAGAGCGAGGGCGACGCTGGTGGCCCAATCGCCGTGATCTCGGTCCCGGGGACGCTTCACCTCGATGGGAACGTCGTCGACGGCAGGCAGTTCGCCCGCCTCAGCGGCACGCTCCAGGGCCCGGCGAATCGCCGCCACCAGGTCTTCGGGGAACACGATGTCTCCTGCAACGTTGGGCTGGGACGGGCCATGGTAACGACACACGCCAACTGGCCTGAGATGGGCGGCGGGCGGCCTCCTGCGCCCAATTGGCACCTCCCCGCCTTGATACAATCCGACGCAGGCCCTCGTAGCTCAGGGGATCAGAGCACCGGCCTCCGGAGCCGGGTGCGCAGGTTCGAATCCTGCCGGGGGCGCCTTCCCAACGCCACCAGGCCGTCGTAGCTCAGGGGATCAGAGCACCGGGCGGTGCCTGTCCAGGGAGCCGGGTGCGCAGGTTCGAATCCTGCCGGGGGCGCTCCAGGTCGGCATATCCCCGGAGCATGTGAGGCTCAGCCATATGCCTTGGGACCCGAAGCGCTAGTGCATATCGTCGGTTCCCGGACGCTTTCTAGCGACTAGGCCACGGGCCAGTCGTCGTTCTGCACACCGGTCACCGCGTCGAACCGTAGTCCGGGTCGTGGCGATGCAAAGCCGAGGCGGGATCCGTGTGGGTCCACTGCGGGGATCGCCGTTGGCGGGTGTCGTCCCACCTTGGGGCTAAGGAAGCGAGCGCGCGTGTCGGACCGTTAGTGGTCGACGCGGACGACGAGTTTGCCGGTGGCGTGGTTGTTTTCCATGTCGGTGTGGGCTTGTTGGATCTGGTCGAGGGTGTACGCGCGGTGGATGGGGACGTTGAGATGGCCGTCTGCGATTGCGCCGAGGTAGTGCTGGAGGACGGGCTGGGGGAGGTCGGCGCTGTCACCACTGTAGGCGGTGAGTCGTACTCCTGAGGGGATGTAAGCGATGGGGTAGAACTTGTCGACGATCCATTGGTTGGACAGCATCCCGGTGAAGCAGACGACGCCATGGACGCGGGTGGCTTGCAGTGTGTCGGGGAGGGTGGGTGTGCCGACGAGTTCGAGGGCGAGGTCGACGCCGTCGGGGACGATCTTTCGGACTTCGCTGACGATGTCTCCTGAATCCACGATGACGTGATCCACCCCGGCGTTGGTGAGGGCCTGGGTACGTTCCGGCCTTCGGGTGGTGGAGATGACGATGAGGCCCATGTCCTTGGCGAGACTGGCGGTAGCCATTCCGATTGATGAGGTTCCTCCCCGAATGAGGAGGGTCTGGCCGGGTTGGGCGTCGAGGCCCTTGGTGAGCGAGCCGTAGGACGTTTGCAGCATCTCGGGCAGCGCTCCAACTATTTCCCAGTCAAGGTCAGTGTCAATCGGAATGATCTGGGAGGCAGGCACGAGCGTGTATTGGGCGTAGCCGCCGTCGAAGATACGGCCCATGCCGCCCATCATCGCAACAACCTTCTGACCTGGCGTGAGGTCGGTGCCTGGGGCGGTGTCGACAGTGCCGGCACATTCGATGCCGAGGACGCGGGGGAAGGTGACGCCCTCGGCGAGTCCAAGGCGGGTGTGGAACTCGGAACGATTGAGTCCGAAGGCTTCGACGCGGATGCGGACCCAACCGTGCCGTTCGGCGGGAACCGGAAGGTCGCGAATGTGGAGGGCTTCGGGAGGTCCGGGCCCGTCGAGGACAACGGCTTTCATGGTGTCTGTCACGGTGTGCCTTTCTGTTGGGTCGCGGTGAGGCCGAGTGGGTCGGGGCCGAGGTCTTCAACGACGGGGCAGTTCATCAAGGTGGAGCTTCTCTTCGAGACCGGCAGGCACTGAAATCAGGCTCCATCGCCCACTCACGAACGCCCACCGAAGTGACCGTAGTGAACTGGACCTGATTTGGTGGACACCCGATTCCGGCTGATGCCGGAGAAGGGAGGCCCCAAGAGGGTCGTCCATCAAAGCACCCGCCGGAGTTCCGCTCAGAGGCGGTCGAGTTGGAGCGAACCGCGGAACTTCCTACCGTCCCACTTTCATCGAGAAGAGCCGGCAATCATGCGGGATATGTCGAAGCGGCCGGCCGCCAAGACCATAACGGCTGCGAGGCGGCGACGCACAGAACGGCTGATCTGGACTGATATAGCCCGAACCGCCCACCCGCACCGAGCGGCACCTCTCGAGCGCTGGCAGGGGCAGTGCATTGCTTGAGGTCGGTACCCTTGCGCCGGATGCAGAGTCTGCAGGATCATTACGCTCCCAATAACCGCTGCTTCGGTTGTGGGCCTGCTAACGACAAGGGTCTTCGGATCAAGAGCTTCCCCGACGGCGACAGTCTGGTGGCACACTTCCGACCCGAGCCGCATCATGTCGCCTTCGGGCAGGTCCTCAACGGGGGCATCTGCGGAGCCCTGCTCGACTGTAACTCCAACTGGGCCGCCGCCTACCACATGATGCAGCGCGACGGCACCGACCAGCTACCGAGCACGGTCACTTCCGACTTCCACGTTGTCCTCAAGCGCCCGACGCCAATCGGATCGATAGTCGTTGTGCAGTCTCGGGTCGTTTCGTCGGATGGACCGCGGGCGGTCGTTGAGGCGTATCTTGAGGCCGACGGCGAAGTCACCGCGACCTGCAGGGGCACTTTCGTTGTCGTCGAGGAAGGTCACCCCGCCTATCACCGGTGGGATTGACGCGCATCACACCGTCGCGCCGCAGCGGCGGACCAACCCGTGGGCCAGGGGAGCGCATAGCCGAGCACCTCGGGGACGGCTGCAGGCTTCGATCCGCGCTACCAAAAGTGGCCCGGCGGCACCGCAGATCGACGGGCGGAGTCAGCTTGTGCTACGAGGTCGCGCCTCGAGCCCCGGTCTCCGGGCATGCTCGTGTGACGGGATCAGGGCACTGGGCCGTTCGTGTCCAGGGAGCCGGGTGCGCAAGTTCGAATCCTGCCGGGGGCGCCTTCCCAAAGCCGTGCCAGGTATGACTCAGGCTGCTGGCGAGACGAACTCTATCTGCGCCTCCTCGATGAGCCGAGCAGGATCCGGTGACAGCCGATTCCGCTCCGGCGACTCGTAGTACCTGCGATCTGCCTCCTCGAAATCCCCCTCGTACGCCACGATCCATACGAAACGATTCGTCTCGGGGTTCGACCAGGCACCGACGATGTCGAAACCGAACTGTGTCCTTAGGGGCACCACCCCTGCTTTCCACCCGGTAACGAACTCGGTCATCGCTCCCGGGGTAATCCTGTAGTCGCGGAGCTGGTAACGCACTTTCCGCCTCCTTTCCTGGAGTGGCAGCAGCACACGGGGTGTCGCGTTCCGCTTTCGACCCCGAATTGAAGTCGAGCAGATCTTTTGGTTATGAGCCCACAACGCCCTTTTCACGCACCGTCCGAGATCGGAGCCTATCGAGCGGCAGCGCGAAGCCACTGCTGATGGAGGTTTCTCATCCGTCCGGCCACCGATGGGCCCGACGAAAGCCCGGCGGGCACTGGCGCCGGGTGAGCGGAGCGAAGCTGCGTCCTGCCCCCCAGCGGACCCACCCATGTCTGTCCAGGGAGCCGGGTGCGCAGGTTCGAATCCTGCCGGGGGCGCCTCCCCAACGCCACAAGGCCCTCGTAGGCTCAGGGGATCAGAGCGCCGGGCCGTGCCTGCCCAGTTGGTTCCGCGTTGACAGGGGCCATGACAAGCCCATTTCACCGGAGCGTCTGAGGCTCAGTCATATGCCTTGGGACCCGAAGCGCTAGCGCATAACTGCCGGTTCGCGCGCACCTTGATCGGGCTCGCGAGGGATTCGGTCGGCGTGATTATGAGCGCGTCACTCGAGCCTGACTGAACGACCTACCTTGGGGGCCAGCGAATCATCAGCATGGCGGGCTCGCGCTCGGCCGGGTAGAACGTTGGGGATCTGGCCGTCGGCCGCCGGACCCGAAGAAAAACGCGCCATCATGAGGACCAGGTTGGCCAGCTGTCGGCTGCGGGGTGGTTGCTGAAGTTGACGAGTCCCGAAGCGTCCACGTCGATGAGGTAGATCTCGTGGTTCTGACCGGGGGGCAGGTTCTCGAAAGCGATCGTGTCTCCGTCGGGCGACCATGCCGGGATGAAGCCGAAATGGCCGTTGGCGTCTGCCAACCGCATCCGGTCGGAGCCGTCGGCGTCCATTATGAACAGGCCGTACTCCCGAGTGTCGAACGACCCGGCGAAGAAGGCGATGTGGGTGCCGTCAGGGGACCACGCCGGCCCAGCCTCATCTAAGGGATCGTCGGTGAGACGGGTGATGTTTCCGCCGTCGGTGTCCATCACGTAGATGTCGAAGCCGGTTCCCAAGCGGTTTGAAGCGAACGCAAGGTGTTGACCGTCTGGGGACCAGGTGGCGGCGCCGTCGAAGGCAGGATGGTTGGTCAGGTTGGTCGGTCCGGTGCCGTCAGCATTCATCACGAAAAGGTCAAAGTTTCCGTCTCGATCCGAGATGAACGAGATGCGTGAGCCATCCAGTGACCATTGGGGGCGGCCCTCGACTGCTGGGGTATTAGTGAGCCGAGTTTGGTCGGTCCCGTCGTCGTTCATCACGTAGACCTCGGTGTTGCCGTCCCGGGTGGAGATGAAGGCGATGCGTGAGCCGTCCGGAGAGAAGGCCGGCTGACCGTTCCCGTTTGTTTCGGTCAGCTGTTCGATTTCAGAGCCGTCTGGGTTCATGAGGAAGATTGCCGGGTGGGCCTGGCCCCCTCGCCCTGAGGCGAAAGCGATCCTCCCTTCAGCACCGGAGGTCGTTACCGGCCTCGTGGTTTCGGCTTCGGCCGCGGCGGATTGATCAGTGGCGGTTGTGGTTGTGGCGGTTGACCCCGTGGCCGGCGCCCCATTCCCTTGAC
>JBHICV010000163.1:0-5014 GCA_046759765.1 Acidimicrobiia bacterium
GCTGGTCACGCAGCAGCCGTTGGCGGGCAAGGCGCAGTTCGGCGGCCAGCGGTTCGGCGAGATGGAGGTGTGGGCGCTGGAGGCCTACGGCGCGGCCCATACCCTGCAAGAGATGCTCACCGTGAAGTCGGACGACCTGGAGGGACGGAACCGTATCTACGAGGCCATCGTCAAGGGTGAAAACTTCCTCGAGCCCGGCACCCCCGAGTCCTTCAACGTGCTGGTGAAGGAGCTGAAGAGCCTGGCCCTGGACGTGGAGCTCATCCAAAAGAACGGCAAGAAGTAATGGAAAAGGAGGCGTACGAATGCTGACGGATCGGCCGCTAGGCAGCCTGCTCAGGGAGGATAGGCCCACCAAGGACCTGTGGGGCATCCTGGATCGCCATCCGAAACCCATCACGTTCGATGCCATCCGTATTCGGCTGGCGTCGCCCGAGAAGATCCGCTCCTGGTCGCATGGTGAGGTCCGGAAGCCGGAGACTATTAACTATCGCACGTTCAAGCCCGAACGGGATGGTCTGTTCTGCGCGCGCATCTTCGGCCCCACGAAAGACTACGAGTGCGCCTGCGGCAAGTACAAGCGCATGAAGTTTGCCGGCGTGGTCTGCGACAAGTGCGGGGTCGAGGTGACCCGCGCCCGTGTCCGGCGTGAGCGGATGGGGCACATCGAGTTGGCCTCGCCGGTGTCGCACGTGTGGTTCTTCAAGGGCCTGCCGAGCCGGATTGGTCAGCTGCTCGACATGTCACTCCGAGAGTTGGAGAAGATCCTCTACTTCGAAGAGTACGTGGTGTTGGATCCTGGCCACGTCCCCGGCGTCAAGAAGAAGGATCTCCTCACGGTGGATCGCGTGCGCAAGCTGACCGACGAATACGGTCCGGAGGCGTTCGCGGTCGGCATGGGCGCCGAGGCCATTCGGGAGCTGCTCCGCGACATGGACCTCGAAGGCTTGGCTCGTGATCTCCGGGCGCAGATGCTGGGCGAAACATCAGCGCAGAAGCGAAAGAAAATCGTCAAACGGCTCAAAGTGGTTGAGGCGTTTATCAAGTCCGGCAACCAGCCGGAGTGGATGATCCTGGAAGTCGTGCCGGTGATTCCGCCTGAGCTTCGACCCCTGGTGCCCCTCGACGGCGGTCGGTTTGCAACCTCCGACCTCAACGACCTCTATCGCCGGGTCATCAATCGGAACAACCGACTGAAGCGCCTGATGGAGTTGAGAGCCCCTGAGATCATCATCCGGAATGAGAAGCGGATGTTGCAGGAGGCCGTGGACGCTCTCTTCGACAACGGTCGGCGTGGCCGCGTGATCACCGGTCCTAACAACCGGCCGCTCAAATCGCTGTCAGATACGCTCAAGGGCAAGCAAGGACGGTTTCGCCAGAACCTGTTGGGCAAGCGCGTCGATTACTCTGGGCGCTCGGTCATTGTCGTCGGCCCCCATCTGAAGCTCCACCAGTGCGGGCTGCCGAAGAAGATGGCGCTCGAGCTCTTCAAGCCGTTTATCCTCCGGAAGCTGGAGGAGTGGGGTATCGCCTCATCCATCAAGGCGGCGAAGAAGTTCGTGGAGAAGGAACATTCGGAGGTGTGGGACATCCTCGAAGAGGTCATCAGAGAGCACCCGGTGCTGCTGAACCGGGCCCCGACGCTGCACCGCCTCGGGATTCAGGGGTTTGAGCCCATTCTGGTGGAAGGGAAGGCCATCGAGATCCATCCGCTGGTCTGTACCGCCTTCAACGCGGACTTCGACGGCGACCAGATGGCGGTCCATGTCCCGCTTAGCATGG
Source organism: Acidimicrobiia bacterium (assembly GCA_046759765.1). Taxonomy (GTDB): domain Bacteria; phylum Actinomycetota; class Acidimicrobiia; order Spongiisociales; family CAZKJJ01; genus JBHICV01. The sequence goes on from JBHICV010000163.1 coordinate 1,783, forward strand.
AGGCTCAGCTCGAGGCGCAAGTCCTCATGCTGTCGTCGAACAACATCCTGTCGCCGGCGAACGGCGCGCCGCTCGCGGTGCCGACGCAGGACATGGTGCTGGGGATTTATTACCTCACGAAGGAGCGTCCGGGCGGGAAGGGAGAAGGCCGGCTGTTCGCCGATCCCGAGGATGTGCGGGTCGCGTACGACGCGGAAGACGTGGATCTGCAAACGCGAATTCGACTCCGCTGGGAAGGTGAGGCCATTGAGACCACCGTCGGTCGCGTCCTCCTGAACGACGTCGTGCCGGCGCCCCTCAGGTTCGTGAATCGAGAGCTGAAGAAGAAGGAAGTCACTGCGCTTGTAGCCGAGTGCTACAACAGGCTCGGCAACGAGGCGACCGTGGTCTTCCTGGACGACCTGAAAGACATCGGTTTTCGGTATGCGACGCTCTCCGGGCTGTCGATCGGGATCGACGATATGCACATCCCGTCGTCCAAGGAGCGTCTCGTCGACGGCGCTCGCACACTGGTGAACGAAGTCGAAACGCAGTATCAGGATGGTGTGATCACCAATGGCGAGCGGTACAACAAGGTCGTGGACATCTGGGCGCATGTTACCGAGCAGATCGCCGAGGAGATGTTCCGGGAGCTCGAGGCCGGCGAGCAAGGCGGGGAGTTTAATCCGATCTACATGATGGCCGATTCCGGTGCGCGCGGGTCGAAGCAGCAAATCCGTCAGCTGGCCGGTATGCGCGGCCTCATGGCCAAGCCGTCGGGGGAGATCATCGAAACCCCGATCACGTCCAACTTCCGCGAGGGGCTCACGGTGTTGGAGTACTTCACGTCGACCCATGGCGCACGCAAGGGTTTGGCGGATACCGCGCTCAAGACGGCGGATTCGGGGTACCTGACGCGTCGGCTGGTCGACGTGTCCCAGGATGTCATCGTGGGCGAGTACGACTGCAAAACCGTGAAGTACATCGACGCCACCCCGTTGGTGGAGGGGGGGGACATCATTCAGTCGCTCCGTGACCGCGTGCTCGGACGAGTGGCGGCGGAGGATATTCGGGACCCGTTCAGCGGGGAGATCATCGTTCAGGCCAACTCGGAGATCACCGAGGAGCTGGCGGTAAAGATAGAGGATGCGGGCTTGGAGAAGGTGCGGATTCGCTCGACGCTCACCTGCGAGGCCAGGCGCGGGGTGTGCGTGATGTGCTACGGGCGTAACCTGGGGACCGGGCGACTGGCCGAGCTCGGGGAGGCGGTGGGTATCATCGCCGCACAATCCATCGGCGAACCCGGCACCCAGCTCACCATGCGCACCTTCCACATCGGCGGCACGGCGAGCCGCGTCGTGGAGGCCTCAAAGCACGAGGCCAAGAACGCCGGCATCGTGCGATACCACAACGTGCGCACGGTCGAGAATCGGGATCGGGATCTTGTCGTGCTGAACCGGAATGGCGAGATGGTGGTGGTCGATGACCGGGGCCGGGAAAAGGAACGCTATCCGGTCGTTCCGGGCGCTCGGGTGAAGGTCAAGGAGGGCCAGCGCCTTCAGGCTGGAGGCATTCTGGTCGAGTGGGATCCGTTCACCACACCCATCCTGACCGAAGTGTCCGGCAAGCTGATCTATCGAGACATCGTCGAAGGGATCACGGTTCGCGAGGAGTTCGATGAGGTCACGGGACTGGCTCGCAAAGTGGTCATCGAGGATACCGAGGGCAAGCTTCAGCCCCGGGTCTCGGTCGAGGATGAGCGAGGGACCGCGCTTGCTCAGAACCTCATGCCGGTGGGCGCCCACCTCCTGGTTCCGGACACGACCACAGTGTTCGCCGGCGACATCATCGCCAAGATTCCTCGCGAGACGACGAAGACCAAGGACATTACGGGCGGCCTGCCGCGGGTGGCCGAGCTCTTTGAAGCGCGGAAGCCCAAAGAGCAGGCCGTGATCACCGAGATTGATGGGACGGTGGAATTCGCCGGCTTCGTGAAAGGCATGCGGAAGATCGTGATTCGTGCCGAGAGCGGTGAAACCAAGGAGTATTTGATCCCCCGCGGCAAACATATCTCGGTGCACGAGGGAGACCGAGTCAAGGCGGGCGAAGCCCTGATGGATGGTTCTCCCAATCCGCACGACTACCTCGCGGTTCTTGGGGACCGAGAGCTCCAGCGCTATCTGGTAAACGAGGTGCAAGAGGTCTACCGGCTGCAGGGGGTGACCATCAACGATAAGCACATCGAGATCATCGTCCGCCAGATGCTTCGACGCGTTCGCATTGAGGAGGTCGGCGATACTGATTTCGTCGTCGGCGAGCTGGTGGACAAGTTCGTCTTCCAGGAGGAGAACGAAAAAGTTTTAGGCCAGGGTCGGCGTCCGGCGACGGCCAAGCCGGTGCTCCTCGGTATCACCAAGGCGTCGCTGAGCACCGACAGCTTCATCTCGGCCGCGTCCTTCCAGGAGACCACGCGCGTTCTGACCGAGGCCGCGATCAGCGGTAAAGTGGACGATCTGCGTGGACTCAAGGAGAACGTCATCGTGGGTCGGTTGATTCCGGCGGGAACCGGGCTGTCGCACTATACCCGCGCGGAGGTGCTGAGCGCAGAGGTGGCCGAGGAAGCCAAGCCGGCCGAGGAGGCGGGTCCGGCCGAACCGCCCACGGAAGGCGAGGCGCCAGTGGCGGCAGCAAGTTAGAGGTGGGAATAGTTGACAAATACGCATCGCACGCGTATAAAGTAGTGGTTTTGCCTCGAGCGAGGATGACGGAGGATTATGCCGACCATTAATCAGCTCGTGCGCCACGGGCGCGAGGCCGTGTTGAAGAAGTCGAAGACGCCGGCGATGGCGGGCAGTCCGCAGAAGCGTGGGGTTTGCATCCGCGTCTACACGACGACGCCGAAGAAGCCAAACTCTGCGCTCCGAAAAGTCGCGCGCGTCCGGCTCACCAATGGCCTGGAAGTGACGTCGTACATCCCGGGGGTCGGCCATAACCTACAGGAGCACTCCATCGTCTTGATTCGTGGTGGGCGCGTGAAGGATCTTCCTGGGGTTCGCTATCACATCATCCGCGGCATCTTGGACACTGCCGGGGTGACGAATAGAAAACAGAGTCGCTCCAAGTACGGCGCCAAGGCCCCGAAGGCGGGCACGGGGTCCGTCTGATGGACGTGCGTCGTTCGGGCGCGGGCTCGGCCCGCGCAACCCGACTGGGGGAGGTTCGGAAGGGGGACAGCGTCCCCCTCCGAAGTAAG
>JBHICV010000164.1:0-4920 GCA_046759765.1 Acidimicrobiia bacterium
CGCAGCTTCTTGGGCGTGACACGCTCCACCCTGGTCGCCGTATACGGATCGCCTGTCTCGGCCTCGATCTGGGCGTCGGTCTCGGCCTCGGTCTCCGCCTGGGTCTCGGCCTCGGTCGTCTCCAGTTTCGCCGTGAGCAACCGCTCCCAAAAGGAATCGGGCGCTCGAGTCTCCTCGCGTACCGGCGCCAAAGAGGCAAAGATGTCGTGAACTTCTTCCATCTTTTCCTTGAGGTTGGTCCCGCTGCGCCCTTTTCCTGCCTTGGGGGCCTCTTCTTCAGCAACTTCCTCCACGACCGGTGGTTCCGGAGCAGCCGGTTCCGGCACTTCCAGGTCGGTCTCGGGGGGCACTTCCGGAAGATGGAGATCCAGGTCCGAATCCTCCTCCAACTCGGTCAGAGAGGAATACAGGGAAGGCGGAGTGGCTACGTCCGGCTCCAGCGTGGCGGCCGGTTGGGCCTCCTCGACCGCCTCCTCGACGGCAATGTCGGGTTCCGCGGCCGGCTCTATCGGTGCGAAGAGATCCGGCTCGGCCGGTTGGGCCTCCTCGACCGCCTCCTCGACGGCAATGTCGAGTCCCGCAGCCGGCTCCATAGGGGCGAAGGGATCGTAATCCGCAAACTCGTAATCCGCGGACTCGTCCAACTCCTCAAAAGGGCCCTCGGGTTCGGTCGGGGCCGCCACCCGGTCGACTTCGAGGACGGCCTCCTGGGTATCTGCCAGCCAAGGCAGGGCGTCGCTGTCGACCTGATCGGGGGCGGCCGGAGCCTCGACGGCAGTCCAGAGCGTCTCTGCCGAGGGCTGGCTATTCCAGATCAGAGCGGGGTCGGTGTCCGCCGCGCCATCCTCCTCGGGTTCCGCTTCGATCTCGGGAGCCCGGGGCTCCAGGGTCTCGACGGCATCGGGCGAGGTCGTCCAGCTCTGTTCCTCGTCTAGCTCAAAGGGGGTCTCGGCCTCGGCCGGTCCCTCGGCTGCTTCGACGACCTCTTCCGGTACTTCCAGGTCGGTCTCGGGGGGCACTTCCGGAAGATGGAGATCCAGGTCCGAATCCTCCTCCAACTCGGTCAGAGAGGAATACAGGGAAGGCGGAGTGGCTACGTCCGGCTCCAGCGTGGCGGCCGGTTGGGCCTCCTCGACCGCCTCCTCGACGGCAATGTCGGGTTCCGCGGCCGGCTCTATCGGTGCGAAGAGATCCGGCTCGGCCGGTTGGGCCTCCTCGACCGCCTCCTCGACGGCAATGTCGAGTCCCGCAGCCGGCTCCATAGGGGCGAAGGGATCGTAATCCGCAAACTCGTAATCCGCGGACTCGTCCAACTCCTCAAAAGGGCCCTCGGGTTCGGTCGGGGCCGCCACCCGGTCGACTTCGAGGACGGCCTCCTGGGTATCTGCCAGCCAAGGCAGGGCGTCGCTGTCGACCTGATCGGGGGCGGCCGGAGCCTCGACGGCAGTCCAGAGCGTCTCTGCCGAGGGCTGGCTATTCCAGATCAGAGCGGGGTCGGTGTCCGCCGCGCCATCCTCCTCGGGTTCCGCTTCGATCTCGGGAGCCCGGGGCTCCAGGGTCTCGACGGCATCGGGCGAGGTCGTCCAGCTCTGTTCCTCGTCTAGCTCAAAGGGGGTCTCGGCCTCGGCCGGTCCCTCGGCTGCTTCGACGACCTCTTCCGGCACTTCCAGGTCGGTCTCGGGGGGCACTTCCGGACTTTCGGAATGATCAGTTCGGCTCATCACTTCGGCGATCTTGCGATCGGTCAGCGGCGTGTTGACCAGATCAGCGAGCCCAGCGCGGATGGCGGCCGTCAGCATGCGGTTGGTGGAGAGGTTGGCAACTAGGACCACCAACGCCGAGGGGTCGGCGGCCACGAGCGTCCCGGCCTCGACCACCGCTTCCTCATAGCCGAAGGAGGGGCCGAGCAACACGATATCGACGTCTCCGCCGGCCATCAGGTCGCGGGCCTGGGCAATGGAGTCAGCCCGCACAACCTCGTGGTCCCCGAGCAGACGCGTGGCTTCTTCTAGGAACCCGTCATCCCGCGCGACCAGCAGAACCTGCTTGCCCGCACGCAGCGCGTCGGTCATGACTAGTGCGTCGGCATTGGGCAGTACGGACTTGAGGAGGAGGTTCTCCGTGTCCGCACGGAGTGGTTACCCGCTATTCGGTATCCGTTATCCGAATTTCGAACTTGCCACGGAGGACGGATTGCGGGCTACGGAAAACGGCCCGTCGAAGGCGGGCCTACTTCCTGCCGATCCCCTTTTCTTTCAGCTCCTGGAGGATCGCTTCGAGAGACTCGTCCGCAGCGAACGAGGGCTCCCCCTTGGCCTCTTCCTCGCGCTCGAACTCGCGTTCCTGCCGCTTCTTGCCCCCGGGGCGGTCATCGGCGTAGGTGAGGCGCTTCTCCCACTCGGGGGAGGCCTGTTTGATGGAGAGGCTGATGCGGCGACGATCGCCGTCGACCTCGGTGATCTTTACCTGGACTTTCTGGCCGAGCGACAGCTCCAGCTCCGGGCTCTCCACGTGATGTACGGCGATCTCGGAGACGTGGACGAGGCCTTCCACCCCCTCGGTCACCGAGACAAACGCCCCAAAGGGCACCGTCTTGGTCACCGTGCCCTCGACCACGTCCCCTACCTCGTGGCTTTCCGAGAACGACTCCCAGGGGTCGTCCTTGGTCTGCCGGATCGACAAGGAGATGCGTTCCCGGTCCCGGTCGACTTCCAGCACTTTGACCGTTACCTCATCCCCCACCGAGACGATCTCTGACGGATGGCTGACGTGCTGCCACGAAAGCTCCGAGACGTGGACCAGCCCGTCCATGCCGCCTAGGTCGACGAACGCTCCGAAGTTGACGACCGACGACACCACGCCGGTGCGGATCCCGCCCGGCTCCAGCTCATCGAGGAAGGCCTGTCGCTGCTCGGCCTGTTCCTCCTCCAGGAATGCCCGCCGTGACAGCACCACGTTGTTTCGGTTCTTGTCCAACTCGATGACCTTCGCCTGGAGCTTCTCGCCGACGTACGGGTGGAGGTCGCGGACCCGACGCAGCTCGACCAGCGAAGCGGGGAGGAAGCCCCGCAGTCCGATGTCCACGATCAGGCCGCCCTTGACCACCTCGATCACCGGGCCCTCGACGGTACCTCCCTCCTCCATGATGTTTTCGATACGGCCCCAGGCCCGCTCATACTGAGCCCGCTTCTTGGAGAGGATCAGCCGCCCGTCCTGGTCTTCCATCTGCAGCACCAGCGCCTCGATCTCGTCTCCAACGGAGGCTTCCGCAGCGGGATTGACGGTGTTTCGGATCGATAGCTCGCTGGCAGGGATGACACCTTCGGACTTGTAGCCGATGTCCACCAGGACCTCGTCGGGGTCGACCCGAACGACGGTTCCGGTGACCAGGCTCCCCTCGCTGAACTCGAGCACCGTCTTTTCAACAGCGGCGGCAAAGTCATCTGCGGAGAGGTCGGTGGGAAGATCTCCCAAGTCGACGATCGGTTTGACGGGCGTTGCCTCCGGTCGCTGGGCCTCGGCAGCCTCGGCGGAGCCCTCGGCTTGCGCCGCCGGGTCTTCGAGCGGCGCGTCCGCCTCCTTATCGGTCATGAATGGTTACATCTCCTCATGGTGGACCTCTCCGCTGCGGTGCCAGCCGGGCGGAGGCGGGATCAGGCTAACACACTGCGACGCGCCGAGTCATCGCCAAATGCGCTCAGCCCTTGGCTTCGGCCAGGTTGGGAGCGATGGCGACGTCGACCCGCAGCGGCACCCTCAGCTCTACGATGCCCTCCATCACGCTCTTGGTGAGGGCCTCTGCCTGCTCCAGTTCCGCCGGTGGAGCTTCCAGCACCAGTTCGTCGTGAACCTGAACCAGCATGGTCGTCGCGAGGCGCCGTTTTTCCAGTTCAGTGTCGAGGACGACCATTGCCTTCTTGATGATGTCGGCGGCGGAGCCCTGGATGGGCGCGTTGAGGGCCATCCGCTCCCCGGTCTGGCGGATGCGATAGTTGATGGCGGCCAGCTCGGGCAGGTAGCGGCGGCGGCCCAGGATGGTCGTGGTGTAGCCGGTCTCACGGGCTCGCGCCACGATGCCATTCATGAAGTCCCGAACCTTGGGGAATTGGGAAAAGTAAGCCTCCATCTGCTCTCGGGCCTCATCCGTCGAGATCTCCAACCGCTGCGACAGACCGTACGCCTCCATGCCGTACAGCAGGCCGAAGTTGATCGCCTTGGCCCGGCGCCGCATCTCCTGGCTGACCTCCTCGGGAGGAATGCCGAATACCCTGGCCGCCGTCGTCCGGTGAATGTCGTCTCCGGAGGCGAACGCCTCCGTGAGGCCCGGGTCTTCGCTGAGGTGGGCGAGGATTCGCAGCTCGATCTGGGAGTAGTCCGCGACGATGAACGACCAGCCCGAGCGTGGAACGAAGGCGCGCCGGATGGTGCGGCCCTCCTCGGAACGCACTGGGATGTTCTGAATGTTGGGCCGCTCCGACGAGATGCGCCCGGTAGCCGCAGCAGTCTGGTTGAAGCTGGCGCGGATCCGTCCGTCCGCCTCGATCAGCGGCAGCAGCCCGTCCACGTAGGTGGATCGCAGTTTCTCCAGCTCCCGGTAGTGGAGCAACAGCTCCACGACCGGGTGTTCATCAGCCAGCTTTGCCAACACCGCAGCATCGGTGGAGGGGCTCCCCTTGGGCGTCTTCTTCAGCACCGGCAGCTCGAGGCGCTCGAACAGGACTTCGCGTAGCTGAAGGGTCGAGTTGACGTTGAACGGCTCGCCCGCCGCCTCGTGGATCTTGTGCTCCAGAGTGGTGAGTCGATCCCGGAGGCTCTCCCCCAGTTCGGTCAGATACGCCCGGTCGACGCCGATGCCAGCCTCTTCCATCTTGGCCAGGACCCGCACCAGCGGCAGCTCCACTTCCTCGAAGAGGGCTCGCG
>JBHICV010000165.1:0-4902 GCA_046759765.1 Acidimicrobiia bacterium
GTCGGTATACACTTCGCCTGCACCCTCGAGCACGACGAAGAACTCATCCGCCTGATCGTGCGCGTGCTTCTCGTGTCTCGCCCCGGGCGGCATGATCGTCCGGCCGAGGAGAAACCCCGATGATCCCGCGGTTGCCTCATCGATGAGGAACTGCACCCTCATGTCCACCCATCCCTCGTCCTCGCGCAGACCGGGGACATGGGGAACCGACGCCAGGTTGGTCCGGAAAGGCTCTGTCACGACACGCCTCCGAGCAGGCGATAAACGTCGAACACGGTGACGAAGTCCCGATCGTCGATGCCGAGCCCACGGCACGCGTTGAGCAACTCGTTGGCCACCGCCCCGAGCGGGGAAGACGTCCCTTGGCGTCGCGCAAGATCCAGCGCTAACAGCATGTCTTTCTGTTGCAGAGTGACGTCGGCCAGCGGCTTGTCGGGCATGTTGCCTTCCAGGATGAAAGGCCCGCGGTAACCCATTACCGGCGAAGCGACGACGCTGTTGAGCATCGCGTCCACCGTCACTTCCCTGGAAATTCCCCCTTTCTCGGCCAGCGCCACCCCTTCGCAGAAGGCGACCATCTCGACGATCAGCACCAGATTGATGGCCAGCTTCATCTGCATGGCTTGGCCGCTGCTTCCGATGTAGCGGACTGTCGGCCCGATGTCGGTCAGTACTGGCTCTACTTTCCCGAAGGCGCTTCTATCACCGGCGACCATCAGAGACGCCTTCCCGTCCCGGACTGTGACCGGACTCCCCGACAGCGGCGCATCCAGCATGACCCGGCCGGCGGCGGCGAACTCACCGGCAATGGCCCGGCTCGCATCCGGATCCACGGTGCTCATATCCAGGTATACGCCGTCCGGGTGGAGCCCGGCGAGGATTCCGTCGGGTCCAAGCGCCACCGCACGCACGGCGTCGGCGTCCGTCACGATCGAGAATACGGCCTTGGAATCCGCCGCTACCTCTCTCGGCGATTCACCCCAGCTCATGCCCGCCGAGAGCAGCGGATCGGCCTTGGCGGCGGTCCGGTTCCACCCGGTTACGTCATGGCCGGCCTCCAGCAGCCTCGGGACGATCACCTCGCCCATGTCGCCCAGTCCGATGAAACCGACCCTCATGACACCTCCTCCGATCGATCAACATAAGCACCGTTCAGACGACGGAGTCGGCCGGACCGGGTTCAGGTGTGCACGGCAGACCTCATAAGGTCACCACCGCCAGTTTTCGGGCTAGGTCGCCTCAGGCGTCGATCCTCGATCGTTCGACGACCTCCCAGGCATGAGAGCGGGTGAACACGTCGGCGGCCGCCAGCTTCCCGTCCCACCGGGGCAGCACGTCCTCGACCACCTTGTCGGTCACCGCGTTGATGTAGGTATCGAACACCAACCAGGCGTTCTCGAAACCTCCCACCTCCTCCGCCACACCCATGAACTGCACCTCGGCGTCGAAAGCGTTTCGAGACGGAATCGTGTCGTCAAGGTGCTGCATCGCCGACTGGACCAGGTCATCGAAATACGCCTTCTGGATCTCGACGTCCTCCCTTGTTCCAAGCCGGGTCAGGTGACCGGGCACGAAGGTGTCGAAGTCGTAGCTGAGAACGACGTCGTGCCCCCGGAGGAACCCGCGGAGGTCCGAGGCCATCGCCAGGCTGCTGAACGGCGCCCATCCCGGGAAGATCACGTCGACGTTCATGAGGATCTTCTGGTTGGGCGCGTAGATGAAGATGTTCCCCGGAGCGTGAATGTTGCCGTGGTAGTCAAGTTGCAGGGTCTGACCACCCACATTCAGCGAGTGGCTGTCCTTGAACGTCTCCGTCGGCACTGGCCGCTGCGGATCGTTGGCCGTCTCCACGTAGTTGGCGCACTCCTCCTGGGCGATGATCGTCACTCCCTCTGGGTAGACGTTGGCCGAGCCGATGTGATCGATGTGGTGATGGCTGTAGATCACATGGCTGATCGGCTTGTCGGTGACCTCTGCGATGGCGTTAAGGATGTTGTCGCCGGCAAAGGTCGGCCCGATCGAGGGAGGCGCATCCACGATGATCACTCCGTCGTCGTGAACTACCGCCAGCATGAAGTACCAGCCCTCTGTGATGTAAAAGATCCCATCTGAGATCTCGTGCGTGAAGAAGCCCTTCGACTGAATTGCTTCCATGACTGCCGGCGTCCGCTCGTCGTAGCAGGTCGCCGGAATCGGCGAATACATCTCCGACGTCTTGTAGAAATTCAATCCCGGAAGCTCAGCCATGACCCACTCCTTCTCCTTCGCGGCCGGACTTGAACCTTAGCGATGGTTGATCTCCGACTCGCGGGCCGAAAACCGGTTTTGGTGACGGCAACTCACCTATATGGTGGAAAGACGTCACCAAAACGGCAGCACTTCGTTTTGGTGACGGCAACTCACCTATATGGTGGAAACGCGTCACCAAAACGGGAGGGCGCGACCAGTTGGACGGGGCGGCAGACGTCAGCCGCGGTGGGCCTTTGGCTTACGGACCCACACCATCTCGGCTTTCACACCGGCGTCGGCGATCAGGTTGTAGACCGGGCAACGCGCCTCCGTCTCCTCCACCACCTCGCGCAGGCGTTCTTCGGACTCGTCGGTGGTCACGGTGGCCTGAACGCGTACCGTCTGAAAGTGCTGGCGCACTCCCCGAACGCCCATCCGGCCGCGGATATCGATCGTGTATTCACCCTCGAATTCGATGCCGTCGTAGGAGAAGTCGAATTCCTTGGCGGTGCGATGGAACGTCACCGACTCGCACCCGCACAGGGCTCCGAGCACGGTCTGCAGCGGGGAGGGACCCTCACCCGTTCCGCCATGGGCAATCGGCTCGTCGGTCACGATTGTTCCGTGCTCGCCGGCGTCGATCATCGCCATCATGCTGCCGTCGTTGCTGACCGTTATTCGCTTCTTGCGGATGATTGGCTCATCCAGGTCTTCGGCCGAGACAACCTCGGTAGCCATCTGCCTTTCCTTTCACTCGGCAACGGGGCGGACAAACGATTGCAGGTCCTCGAGTAGGCTAGTGCCGCCCTCAGCCGGATATGGGGGTGGAGGAGCCCATGTTGCGTGTTGTTTGGTCCGATGACCTCCCCCGCCTCACGTCCACCAGGGACGGCAGGGATCGAATCGACCTGGTCACGTCGGACCTCTTCGAGACACCGAATCTGAAGGCGGATCGGATCACCTACCACCCCGGGGATACGGCCGCGGCCCACTACCACCGGGACTGCGAGCACTACTTCTTCATCCTCGAAGGAAACGGTGTCCTCCACGTCAACGAAGAGGTCCAGCACCTCGGTTCGGGGGACGTTGCACTTGTCGAGAAGGACGAGGTGCACTGGTTCGAGAATCACGGTCCAGAGAACTTCGTCTTCATCGAGCTCTGGGTTCCGACACCGAGCGACACGGTGTGGGTCGACCCGGACGACATATGAACCTGGGCCGAAGAGCCGTGAGTTCACGGCCGCCCGAAGACCGCCCCGGCGCGCACGCAGGTTGACAGTCGTCTGCGATACCTACGACTAGACCAACGTGGATCTGGCTGAGCTAGCACTTGTCCTGGCGGCGATCGCCGCCGGGGCCTTCGTCAAGGGTGTGACGGGCATGGGGTTACCTCTGCTGGGGGTGCCGCTGTTGGCGGGATCGCTGGGCGTGGAACACGCCGTCGTGATCATCATCATTCCTTCCCTCGTCACCAACACGATGCTGATCCGCACCTACAGAACCAGCATTCCGCACACCCGTGACCTGGCTCCCCTCTTGATCGGCGGAGCCCTCGGTGCCATCGCCGGCACCTGGCTGCTGGTAGAGCTGGACGACCAGGTGCTCTCCCTCGTCCTGGCGGCGGTGATCTTCGGGTACGTGATCGTTTTCCTCTTGAATCCATCGATCGAGTTCCGACCTCAACTCACGAGATATCTCTCCCCGCCGGTCGGCCTGGGTTCTGGAGTCCTGCAGGGGGCAACCGGGATTTCGGCGCCGGTGATCGCTACGTATCTCCACGGCTTCCGATTGGAGAAGACGGCCTACGTGTTCAGCATCACCAGCTTCTTCCTCGCGGTGGGCCTGCTCCAGGCAGCCTCGATGGTGGGCCTCGGACTGTTCACCCCAACCCGGCTTGTTCAGGGGCTCATCGCCCTGGTAACCGCGGTGCTTGTCCTCCCGCTTGGGATCAGGACCACCCGACGCCTTTCAGGCCGCACATTCGAGCTCGTGGTCCTCGGCGTTCTCGTGCTCGTGGCGATTCGACTCGTCTTTAATGCGTTGGAAGGCTCGACGTGACCCTCGAACCAGCAAAACATCTCGGGCGATCTCAGCGCCGGCTGGAGGACCGCCGCTTCGTGACCGGGGAAGGACGCTTCGTCTCGGACTTCGCCACCCCGGACACCCTCCACGCCACCTTCGTTCGGAGTGTCGTGCCCCACGGCAGGATCGTGAGCATTGATCTGGGAGACGCAGGTGGAATGCCGCGGGTCGTGGCGGTTATGACGGCGGATGACCTGGAGCTGAACGACATCACACCGTTGCGCGGTGTCTCCGAGGTGGGTGCAGCTATGAGGCGCCCGCCACTCGCCCGAGAGCGAGTCCGGTATGTCGGGGAACCGATTGCGATCGTTGTGGCAGAGACGCGAGTCGCGGGGCTGGACGCGGCCGAGCAGGTGTGGCCGGACCTCGAGGAACTTCCGCCCGTCGTCGAACCGCGAACTGCTGCAGAGGGGGAGCCGCTGTTCCCGGTGGGAAACGTCGCCTACCACGCGGTGTTCCCATCCGTGACTCAGGCCACGGAGGAGTTTCCTGTGACAGCAGCCGTCGAGGTGGAGAACCAGCGCTTGGCGCCGTCCCCAATAGAAGGACTTGCGATCCTTTGCGAGCCGGAGGACGGCGCCCTCAAGATCA
>JBHICV010000166.1:0-4893 GCA_046759765.1 Acidimicrobiia bacterium
ATCGCAACTGGTCCGGCCGATGACATCGCCGCATACCATCCTCAACCCTGACGTTCTTGCCCCGCCGAGAGGCTTCTCTCACGTTGTGATTCCGAAAGAGGGTCGGCTGGTATTTCTGGCCGGTCAGGCCGCACAGCTCCCGGATGGCTCCATTTCCGGCTCTGACATGGCGGAGCAGTTCGACGTTGCCGCCGTCAATGTGGTCGCAGCCCTGGCGGCCGCCGACGCGCATCCTGAGCACCTCGTCTCGCTGCAGATATTCGTTACCAGCGTGGACTCTTATCGAGCGTCACTGGGCGTGATAGGCGAGGCCTACCGGCGTCACATCGGTGATCACTACCCGGCGGTCTCGCTGTTCGAGGTTTCTGGTTTGTTCGATCCTGAAGCGCTGGTGGAGTTGGTGGCGACCGCCGTCGTACCGGCGGACTGACCTCAGAGGACCCGCTCCAGATCCTCGATCAGGTCGGCCGGGTCCTCGAGTCCGACCGAGGTGCGGAACACGCCATCACCAGCGAGGGCACGGTACGAGGCAAGCTGCTCCCCGGTGAGCTTGAACGAGGTGGCCATCATGGCGGAGGTCGACATCCAGTAGATGAGCGATCGGTGGTGTCCGAGCGAGACGGCGAAGTGAAAGACCTCTAGCTCTTTTCGCATCCTTTCTGCCATCGACTCCCCATCGGGCACTTGAAAGGTGAGCATTCCCCCGAAGTTCTCCATCTGCCGGTGGGCAAGGTCGTGTTGGGGGTGGGACTCGAGTCCGGGGTAGGTCACCGCCTTAACCGACGGGCTTGTCTCCAGGTAGCGCGCCACCTCCAAAGCGTTGGACTGGTGGGCTTCCATGCGGAGCGGCAGCGTGGCCATTCCCCTCATGATCAGCCAAGCGTTGAATGGGCTCAAAGACCCGCCGAAGTGGATTGTCGCCTCGACGTTGAGATGGCTCAACGCTTCCTTGCTTCCGAGCACCGCGCCGCCGAGCGCGTCGCCGTGACCTCCTATGTATTTGGTCAGGGAGTGGAGGACGTAGTCAGCGCCCAGCTCGAGCGGCCGTGTGGCCACCGGGGTGGCAAAGGTCGAGTCGACTACGAGCTCGGCACCGGCCTGGTGGGCGATCTCGGCCGCCCCGGCGATATCTGTCAGGCGAAGGATGGGGTTGGCCGGCGTCTCGATCCAGACCAGTCGCGTTTGGGATCGTGTTGCATCTGCCAGCTGGTCGAGGTTCGAGGTGTCGACGAAAGACGATTCGATGTCAAAGCGCGACAGAGTGTGCCGGCCCAGCTCGGCCGTGCCGGCGTACATGGTGTCGGACATAACAACGTGGTCGCCGGCGCCGAGGACACCGAAGAGAATCGCCGAAGTCGCGGCCATCCCCGAGGCGTAGACCTCGGCCGCCTCGGCTCCTTCGAGCGCGGCGAGCTTCGTGGCCAGCTGTCGCAGGGTCGGGTTGTCCCAACGCGTGTAGAAGAAGGGGGGGTCTTCCCCCATATCCAAGGCCGAGAATGCAACGGGCTCGTCGACAACAAACGAGGTCGACATGACCAAGTTGGGAACGGCGGCGCCGGTCACGGGGTCGGGGTCCTCACCGGCGTGCACGGCCAGCGTTTTCATTCGATGGCGTTCTTTGGGTGGTGCCACCGCGCGGAGTCTACGGTTTGCCCACGCCGGCCACTCTGCTAGAATTCTAGTTAGCTAGGAATCTAGAGGAGAAGGGAGTGTCTGAGCAAGAGAGACGCCAGTTCAACGTGTATTTGCCTGCCGAACTCGTCAAGCAGGTGAAGCACGCCGCCCTCGACAGTGAGAAGTCACTGTCTAAGTTCGTCGAGGACGCCCTCCGGGCTGCCCTTGGTCAACAGGAGCAAAGCCGATGAAACTCATGCCGATCGTCTACGTCACGGACATGGGCCGTTCGACCGCCTTCTACCAGGGGCTCGTGCCCAATGGCACGCTCGTGAGCCAGTCTCCGTACTGGACCGAGTTCAACGTCGGAGGCTCCGCGCTGGCGCTGCATTACACGGACTCTCTTCCTTCCGAGGGACTGTGGGTAGAGCTCGCACTCGTGGCTTTCGAGCCTCTCGAGGAGGTCGTCGAGCATCTCCGGCTGGCCGGGATCGAGCCCGATCGGGGGATCCAGGACGAAGCGTTCGGAAGGTCGCTGGTCGTTCGAGATCCGGACGGGCTGCCCATCCAGATCAATCAGCACGAGGATGAGGTCTACCCGGGCTGAGCATGCCGGCGAAGCTCCCGGGCGATGACGTTCCGCTGGATCTCGGACGTACCCTCGTAGATGCGGGGTGTTCTGACCTCGCGGTAGAGCTTCGCCAGTAGGTGCCCCTCCTCGAGACCAGACGCGCCGTGAATCTGGAGGGCGGAGTCGACGACTTCTTGGGCGACCTCGGTCGCGAACAGCTTGGCCATCGCCGACCGCATGGTGACTTCTTCCGCCGGTCCTTCGTCATAGACGCGGGCGGCCTCGTAGGTAAGAAGCCGGGCGGCTTCGGTGCGGGTGGCCATGTCAGCCAGCATGTGAGAGACCGCCTGGAAGTCCGCAATCGGCTGCCCGAATGCCTCCCGCCCGGCGGCGTAGGAGGAGGCCGACTCGAGCGCAGCCTGGGCCATGCCGACTGCGAACGCACCGACGCTGGGCCGGAATAGGTCGAGTGTGCGCATGGCCACTCGGAAGCCTCGATCGACTTCCCCGATGACGTGAGAGGCCGGCACGAAGGTGTCCTCGAGCCGCAGGGTGCCGACGGTGTGGGGTGCGAGGAGAGTGAGAGGCTCACCACTAACGCCGGTCGTGTCTCCCGGAACGATGAAGGCGGTTACTCCCCTCGCTCCGGCATCAGTGGTGCGAGCGAAGACCGTATATAGGTCGGCTTCCGGCGCATTGGAGATCCACTTCTTCTCCCCGTTCAGTCGCCAGCCGTCGCCGTCGGCTTCGGCCTTGAGTTCGAGTTGGGCTGCGTCCGACCCTCCCTTGGCTTCGGTCAGGGCGAACGCCGCGATGGCCTTTCCCTGTGCGACGTCGGGAACCCAGCGGGCCGCTTGCTGTTCGCTCCCGGCCAGAACGATCGGATAGGCACCCAAACCTTGCAGGGCCAACGCCGTCTCCGCTTCGGTGTTTTCGATAGCCAACGCCTCGCGGATTGTGCAGAGATCGGTGGCGGAGACACCGCCGGTATTCGAGCCCCCCGTATGGCTCGGGAAGATGCGCGGGAGCAGGCCCTCGGTAGCCAGCGCCCGAACGAGCTGTCGGTCGACCCGTCCTTCGCTTTCCTCGGTGGTTAGGCGTTCCCGGGCGATCTTTCGGATGGTTGCGACATCGAGCTCGGACATCTCAGGAAGAAGCTAGTGGCCGGCCCGGTAGGATCGACCGGCCGGCATGTCTGCCGGTCGCGAGGTGTTGGGAGAGGGGATATGACGCGCACCACCACGGTTGCCGACGTTGAGGTACCCGTCGATCACTGGATCGGCGGAGAGCGCCGTTCGTCGCCGTCCACGTTTGAGGATGTGTCCCCGATCGACGAGTCGGTCATTGCCGAGATTGCTCGTGGCGGCCCTGATGAAGCGGTAGGGGCCGTTTCCGCAGCGGCCGAGGCCTTCGAGGACTGGGGTCAAACGACGCCGGAGGAGAGGGCCAAGCATCTGCACAAGATCGCGGACGGGATCGAGGAGCGCGTCGAAGAGTTGGCCATTGTCGAGACCACTGACAACGGTGCGCTGCTGCGGTCGCACCGGCGCAGCGTCATGCCGAGGGTGGCGCACAACTTCCGGTTCTTTGCTGACTGGCTGCTCTCGCTGGGCCACGACGACTTCGACACCCGCGGGCATCGCAATCACGTCACCTGGGATCCGTCGGGCGTGGCGGTCCTGATCACACCGTGGAATGCGCCCCTGATGCTGGCGACCTGGAAGGTGGCCCCGGCCCTGGCGGCCGGATCAACGGTAATTCTCAAGCCGGCCGAGGGGGCGCCGCTCACTGCCTCGCTGCTGGCGGACATCGCCCGCGAAGCGGGCGTGCCTGATGGTGTCTTCAACGTCGTCCAGGGCATCGGCGAGGAGGTGGGTCCGACGCTCACCGGACATCCGGATGTGGCTCGGATCAGCTTTACGGGATCGGTCGAGACCGGACGGCTCATCTCCGCCTCTGCGGCTGCGAACCTGACCCCGGTCAGCCTGGAGCTCGGAGGAAAGTCTCCACTGGTCGTCTTTGCCGACGCCGACCTGGAGGCCGCCGTCGACCAGGCGATTGAGCAGTTCGACAACGCCGGACAGGTCTGCCTGGCCGGCACCCGTCTGCTGGTGGAGGAGGCGATTCACGACGAGTTTCTGGATCGATTCGTCACCAAGGCCGAGAAGCTGGTTCAGGGTGACCCTCGAGACGAGGCAACGGACATCGGTCCGCAGATCACCAGGGAGCACTTCGAGCGCATCGAGGGGTTCGTCTCGCGCGCCAAGGCCGATGGGGCGCGGGCCGTGATCGGGGGTGGACCCAACGAGGACCTCGGGGGGCTTTACTACCGGCCGACCTTGTTCGTCGAGGCTCCCAAGGGCTCGGAGATCCTTTCCAGTGAGGTGTTCGGTCCCGTGCTCACCCTTCAGACCTTCCGCGACGAAGAAGAGGCCATCGAGATCGCCAACAGCACCACCTACGGCCTGGCTGCCATTCTCTACACCGGAGACCACGAGCGGTCCGAGCGGGTCTCCGCCCAGTTGGCGGCCGGCACCGTGTGGGTCAACTGCTTCTACGTGCGCGATCTGCGCGCTCCCTTTGGTGGCTCCCGCAACAGCGGCGTCGGGCGGGAAGGCGGCAACTGGAGCTTCGACTTCTACGCCGACGTGAAGAACACTGTCAGCTCGCCCGAACACTGGTCGGACTGAAGTCTGAGGTTTCTGTCA
>JBHICV010000167.1:0-4816 GCA_046759765.1 Acidimicrobiia bacterium
CGGTCGGCACCAGCCTCTTCGCTCCACTAATTGTTCTCGAAGGGCCGGGGTGGGAGACCGCAGCCAAGATGGTTGGGATCCTCTCGGTGGAGGAGCTTCCTCGCTACTGGGTCTCCCTCGCCGGGATAAGCCTCATTGCCTTCTTTCTCGTGTTCCCCAGCGGACGCTGGGTACCGACCTGGGCCAGCTACGCGGTCGCGGCGCTCGGGGCGCTTCTTGTGCTCACTACGGTCCTTCCGGACGGGCCGTTCGATCCGGCCGCCTGGCCCGAGCTGCTGAGTCGGATGTGGGCTCTCGGGATCCCCCTGGCCGTAGTTGCTTCCCAGGTCTACCGGACGGCCATGCTCTCTGAACCTGACGAGAGTCTGCGCGCCCGTCCCGTCTTGGTGGCGTTCGTCGTTGCCGTTGCCACCTTCGCGGTGCTCTGGGTGCTCAAACCCGAGCTGTCCACCGATGCCTTCGGCCTCGTTCTCGCTACGGACCGGCTCCGCGCCATCTATGACGTGAACCTCCTGATTCTCCTCACGACCGCCGTCTTCTTGTTCCCGGTCTCGATCGGCTTTGCAGTTTTCCGATATCGGCTGTTCGACATTGAGCTGGTGGCGAACCGGGCGCTGGTGTATGGCGCCTTATCAGCTCTGGTGGTGCTTGCGTTCGTATCTGTTGCGAGTGTGATCGTTCTTCTCTCAGGTCAGCAGATGGGGGCACAGCTCACGGGTTCCCAGGCCGGAATCGCCGGTGCAATAACGGGCGCGTTCCTGGTGGCAGTTTTCCGGCCTGCGCGGCGCCGGATCCAGTCGATCGTTGACCGGCGCTTTTACCGCGAGAAGTACGACGCCGAACAGACCGTTGAGGCCTTTGCAGTTCGAGCCAACGAGGTCGTCGATCTGACAGTGCTCGAGCAGCAGGTGCGCGACGTGATCTTCGAGACGCTTCATCCGACAGGGATGGGGCTGTGGCTCCGTGAACAGGCAGGCCGAGAAATCGACTTGGACCTGGACACTCAACAGTTCTTGCTCGAGGCCGGTGAAGCAGTCGACCTCGGGCAGGCCCCGGCCATGGTCGAGCATCTGCGAGCGGGCGGCTACCAGGTTGCGTGTCCGCTTATTTCGCAGAAAGAGTTGGTAGGAGCCTTGCTTCTCGGTCCGCGAGAGGGGGAAATGCGCTATTCGTCTTTGGATCTCGAGCTGCTTGACCGGCTGTGCTCCCGGGCAGCTCCCGCCTTCCGGATGAGCCAGCTGGTGCGGGAGCAGGAGGCAGAGGCGCTCCAGCGCGAACGCGTTGCCCAGGAGATGGACGTCGCCCGCCGCATTCAGCACGATCTCCTTCCTCGTGAGGTACCTGAGCTGACTGGTTGGGAGATCGACGTGTTCTACGAACCTGCTCGGGAAGTGGGCGGTGACTTCTACGACTTCATTCCTTTGGAAGGGGAGCAGCTCGCGGTCGTGGTGGCCGATGTCGCGGATAAGGGAGTTCCAGCTGCCATGGTGATGGCGACGTGCCGGACACTGCTACGCGGGGCGGCCGAAGGCCGGTCGCCGACCGAGGTCTTGGCCACTGTGAACGACCTGCTACTTCCCGACATACCCGAGGCCATGTTCGTGACCTGCCTCTACGGGGTCCTGGACCCGAGTAGTGGGCGATTTGTGTTCGCCAACGCCGGCCACAACCTGCCGTATGTGGCACACGACGGCCAAGCTGATGAGGTGCGAGCCACCGGCATGCCCCTCGGGCTTCTGCCCGAGTCGGAATACGACGCCGCGGAGATCAACGTGCAGCCGGGGGACGTGGTGGTGCTCTCGAGCGACGGTCTGGTGGAGGCGCACGGATCCGGGCGCGAGATGTTCGGGTTCCCGCGGATGGTGAGCGAAATAGAGAACACCCCGCGGGGCGAGTCCATCATTCAGAACCTCTTAGACGCCCTGAAGGCTTTCGTCGGTGCTCGGTGGGAGCAAGAAGACGACATAACACTGCTGACCGTTCGCCGGCTTTCGTAACGATTTCGGAACGGCCGTTGGCAAGGCTGGTTCCGTGATGGCACATGCGCAGACTCGACCGGGCGGAACCCTGATGTGGTTGGGCCGGTCCGCGCTTGCGGGAGTTGGAGGGGGCCTCGTGCTGGGGGTGGGACTCCGGGCTGCGATGCGCGTCGCCGCGGTCTCCGAGGGTCAGGAGACGAGTTTCACCATCGGGGGGACGTTCTTCATCCTCCTGGTGGGGGCCGCCATTGGAGTGATCATCGGGGCCCTCTACGGGGGCGTTCGGCGTTGGGTCCCGGGGGCCGGTCTCGGCAAGGGAGCCATCTTCGGTTTCGTCCTTGCTCTTTTGGTCGGGGCATTGCTGTTCGGTCCCTCCGGAAGTGAGGCTCGGACGATCGGCTCTCCGCTGTTGAACATGCTGACGTTCGGTGGCTCGATTGTCCTGTTGGGCATCGGAATCGAGTGGATGTGGCCGCGAATCGAGAAACGACCCGCGATGAGCCGAAGGGCAGGCGCGGGGGAAGTATCCGGCGCCATTGT
Organism: Acidimicrobiia bacterium; assembly: GCA_046759765.1. Lineage (GTDB taxonomy): Bacteria > Actinomycetota > Acidimicrobiia > Spongiisociales > CAZKJJ01 > JBHICV01. Next base: position 2,520 of record JBHICV010000167.1, read on the forward strand.
CGGGATAGGTGCCGCGCTGGTGCTCACGGTCTTTGCTCTCGCAAGGTGGATGGCCGAAACGCCAGATGGATTCTGGCTCACGCTCGGTCTTTTCGTCGGCTTCGCGGCCGAAGGGCTGTTGCTGGGCGCGGTATTAGGCGTCTTCTACGGTCTGGTCAGGCGCGGAGGACGCTGGTCCCGTGTCGTCTACCCCGTCGCTTTGGTCGTTCTTTGGCTCGTCGTGGTTCTGACTGCTGGCGACGACGGGATGACCGGTCCGGACGCAACCGAGATCGTGGCCATAGTGGCGCTGGTTCTGGCCGGATTCGGGGTCGCCAGCGCCTGGCTGACCGAGCGTCTGCTGCGTGCTGCACCCGTTTTGGTGACGTCTATGCCCCCTATAGGTGGATAGGCGTCACCAAAAGGAAGGGGCTCCGTTTTTGTGACGTCTACCCCCCCTATAGGTGGATGGGCGTCACCAAAACGAGTGACTCAGTCCCACCAGACGTCTTGGTCGACGACTCCCTGACCGATGAGGTTCTTCTGGATCTGGGTGGTGCCCTCGACGATGGTGAGCTGGCGGGCGTCCCGGTAGTACAGCTCGGTGATGTGATCCTTCATGTAGCCGGCGGCGCCGAGCAGCTGGACGGCCCAGCCTGAAGCCTTCACAGCCAGCTCGGTGGCGAAGTACTTGGACATGGACAAGAAGGGCGCGTACTCCTTGCTGTACTTGCCCTCGTCGACCAGACGGGCGGCACGGTAGGTGAGAAGGCGGGCAGCTTCGATCTCCGTGGCGAGCTCGGCGTATGTCCACCGAACGCCTTGAAAGTCAGCAATCGTCTGGCCGAAGGCGTGGCGCTCCTTGTCGTATGAGACCGCATACATGAGAGCACCCTCGGCCAGCCCGATGCCGCGGGCGGCTACGATCGGGCGCATCGAGTTGAGGGCCAGCATGGCGGTCCTGAACCCGGTTCCCTCGTCCCCGATGCGGTTCGCGTCGGGGACCCACACGTCGTTGAAGATGACCTCGGCGGTGGGGATCGCCTTGACCCCCATTTTGCGATCGATCGTGCCGATCGACACACCTTCTGCCGATCTGGGAACGACAAAGGCCGAGAAGCCTCGGTGCCCCGCCTCGGGATCGGTCTTGGCAAACACCGAGTAGAAGTCGGCCACCGTCGCTCCTGACATCCACACCTTGCGGGCGTTGATCCGATAGCCGTCGCCGTCCCGAACAGCCTTGGATGTCTGTCCTGCCACCCACGAGCCGGCGTCCACTTCAGAGAGTGCGAAGGCTCCGCGAATACGACCCTCTGCCACTCCCGGCACCCATTCGCGCTTCTGCTCCTCACTGCCGGCTACGAGGATCGGGCTGGTCGGCAGCCTGCTGAGGAGAAGCATCAACGCAGACGACTGACAGTATTTGCCCACTTCCTCGATCGCCAGAACGAGGCCAAGTGTTCCCGCTCCAGAACCTCCGTAGTCCTCCGGTAGACCAATCCCCATCAAGCCCATATCGGAGAAGAGCTGGAAGAGGTGCTCGGGGTACTCCTCCTTCTCGTCGAGTTCCTGGGCGATCGGCTTGACCTTCTCCTGCGCCATCCGACGGACGGTCATCTGGAGCTCATGCAGCTCCTCGGGCAGCCCGAAGTCCATGGTCGAGAGGGTAGCGTCGGGTCGGTGACGACCCGTTCTCGCATCACCAGCTTCGGCCCTTCCGGAGTCGAGGCCCGTCAGGACCTTCTCGCCTCCGAGGCTCCCATGGAGATCAGGCTCGACGACACACCCCTCGCTGTGATTATGCGCACTCCTGGCGACGAAGAGGATCTGGCGCTTGGATTCGCGCTCACCGAAGGGATCGTCAGCTCGCCGACTGAGATCGCCGATGTCCGCCGGCTGCCGGGAGATCCGGAGGACGCCCGCTGGGAGCTCGTTCTTGCGCCCGGGGTGGCCGTTGATGCTGAGCAGTTTCGTCGCAATGCGTACACGACTTCCTCTTGCGGGATATGCGGAAAGGCATCGATTGATGCAGTGCGCGTGGCCGCACCGGCGGCCATCGAGGGGCCAATGGTGGACGCCGACGTTCTGCTCGCGCTTCCGAGTCGGCTGCAGGCGCAACAGGACGCGTTCGCGGCTACAGGTGGCCTCCATGCTGCCGGTGCCTTCACGCCCTTCGGCGAGCTGGTGGATATCCGTGAGGACGTCGGTCGACACAACGCGGTTGACAAGCTCGTCGGGGCTCTAGCCGTCGAGCGGTGGCCCTTGGGCGGGCTCGTTCTGATGGTGTCGGGAAGGGCCAGCTTCGAGATCGTTCAGAA
>JBHICV010000168.1:0-4802 GCA_046759765.1 Acidimicrobiia bacterium
TACCGAGCAAAGCCCAACCGCTCCTTGAAGAGCTCGCCGGAGCTGGTCTGTCCCCATGCGTGGCCTGGCGCGAGCATGCCGAAGAGGAGGGTGATGGTGACAGTGGATAACCGTCTGGGGAGAAAGGCGTTGAGGTTTGACATGTGCGACCTCCTTTCGTCGTTTGCCTCTCCCCGCATCATCGCCCAGTTTGGTCAAGCAGCTCTCAAGGGCGGACGGGGCGGGCAGCGAGCAGCAGGTCCCACACGGGCCTCTGACGTGGCCCAGATTACAGTTGTGGCTCGGGCAGCGGGGAACGCACGGCGGTCGAGTTCATGAAGCCGGGATCTCGGCCGAGACCCGGTGCAACAAACGACCTGGCTAAATGCGCCCTAGTCGCCTGACACGTAGGCGGGCTCCACCTCCAGCCTCGTCTTCTTGCGCCGCAGCAGCAACCTGAGATCACTGATCGCGTAGAGGGCCGACGGCAAGAGGAGTAGCGTCAGCAAGGTGCCGAAGATCAGACCGAACGCCACCGACACCGCCATCGGGACCAGGAATTGGCCCTGCTCGCTCCGGAGCAGGATGATGGGCGCCAGGCCGCCGGCGGTGGTGATCGTTGTTAGCACAATGGGACGGAACCTGGACCGGGCAGCCTCGCACAGCGCCTCGCCGACGTCCATCCCCTTCCTGATCAGGTTGTTGTAGCGGTCCACCAGCACTACGGAGTCGTTGATTATGATCCCTGCCAGCGCGACGATGCCCAAGAACGAGAGGATCGAGACGGAGATCCCCATGATGTAGTGGCCGATCACGGCGCCGATAACGCCCAGCGGAATGAGGCTCATGACCAACAGCGTCTGGAGGTAAGACTTCAAGAGGAAGAGCAGGATGGTGAACATCACCACGAAGGCGAGGCTCATGGTGAACCTCATGGAGCCGACCATCTTTTGCACTTCCGCCTGTTGGCCGGTGCCGGTGGACCGGGTGACGCCCTCCACCTGGGCCAGCACGGTCGGTACCGCCTCCTCGTTGATCTCCCGCAGGACCACCTGGAGGTCATTCTTGGAGTAATCCATGCCGGCGCGTACGGTGACGGCGCGGTTTCCGTCCTCGTGGCGGATCCGCCTGAGGCCGCGCTCGATCCGGTATTCGGCCACCTCCTTGAAGGAGACGTAATAGCCCGTCGGTGTCCTGACCTTTAGGTTCTCGATCTGGGCGATGGAGACCCGGTCTTCCTTGGGGAAGCGGACCCACACCTTCATCTCGTCACGGCCACGCTGGAGCCGCATCACTTCCTCGCCGTAGAAGCCCTGGCGGAGCTGCGCGGTGAGATCGCGGACGGTAAAGCCCAGCGCTTGACCCTTGGGTTTGAGAGTCACGATGAACTCGTTGTTGCCCAGCGGCGTATCGTCGCGGATATCCTTCACGCCGTCGATCCCGGCCAGCTCCTTTTTCAGAAGTTCCTTCGCCCTGAAGAGCTGCTGGTAGTCCTTGCTCTGGAAGCGCACTGAGATGGGCGTACCGCCGAAGGCGAAACCGCCGACGATCACGTTCTCCGCCTCGGGCACGGTCCCGATGTATTCGGCGAGGGCGTCGGAGAACTCCTTGACGGAATAGTCCCGATCGGCGGAGGACGGCAGCACGAAGAAGATGTTGAGGGTGGTACCGCCGCTCATCCACGACGTGTAGTTCTGTATTGGGCTTAGCTCACCCTTCTTCGGGTGGTCCCACTCGTCGCCGAAGGCCACCGACTTGTCGATCAGCTTGTAGCGGATGTCATTCGCCACCTCGGCGGACATGCCCGCCGGGACCTCCACCTGGATCCTGGCGTAGGGCGGCTCGATCTCGGGGAAGAACTGGGCCCGCACGTGCTGCCCCTGGAACGCCCCCGCCATGATGAGGATCACCGCGATCATGGCGGCGCCCACCGGCCAGCGGTTATCCAGGCAGAACCGGAGCACCGGGCTGTAGACGCGCTCTAGGACGAACTTGAAGGCGCCGTCGAGCCGATCCCGCACCTTCGAGAGGAAGCTATGAGCCTCCGGGTGCTCCTGAAGCGCCCGGGAGTGGGCGAGGTGCGCCGGCAGGATGATCGTCGCCTCGAAGATCGAGAAGAGGAGCGAGATGATCACCACGGCGGCGATCTGCCAGACGTACTTTCCAAGGACGCCGTAGAAGTAGAAGTATGGCACGAAGGCGACGATAGTGGTGGCGATGGAGGTCGACACCGGCTTGATCACGTCCATCGTCCCGTCGATGGCCGCCTGCACCGGCGATTTGCCGTACTTCTCCCACTGGGAGTAGATGCTCTCCCCGATGATGATGCCGTCGTCCACCAGGATCCCGATCACCATGATGATGCCGAAGAGGCTCATCTCGTTGATCGTGATGTCGAGGAGCCAAAGGACGAAGAACATCCCCAACAGCGAGAAGGGGATGCTCAGCGCCACCCACAACGACATCCGCAGGTTGAAGAAGATCGCCAGCAGCACGAGGACGAGCGTGAGCCCGAGGATGCCGTTCTTGCCCATCAGGTTGAGGCGCTCCTCAAGCTCCTGGGTGTCGCTGATAAACGTATTGAAGTGGACCAGACCGGCGTACCTCTCCTCGTACTCCTCGACTTTACTATCGACGATCTCGGTGATCTCGAGGACGTCCTCGTTGACGCTGTACATCACATTGAAGCCCACGGAGCGACGGCCGTTGTACTCCGAGAAAAACCGGTTCTCCGGCCACTGCTCCTGGACTGTGGCGAAGTCGATCAGGCGGATGCGCTGCCCGTCGATGGAGGAGACGACCTCGATGTCCTCGAACTCCTTCGCCTCATACCTGGTGTTGTACGAGCGGATGAGGATCTCCTCCTGACCGGTGAGCACCGAGCCGGAGGAGATGTTCAGGTTCGAGTTCCGGATGGCTTCGGCGATGTCGGCAATCGTGAGCTTGTAGCGGATCAGGGCCTGGGGCGAGACCTCGACGGAGATCTCGCGCACCGGCAGGCCCCACCACCGTATGTTGGAGATCTTCCCCGTGGCGAGGAGATCATCCCGGAACTCCTCGACGATCTTCTTCAGGGTGAAGTGATCCTCGGGGCCGTAGATGGAGAGCATCACGGCTCGGTTCCACTGCGCCGACTGGTAGACGGTCGGCTTCTCGGCCCCGGTGGGATAAGAGTTGATGGAGTTGACGGCGTTCTTAATGTCCTGGACCGCCCGGTTCATGTCCCAGTCGGGCGGATATTCCACGTTGACGTAGCCCCAGCCGTCCGACGACCAGGAGGCGACCCGCTGGATCCCCTCGATCCCGCGAAGCGCCTCCTCGATCTTAACCACGATCCCCTCCTCCACCTCGATTGCTGAGGCGCCGGGATAGGGGACTTGGATCTCCACCTCCTCGAGCTCGAACTTCGGGGCGAGCCGCCGGTCAAGCATGAAGAGGGCGAAAACGCCGGCGAGGCAGACGACGAGCACCAACCAGTTGGTGACGATCGAGTGCTGTATGAAGTGGTGGATGACCTTTCTCACCGTCCGCACCTATTGGTTACGTGTGGACCGACGATTCGGACCGAGGTCGTCTGCCGCCGGCCGGTTAACGCTCAGCTGACCTGCTAGCCGTAGCCGTCTCGGCGCCGTTTTCCTCCCCGGCGAGGTCCAGCTGCACCGGTTCCTCGGTGGTGGCGTTTGCGTCGCGGATGGCCATCCCGATGAGCGGCTTCTGCAGGAGGGTGGTGACGATCACAGTCTCGTCGGGCACGGTGTTCCTGACGATGGCCAGGTCGCCCTGAAGCGCGACGACTTCCACTCGCTGCCGCCCCAGCTTCCCGACCTCCATGGTGAAGACGTAGCCCTCGTTGTCCACCAGGTGGCGGCGGATCGCGGCCACGTCCTTGAGGGTGCGGCCTTCGATGTTCACGTGCACGTAGTTACCGGGCAGGAAGTGTGGGTGTAGCTTCGCGTTCGTGAACTTGACGTAGACGCTGAGCGTCTGCGAGTTCCGGTCGAGGTTGGTGTCCCGGCGCCTGATGCGGCCGGTGATCGACTCGCCGCCCCGCTCATCCTCATAGATCGTCACGCGGGGCGAGGTCGAGAAGTCGAGCTGCTGGCTCTCCTCCACGATAAGCGGCACCGGTACGACGAGGTTCACGGCGTCGCTCAGGGTGAAGAGGTGCTGCCCCACCGAAACGAAGGTGTTCTCGATCACGCCGGTGGAAGTGATGTAGCCCGAGAACGGCGCCCGGATCGTATGCTTCGAGAGCAGGAGCTCCTGATTCTTCACCGCGTAGTATTTCCCGAAGATGTCCTTGGCGCTGACCTTGATCTTCTCCTGCGCCCTGGTGATCTCGGGGAGCTCACGCACCGGCTGGTTGATGTCGAGGCTGTTGAAGTAGTCGAACCACTTCTTGTAGACGCGGGGATCGTCGATCTGAAGCTCCGGTAGGAGCGCCGCCACCGCGTTCAGGAACTCGGAGCGCAAAGCGAAGAGATCATTCTCCACATCCCGGGAGTCCACCTTCACCACCACCTCGCCAGCGGGGACGAAGGTCCCGTCCTTCAGGTTGTTCCTCGCGAGGGTAACCCGGCCATTGGCTTCCGAGATGATCTCGAGCTCCCGTTCGGACTCGATCACGCCATCCCCTTCGACCGCCAGCGTCAGATCGCCGAAGACGAGCTTCTGGATCTCCACCGCCCTGGGTTCGGGGGTGAACGCTCGCTTCTTGCTCTGCTTCCGGGTCGAGCCGAGGGCCTGCATGACCACGAACCCGACCAACAGGATCGCGGGCACGGCTCCGAGGCCCGAAACGCCAGGCGGGACACTAGACAGCA
>JBHICV010000169.1:0-4728 GCA_046759765.1 Acidimicrobiia bacterium
GGGTGAGCTGGGACGGCGACGAGTATCGGGAGTGCTTCAGCCGACGGATGACGGCCGCCTCCCGCGTTACTCGGGGCTGTTCCGCCGCTCCGACGGGCTGGCATTCTGGGTCGAGCTGTGGGATTTCCGGGAAGCAGAGGGGTTCGCGGGAGCCCCCGAAGGGCCGGTACTCACTTACGTGGTGCTCTGGTAATCCCCGGTACTACTCGAGCTGCAGCTCGCCTTCTCTCTCCGGGCGTGGCCTGAGCTTGCGGAGCTTGATCGAGCGGGCGCATGTGTTCCACCGCAGGATGGCGTCGTCGTTTCCGGCCGGACGAATTGCAGCCGCCTCCTCATAGAACTCCATCGCCTGCCGGAAGTGCTGGTACGCGAACTGCTGCGAAGGACCGCGGCTGAGAAACGCACGTGCTCTCCGCTCCGAGATAATGCCGGCGTAGTAGCTGCGCTGGTAGGGATCGGAGAGCCTGTCTACGTGCTTGCGGGCCGCGGTTGCCCTCGGGTCGGAGCCGCCCGTCTCGAATTGGTCCGTTATGGCGAGGATGAGAACCACCAGGGCCCGCTGGTTGTCCGGTTCGACTTCGAGGATGTCGAGGCAGATGCTCTCCGCCAACTCAGGCTGGTTGAGAAGCCGGTAGTGCTCGGCTCGCTCCAACGCCGCCGGAAGACCTTCCTCAGTGAGCCTTTTCAGCTCGAAGGATTCGACCATCCTCAGACTCTACAAACGGAGCAGAAAGTACCCCGCGAGCAGGGTTCCCAGCGCGGCGGTTCCATAGAACAGCACCTTCTGCCGTCCCAGCGTCCCAAAGCCGAGATCCACGAGCGCGTACCGAAAGCGGTGAGCCCAGTGGAAGAGAGGAAGGGAGATGAGTACAAGAAGATAGAGGCGAACGAGCGGGTTCTTTATGAGAGCAAGCAACGACTCCTCGCTGAGGAGCCCGGCCGGGATCGCCAGGCCGGTCAGGACGATCGTGACCGGAAACAGGAAGGCAGAAACCACTCCTCCGGCAGAGAAGAGCAGCCAGGCCAGCGGATCGGTCGTTCGGTAGGGGGACCTCATCTCAGCGCCAGAAAGGCCACGACGAGCGAGACGCCGATCCAGGCGGCGAACCCACCGGCGGCGATGAACAGTTCCGGTACTCGTTCCTCGCCCAGCCGGATGGCCAGGGACTTCGGCATCAGGTTGATCCAGGTGACCGCATGAAGCAGCACGGGGAGAAGAACAATCAGATGGAGGACCACGCTGACAGGGCTTCGAAGAGCCTCGTAGAGCTCGGAGAAGGACTCGGCGTCTGCAGCCGAGGCGACGAGCACCAGCAGAAAGACGGCGTAGGCGGCGACCGCCAAGCTCGTCAGCTCGCGGACCATGAAGATGAAGTAGCTGACTTTACGGAACCACCAATCGGGCGGCAGGGCCCCGACGTACTCGCGGTTCATCGGCTTCGCCTTCGGGGCAGCAGTGACAGCGCCCAGTCGGTGGAGTACTGGAGCTTCGACATCTGGATGGCCCCAGCCGGGTCAACGTCCTTCGGACATACCCGGGTGCAGTCCCCGACGTAGGTGCACTCCCAGATACCCTCGTGACCCATCATCGCCGCAGCCCGATCCCTCTGCCCACCGTCGCGCGAGTCCAGGTTGTAGCGGTGCCCGAGAGCGAGTGCCGCCGGACCGACGAACGTCGAATCCAATCCGTAGACAGGGCAGGCCGAGTAGCACAGCATGCAGTTGATGCACATCGAGAACCGTTTGTAGTTGTCCAGCTCAGCGGGTGTCTGTAGGTATTCGCCTTCTTCCGTTCCCTTGGGCTCCTTTGGTATCAGCCACGCCTCGACGGCCGGCAGCTTCTCCATGAAGTCGTCCATGTTGATCACGAGATCCTTGATCACGGGAAAGTGGCTCAGGGGCTCGACACGAATCGGATCGGGGTAGTACTCGGAGAGAAAACCCTCGCAGGTGAGCTTCGGCTCGCTATTGACCATCATCCCGCAACTTCCACACACTCCCATCCGACAGGACCAGCGGAAGCTGAGGGTGGGGTCGATCCAGCTCCTGATGTGGTTGAGAGCGTCTAGGACCACCCAGTCCGGGTTGTAAGGCACCTCATAGGTCTGAAATCGTGGCTCCCACTCGTCATCGGGCAGGTAGCGGAACACCTCCAGGACCATGCTCCCGTTGGCGTCCCCGGTCTCAGCTGCTGCCATATGCCCGTTCTCCCGGTGGCCAGCGGGTGATCACTACATCTAGGTAGGAGATCTCCGGCTCGCCCTCCGTGCGATGTGACAGGGAGTGCTTCAAGAAGTGCTCGTCGTCCCGGTCCGGATAGTCGGTGCGTTGGTGGGAGCCCCGCGACTCCGTTCGCGCCAGCGCACTGTGCGCCACAGTTTCTCCCACTTCGAGCATTGCTTCCAACTCCAGCGCCGAAATGAGTTCCATATTGAAGGGGCGGCTCCGGTCGGTGACTCCCACCTTGGCGAATCTTTCTTTGAGCTCCGCAATGACGGCGGATGTCTCGCGCAGCGCCGATTCCTCCCGGAAGATGCCGGCTCCTTGCTCGAGGGCTTCGTTCAGCTCTTGGTGGATCTTGGCCGTCGACTCGCCGGCGGGAGCTTCCAGCAGGTCTCGTATGCGCTCCGCTTCCGAAGACTCCATCGCCAGCAAAGCCCGCTCGTCGAACGATGGGTGCTCATGAGCGTGCTGGACTGCCGCCCGGGCGGCTCGCTTGCCGAATACGAGCAGCTCGGGGAGTGAGTTGGACCCCAGCCGGTTGGCTCCGTTGATGCTCACGCAGGCGCATTCTCCGGCGGCGAACAGACCGGGCAGCGGAGTGGCCCCTTCGATGTCGGTGTGAATCCCGCCCATCATGTAGTGGACGACGGTCCGAACGGGGATCGGCTCGAGGACCGGATCAATCCCGACATACCGAACGGCCAGTTCGCGGACCATGGGGATCTTCTTGTCGATCAGCTCCTCACCGAGATGACGCAGATCGAGATGGACGTATTCGCCATAAGGGCCGTCAAACGTCCGACCTTTGTCGCGCTCGTGCATGAAGGCCTGTGACAGGCGATCTCGCGGGCCGAGCTCCATCGTTGCCTTCTGGGGGTGGTTGGGATCGTCGACCTCGAGTGGCTGTCCCAGGTCGTAGTCGGCCAGATAGCGGTATCCGTCTTTGTTGACCATGATCCCGCCCTCTCCCCGGGCGGCCTCGGTGATGAGAATGCCGGTGCCGGGGAGCCCGGTCGGGTGGTACTGGACGAACTCCATGTCCTTGAGCGGGACTCCGGCTCGGTAGGCCAGAGCCATCCCGTCACCGGTCTTGATGGCCCCGTTGGTCGTGAAGGGAAAAATCCGACCCGCGCCTCCGGTGCACATGATCACGGCTTTTGCGGCAATGGCATGGACCGTCCCTCGGCGGAGGTCTATGGCCGTGACGCCTTGGCAGCGTCCATTGTCCACAACGAGCGACGTGACGAACCACTCGTCGTACCGGGTGATCGTAGGGAACTGGAGACTGGTCTGGAAGAGGCTATGGAGCATATGGAAGCCGGTCTTGTCGGCCGCAAACCAGGTTCTTTCGATCTTCATCCCTCCGAAAGCCCGGACTGCAATCTCTCCGGTGGGCTCACGGCTCCACGGGCAACCCCAGTGCTCCAACTGGATCATCTCGGCGGGCGCCTCACGTACGAAGGCTTCGACTGCGTCCTGGTCGGCCAGCCAGTCCGAACCGGAGATAGTGTCGTCGGCGTGATCGTCGAGCGAGTCGTTGTCCTTGATGACCGCGGCCGCGCCACCTTCGGCCGAGACGGTGTGAGATCGCATGGGGTACACCTTGGATACGACTGCTACGGATAGTTCCGGTGACTCCTCCGCGATGGCGATCGCCGCTCGGAGTCCGGCTCCGCCTCCTCCAACGATCAAGACATCGTGGGCGGGTAGATTCATGGCCTTCTCAGACGGCGCGGCGATACTAGGGCTCTCCTCTGCCGGTACCCGGCTCGGCGATCCTCACTTGGCGCTGCTTTCCTAGCGCGATGACCTACAGCCGGGAAGCAGCCGACGCCATCCACAACTCGACCAAGCACGGGAGTGAGCCGCAGCATCCCGACCGCCTGGTTCCCTACCGGCGATTGGATCCAGCCAATGCACCGGCGCGCTTCAAGGAATACCGCGGTCTTTCGGTCACCCCACTACCTCGCCGGTTGGTCACATCCAGCCTGCCCGCAACCTCAGTGCTGAGCGGAGAGAAGGGGGAGCCTCCCCCGCAGGGCCTGGACGCGTCGCTGGTCGCCACGCTCCTGTACTTGTCGGGCGGCGTCACCCGCACCGTTGGGCCATCCGCGAATCCGACTTTCTTTCGATCCGCCATGTCGGCCGGCAATCTCCATCCCGTGGAGCTGTACGTCGTCACAGGTCCTGACGTCGACGGCATTCCCGCCGGCGTCTATCACTTCGCTCCGCTCCAATTCGGGCTGACGCAGCTGCGCTCTGGTGACTTTCGCAACGCGCTCTCAGTTGAGACTTCGTTGGCCGTTGTCCTGACCGGACTCGTCTGGCGGACCACCTGGAAATACGGTGAGCGCGGTTGGCGGCACCTCTACTGGGACGCAGGCACGCTGCTGGCCAACCTGCTGGCCGCGGCTGCCGCTCACGGCCTGAGCCCAAAGATCCTCGTGGGCTTTGAGGACGAGTCGGTCGCCCGGCTCGTAGGCGTCGACGGGCTCGAGGAAGTGC
>JBHICV010000170.1:0-4721 GCA_046759765.1 Acidimicrobiia bacterium
AGGGGCGAAGATCGACTCGGCCTGCCAGGGCTCCTCGGCTTCCGCGAAGGCGCGGCCATCGGGCAGCATGATCTGCTCCCGCCTGAACGCTTGGCGGTCCTTCAGGTAGCGCCAAACTTGGGCAGTATCCGTTTTCATCGCCAGAGCCACTCGTCTTCATCCATCCGTTCTGACCACGGCCATCTGCACCGCCATGCCCGCGGGCGTCGAGCCGTCCAGCAAACCATGTTCCGACTTCAGCGAAGAGCAAAAGACGACCTGCACCAGCCATTCTACACAATACGAACTGGTTCTTAGACTAGAGAAAGTTAAAGTTAGGTGGCGTGGAAGGAGATCTGAGGTGGGTGTTTCAACCCAGGGCGGAAGACTAGAGGCTAGGCGAGGGGCTCCTGAATTTCCGGTTGGGCACTTCCGGCAAGTACATACTCACTATGCCCAGGTCACCTCTTCCCGCAATAACGACTCACCAAGCGTCGCCTTCGAGGCTGCCCGGCGTATGGGAGTTGCGACCGAAGAGCTGTTGAGGAATGCAGGAACGCCGGTCCGAGATGTTGGAGCTAAGCGGAACCCACTAGCCTTCGCTCCAGCGAGTGGTCGTGGCTACCTCTTCCTGAAAACTGCCTCACACCACATCAGAGCCGGCTCAGCGCCAGCTCAGCGAGCTCGTCGAGGCCTTCTGGAGTCACCATGGGAGGATGGCCTTCTGATATCGCGGTGTGGAACGAGAGCAGCTTGTCGCCCTTAACAAGCACCAGCATGCTCCCGATTCCCTGGGAGTTCATCTCCACTCGGTAGGCCGTGCCGCCGAACGACTCCTCCGGGTCGGGAGGCGCCTTGCTGGAAGACCTCATCTTCTCGAAATGGGCGCTCGCCGAAGCGCTTGAATCGAAATCGATGAGAGTAAAGGTCAAACCGTCCGCGCTACTGGGGGACTCGAGCGTCCAACCGAACCAGCTTTCAATGCGGGCGACCTGGGCCGGGTCTACGCTCTCGGCCATCTCCCTGAAGTTCCTGTATGAGGTTGCGAGCTGGACTTCGGCTGCAAGCAGCGGCTCAACGTCCGACAAGGTCAGCAGATACCGGAAGGCCTCCTCAGAGACCGTCAACTCCTCGCTGGACTTGACTGAAGTCACCACAACCGGCTCCGGTGCGGTCCCGCTGCTGCTCGTGATTGTGACGGAGGCGATGACAAACCACATGGCGAGTCCGGCAGCCACGCTCGCCGCGCTTAAGGCTCGAGCGGCGACGGCTGTGCTGCCGCGATATGCGACGACACCGCCGACTATAAGCGCTGCGCCGAGTATGACCAGCAAGACTGAAATTACGAAATCCATGTCGGCTGCGAACTCCCTCTAGTGCACTGTCGTGTGCTGGCCTATCTACGTCCGAAGGTGTATCCGATGATACCGAGAGCCAACGCAGAGGCGGCCAGGCATGCGGCGGCGCCGGTGTATTCGTCGCTGAGCGCCGCGTTGAGCGCCAAGACTATCCCAAGGATTGCCACGATCGTTGACCCCCACAACGCGATCCGTCTTGCCGCCGCAGTCCAGAACTCGCTCGCCTCTGAAGTTTCCGTTCGCATGTGTCATCCTTTCTCCGCGAGCCGATTAGCCGTGACACTCGATCAGGCCTGCGCTATGGCCATGCCGAGGTCGCTCACCGCTTGGCGTAGTCGATAGCCGCCGAGGCGGCGAATGCCGCCGACCACCAGAGAAGCGGCATTCCGACGATCGCCCCGATGAACGGGCCGCTATTGAATCCGCCTCCCTGCAGGCTGAAGTTGTCGACGATCAACTTGGCGATCAGGAAGCTAAGGGCCTCCCAGAGTCCGAATCCAATCCAGAACTTCCTGGTAAACATGCCTCCCCCTAGCCCTGCGTCCGCTCCGCGGTTATGAAAGGAGGAGTAGTCGACGGAGGCGTTGCGGTAGAGTCCTGTCGTGTTGAACCTGGGAGCTGCCGAAGCGGGTATATGGCAACGGACCAACCTTCGAAGGGACAGCTGAGCCCGTCGATGACGCCTGAGAAGCATGCACTCATGTCGGCCAGGTAGCTTTCCCCCTCAGTGAGCACCGGCTCAGGGATGTGGCGTGGCGCCTCTCCAGCTCTGACCCCGGTTGCGACGGCATCGGCCACGTCCCCAAGAGGAGCTACGTTGTAGACCCTGACCAGGACTTCGTCGCCAACGCCTAGCTGTGGGAAGTCCGCGATTGGAGAGCGGATGTAGTCCCTGAGATCCCGTATCCTCAAGGTCGCCGTATCATCTTCGACGGACAGGACCGTGACTTCAGCCAAGGCGGTATCGAGGGGCCCGTCCGGTGACGAGGCTGGGCCGACGCGACTAGCCTCTGCGTCGGATGGCCCCGCGACCGGCTCCTGGGACACTGACCCGGACACTTGCGCTACGGCGCCGCCGCAAGCCGCGCCGATCACCATCATCGCTGCCAGGCCAAACCCTGCTGCCGGAACCCTCACGCTGTTCATTTCGCCTCGCTGGTACTGAGGTTCTACCCGCCGGCTTCCTGTCTAACCGCCTCGACGAACTCCGCGCCTGTGAGCTCGGTCCAAAACCCGATCCCATCCGCGAAGGTTACTCTATCGCCATCGACGTCAAGCAGCCCCTCAGGCCCGGACCCGTACGTGCCGTCAGGGTTCTGCCCCAGCGCGAGCATGTAGTAGCTGTCCGGTGCCGGCAGCTGAACGTGAACCGACGTGACGACGTCGGTCTGCTGAGTCAGGTGACCGGACATGCGCAGCACGAGGGTGCCGCCGTCTTCGAGTGCCCCGTCACTCTTCAAGACGCCATCGATGCGGACCTCGTAGTCCGTATGCGGCAGGTCACCTACCAGCGTCTCTTCCAGTACGAAACTAATGGTGCCCAGCACGATCACGTCGGATTGCGCCACGAGATCCTCTATGCTTTCGGGCCGCGGCACCATCATCCCCGAGGAGACCACTGAAGAGGGTTTGGGGGGCTCGCTGGAATCCCCCCAACGCGCCCACCTGTCCTTGGTAGTGATCGTTCGGCCGTCCTCGTTGAGGAAACTGTTGCCTGGTTCGAACGTATAGACGTGTTCTGTGTCGCCCTTTAACACGTAGACGTTCAGGCTCCCACCCGGAGCCACCCTGTTCGACTCGGTGGTGGAACCTGCGAGCTCAAAGTCGTCGTCGCCGAATTGCGCCGCCTCAAGGGATTTGTCGTGGTGGTAGATCACCCCCTCGTAGGAGAAGTAAGGCACTGGCGCGCGGGGCGCGCCACCACCAGTGACCGGGGGACTGACCTCCACGGGCTCGCTCGACGGCGAAGGGCGCTCTTGGGCCTGCGGCGGTTCGGACGCCGGCCCCGCTTCTGCCGGCTCTTGCGTCACGTCGGCGCCACACGCCAAGCCAGCCACGATCAGCGTCAAGAGTCCGACGCCCAGTACAAGTCCCCTTATCCTGTTCATTTCTTCTCCTTGGCCTCGATCCGGGGTTATCGGTTATGGCACGGCTAACCGCTGGTCTGTGCCTACCCACTCTCCGGATATCTGCTGGTACTCGACGGTGAAGTAGCCACCGCTCATGTAACCCTCGGCTATCTGGGAGTCCTTGCCTGTCGCCAAGGTATTCGCCAACACCACTTCGATGACGGATTCGTCGACACCCCAGCCGGTACCGACCCAGACCTGTCTCGGCCCTATCCGATCGAAGCTGAGGAACATGAAGTCGCCCTGGTCATCGGCTTGCCGTCGAATCTCTTCGGGACCAAGGAGGATCAGGTGCCTCTTGGGGACGTCAGGAACCAGAGAGGCGCTGATATTCTCGGTCGAGAGGACGAAGCTCTCGCCATCCGACGCCGACACTCCTGCCATGGCCATCTCGCCGTCGATTAGGGCCCGCTCCAAGGTCTGTCGGATCAGCTCCGTTCGATCTTGGTCGGTCAGGGACCGGGAAGACGGCTCATTGCCGATAGGGGCAGATGGATTTGCGGCCGGCGCCTCGTCGGTGGCACTACCGCACGCTAGACCGACGACGATCAACGTCGCGAGTCCGACGCTCAGTGCTAGTCCTCTTATCCTGTTCATTCCCTTCTCCCCTGTGTTGGCATCGGAAAGTGGAATGTGTAACCCACTCGTATACATTGACGAACGACGGCGCCGGAAAGTTCCTTGCCTTCAGGCCTCTTCTCTTAGCAGGACGCTCGTAGCATGGAGGAGCCGGTGTTGGCCCACGGCTTCCCATCGTCCTTCCACCAACCCCCTTCACTTTCCTTCGTCTGGTGCACTGCTGTCATGGGCAGGACTGCTGAATCTCGCCTCGGCCGATCACTCGAGCGCATCCTCCCCCTCTCGGATGATCCAGGTGCGTGCGCCGCACAGCAGAGGACGCCGGAACCAGGTCAGTAACGCGGGTAGCTGGACTTGCTCAAAGGCCAGGTCTGGCAAATTGAGGCCTAGGTGTGATAATCGAGCCCCAGGCGCTAGCCACCGCCGAGGGAGATCTCGAAGAAGGATTCCACACTTTGGTGTGGGAAAGTTACGACTGGTGGGCCTGACCGTACAGAACACAGAACCTTTAGCTTCAGCTTTGCGATCACATAGTCTTAGCGTCCTGCATCAACGAGGGCGGCCATAGGCTGGCTCCCGGGGCACTGACTAACTTCCGTGTTATGGTGGAGACGGGGGAGGGAGCCTGTCTCAGAAGTCGGGCGGCGCAGTCCCATCGTGAGGAAGGGGCTAGAAT
>JBHICV010000171.1:0-4716 GCA_046759765.1 Acidimicrobiia bacterium
GATGGCTATTGGCCCGGGCGCAGTATCAGGATCGAAGCCGAGAGTGGCGGTGTTACCGGCAGTCGAGATGATCACCCACTCTGTAGCGGCGGTGGTCCAGAACCAGCATTGGATCCCGGACTGGTCGTAGCCCACGTTGGGCCAGAAGTCGACCGCACTGCCGCGCTCGAGCACGAACTCGGCGCGGGAGCCTTCGACGACGCAGACGGTGACTGATTCTTCCCGTCCAAAGTCATCCACTCGAGTCTCGTTCCAGCAGAGCATCGTCTCGGCCGCATACGCCGTGCTGGAAAGCCAAATGACAAGGACGAACGGAAGTGCCGCCTTTGTCACGGCGTTGACTCCCGGAGTCTCTTATCACAATCGGGTTCCCACAGGTCCGACGGAGCACTCCATATGGCGGCGGTGCGCAACCCATGGTCGGGGTCAGGCCAGAGAACCTCGACACTGGTGACAGTCCCGGTCGTTGCAAGGAACGCCGTGGCATCCGCGACATAGTGAACAACGACGCAGTTCTCACGGTCCATCAGGATCTGAAGCACATCAACCGACAGACCCTGCGAAGTCGGACGCTCGTCAAAGCTCAGGGATTGCATTGCTTCGACACCAGAGTCGTGCAGTGACTGAGTAGCGACCGCGTCCCACAGCCTCTCGCTATCTCCGTCGTAGATTGCCTCAAACCACGTCATCAGGTTTCCATGCACAATCGCCGCCACCTCCTCCTCCCTGTGCTCCAGCGTCGTAGTTGAAGGGGCCGAGCGCTCGGCTGTCGTTGGGGTGGTAGTCGGCGCAGCTGTCGACGGCGCCGCCTGTGCAGTCGTCGAAACGGGAACTTCTGGCTCGGCTTCCTCGGATGAGAGGACGAGCATCAGCGCGATCGTCAGTGCCAGGACGAGGCCGAACCCGAGGACGAGTCGTGAACTGGTCACGGCGTCCCCGGAGCGCCCCAGTAGTGGGGGGGCACGAGTTCCCTGGTTCCCATGCGGTAACCCCGCTGCAAACGTACCACCTGCTCGAGCCGCGTGGGAGGGCTCTGCATGATCCGATTGCGCGACCCGAGCCGACGGCGGCGACTTTCCCTAGCCTGGTTCGAGGTCGAGAGGAGAGAAGATGGAAGTGGAGATCAACTGGCCGGCGGTCCTCGTAGCAGGGATTGCCCTGGTGGCAATCGGTTTCATCTGGTACCTGCCGGCTGTCTTCGGCAAAACCTGGATGACGGAGGTCGGCCTTACTGAGGAGAAGGCGGCCGAGGGACGGACGCCCGGCGTAATCATCTGGACGATCCTGGCCGCGCTGGCCACTGCCCTGGTCCTGGCGATCGTCATCGGGTGGTCGGGTGCCACGAATGCGCTCGAGGGACTGCTGGTCGGGCTGCTCGTCGGAATCGGATTCTTTCTGACCAATAAGAGCGTCGCCGATATGTACGAGCAGCGCTCCACTCGCCTCTCGCTGATCACTTCCGGGGGGGATATCGTGAGCATGGCGGTTGCCGGCCTGATCCTCGGCGCGTGGCTGTGAGCTGAGTCCTTTTAGGGTGGGCTAACCGCTTAGGGCGGCAAAGTGGCAGAAGTTGATCCACATCTTTTCGTGATCTTTGGCGCTACCGGCGACCTGGCGCGCAGGAAGCTCCTTCCGGCCTACTACGAGCTCGTGACCACGCACGGATTCGGGACCAGTGCCCAGCTAATGGGCGTGGGCAGACGGAACATGACCGACGACGAGTTTCGCGACCTCATCTCACAGTCGCTCGTCGACGTCGGGGTTCCCAGTGACCAGGCCAATGTCTGGTGTGCCGAGTGTGTCCAGTATTGCGGAAGCCAGGACGGGTTCCAGTCCGTGTCGGCCCGTATCTCGGAGTTGGAGCAGGCCAAGGATATGCCGGGCAACCGGGTCTTCTACCTCGCCTTGCCGCCGACTGCGTTTGGCCCAGCCATTGAAAGCCTCGGGAAGGCCGGGCTGGGTACAGGACCGGGTTACACGCGCCTGGTGGTGGAGAAGCCCTTCGGACGGGATCTGGCCTCGGCTCGGGACCTCAACCGGCTGGTACACCGCTACTTCGAAGAGCCTCAGGTGTATCGCATCGATCACTACCTCGGGAAGGAGACGGTTCAGAATCTGCTCGTGTTCCGCTTCGCCAATTCCCTCTTTGAGTCTTCTTGGAATCGCGACCGGGTGGACCACGTGGACATCACCGTCGCTGAGACCATCGGGGTCGAGGCGCGGTCGGCCTACTACGACGGCGTCGGGGCGCTGCGGGACATGATCCAGAACCATCTCACTCAGATCATGACTCTGGTAGCGATGGAGCCGCCGGCGACGTGGCATCCGGACGCGATCCGGAACGAGAAGGTGAAGGTCCTGCGCTCTATCGAGGAGGTCCTACCGGGGGAGGTCGCCTTCGGACAGTACGAGGCGGGCAAGGTTGACGGCGAGATGGTGACGGCGTACCGAGAGGAGCATGGAGTCCCCCCGGACTCGTCCACCGAGACGGCGGTGATAGCTCGTATCAACGTCGACAATTGGCGCTGGCAAGGGGTGCCCTTCTTTCTCCGGACGGGCAAGCGCTTCCCGAAGACGCTCACACGGATCGTCGTCACCTTCCGTCAGCCGCCGGTGTTCCTGTTCGAGCGTGGCGGAGTAGCCAGGATGCACTCCAACCGGCTGGTGATCACCCTCCAGCCCAACGAGGGTTTCGAGCTGCTCTTCGACGTGAAAGCACCTGAGGCGCCCCTCCATCTGGAGACCCTGCCCTTGTCGTTCTCCTATGGCGACGCGTTCGGACATCTCCCAGATGCCTACGAGACTCTGCTGCTCGATGTTCTGAATGGAGACCAGACACTGTTCGTCCGATCTGACGAGGTCGAGGAGTCGTGGCGGCTGTATGACCCGCTGCTCGCCGGCGGCCCCAAGCTCTTTCCGTACGAGGCCGGAACGTGGGGGCCGGTCGAGGCCTACGACCTCGTGGGAAAGCCGCAGCCACACTGGCTGGTCGACTGACCTAAATACCTTGACGCATCGTTTGGCGTCTGGGTACTGTGTCGCTCTCTGATGAAGGACTGTGTGATGCGCATGTGCCCGACGACAGTCGCCGTACAGTCGGGGTTTAGCGCCCCGGCAAATGGCGGTGTGCCCGCGCGGTCCTCCTTAGGCTGACTCTCCAACTCACACAGCACCTCTAAGACGGCCGCCGGCACACCCGGCGGCTTTCTGAGTTCCGCCGTAACCGCACTCATCGGATCGGAAAGAGGTGTCACGTGAACGAGATATATGAACAGGGGAGCTGTGTGGGGTCGGGTAAGAACGAGCTGTTCTTCTCGGACCGGCCGCAGGACCTAGCCGAGGCCCAGGCCATTTGCAGCGGGTGCCCGGTGCAGCTGCCCTGCCTGGAGCAAGCGCTCAGCAACGAAGAGGGATGGGGCGTCTGGGGAGGAGTGATCTTCTGGGAAGGTCAGCCTTACTATCGGCGGCGGAGTCGCGGGCGACCGAAGCAGGCAGAGCGATCCCTTCCACTAGAGGCGAATCCGGCGGAGCTGTGGCAGCTCGTTCGGTCGGCTTGAGACCGTGACGGTGCCGACGAGACCGCCCTGAGGCTTTAACCGGCCACCATGTTGCGGATGCTGCCCGGACTGGAGGGATGCCGCAGCTTGGCCAGCGCCTTCGCCTCGATTTGACGAATGCGCTCGCGAGTCAGGTTGAAGTGGCGTCCTACCTCGTCGAGGGTGCGAGGGATACCGGTGTCGAGCCCGTACCGCATGACGATGACGGTTCGCTCGCGGGGCTTGAGCTTGGCGAGCACTCGCTCGAGGTCCTCACGCCGCATGCCCATCGCCACGGCCTCGAAGGGAGCTCGGGCGTCCGCGTCCTCGATGAAATCGCCTAAGACCGCGTCGTCCTCACCGATCGGCTCGTAGATCGAGACCGGATCCGGGGCCACCTTCTGGGCGTCGCGGACTTTCTGGGGCGTGAGACCGGCCTCCTCGGCGATCTCCTCGGGAGTCGGAGCCCGATTGAGCTTCTTGAAGAGGTCGTTCTCGGCCTGACGCACCTGAGTGATGGTGTCCATCATGTGTACCGGGACTCGAATCGTCCGGCTCTTATCGGCTATGGCTCGCGTTATCGCCTGCCTGATCCACCAGGTGGCATAGGTTGAGAACTTGAAGCCCTTCCGATACTCGAACTTCTCGACGGCCCGAATCAGACCGAGGTTGCCCTCTTGGATGAGGTCGAGCAGCGGCAGACCGGAGCTCTGGTAGCGCTTGGCGATACTGACAACCAGGCGAAGGTTGGTTTGGATGAACCGATGCCTGGCTTCGGAGCCGTCCTCGGCGAGGGCCTCCAGCTTGCGCCGGTCGGCCGCCTTGATCTTCGCCTCAGTGGCGAGCTTGGCCTCGGCTTTGCGGCCGCGCTCGATCCGCTTCGCCAGTTCGACTTCCTCTTCCGCTGTGAGCAGGGGGTAGGCCCCAATTTCGTCGAGGTAGCGTCGAATCGTGTCTTCGCGCGCTTCGGCTTCGGGGATCTTTCGTCGTGTGACCATTCTGTCCGGGGAAGAGCGGAGGTGCCGATCGTACTTCACGCTCCGCGCGATTTTGGGTATTACTACTCCAGATTTTTCGACAATCCGCGCGAGGTTCTTGAGTGCCCGGCGCTGGTAGCGTGATTCTCCGCTTGGGCGCTTAGCTCAGTCAGGGAGAGCGCTTCCCTTACAAGGAAGAGGTC
>JBHICV010000172.1:0-4701 GCA_046759765.1 Acidimicrobiia bacterium
TGGTGGACAGGACTGGGATGGGCCACACCTTCTGGTGGGCAGGCTCTTATTAGGTCACACCGCCCGCGGAACGAGTTGGGTGGGGTCGACAGGTCATTATTAAGACAGTCCCTCTGGGGGACGTCAGCCGGATTATTGGGTCAGACCCCACCCTGTTCTTAGGTCACTGCTGGTAGGTGTTTGAAGATCTGCCGGGCTCCGTATCGTTTGAGGCAGCGGATGATCTCTCCGGTGGATCGTCCTTCGGCTCTGCGTCTGGCCACATAGCGGCGGGTTTCGGGGTGGTTGCTCATCCGGGTTAGCACCATCCGATACAGAGCGGCGTTGGCGTGTCGGTCGCCTCCCCGGTTCAACCGGTAGCGAACCACCTTCCCTGATGAGGCCGAGATGGGTGCCACCCCGCACAGATTCGCCCACGCTCCCTCAGAGCGGATCCGCTGGGGCTTGTCGCCCGCAGTGACCAGCAGACTGGCGGCGTTGTCAGGTCCGATCCCGTGCAACTCCAACAGCGAAGGAGCAACCTGGCCTACTAGTTCGGTGAGCATCTGGTCGATCTGTTCTATCTCCTGGTTGAGTGATCGGACACGACGGGCCGGATTCCGGATCACCAGATAGGTCGTATACAGGACCGGATCTGCCTATGACCTGGGCCGCAGCGCAGCGGCCTCTTTGACCAGGCCTTTCTTTCAGCGGTCTTTGAACCGGCTGCGGATCGGTTCCGGAGCTGTGAAGACCAGATGGCGGAGCTGTGTGAGGGACTGGATCCGCTGCTCCCGAGCCGAACGGCGAGCCACCAGCAGCACCCGCATCTGCTCCACCGGCCCGTTACGGGCCTTCGGGGTCACTGCCGCTGATCCCGACAAGGCCGCTCGAGCTGCCGCTACCGCATCGGTGGGATCCGACTTGCCCTGCTTCCGCCGCAACTGACGGCTAGGCCTGTCCACCTCCACCGTCTCCACCTCAGCCTCCAACAGAAACCTGGCTAGACCGACTCCATAGGACCCAGTTCCCTCCACCCCGACCCGTTCCACCGGTCCAAACGAAGCCAACCATCCCAACAGCTCCTCAAACCCGGTCCCTTCAGCAGTGAACGACTCGACTCCCAACAGACCACCGTTCTGATCCACCGCTGCTGCCACCTGAACGTCGGCGTGGGTGTCCACCCCGCCCGTCACACTTACGATTGCCACAGCCATCCCTTTCTCTCGTTTGATGCAAAGGGGTGGCATGCACCACCGGGACGGCGGACGTGACCCAACCCAGCCGCTGGTTTCAGCTCAACCGCTGCTACACCGCCCGACCGGAGCGTGCCACACCAGCCGTAATCATCGCTCCCAGCCGGATATGGGCCGTCTAGTGATTGTGGATTGACCGTCGGAAGGCTGGGCCTGGTGGCAGATTGACCAATCGGGCCACGATCAGGATGCGGGTGCGGGGATGTGGCTGGAGGCGACGCGAGACTATCGGGGCCTTACCGGCTGGGCTGCGAGGTCAAGGTAGTGGGCGACTAAGCGATCGCTGGGTTTCCCGTACGCTACGTCCGGAGATGCCCTTGGCTATCCCTCCGTCGGGAACGGTCACGTTGCTATTTACTGATATTGAGGGCAGTCCGCGCCTGTGGGAAGGCCAACGAGGGTTACGGCGTGCAACAACCCATCAGCATGCGCAAGCCGGCAACTCTCTGGGTTCCGATGCGAGCCACCCCACAAGATCCTGGCCCTGGGGGCATCGGCCGGGGGGCGAGTACTGCCGTGTCATGAACGTGTAGGTACTGAAGATCAGGTGGTAGGCGACGTCGATCAGCGTGAGGAAGCTGCGGCCGGTCGTAGGGTTCCTTGGAATATGACGCCTAGGCGGATGAAAACCCCTTAGCAACCCTCAGGTTGAGGGCTTATTGGTTACTTGTGGCATCCTCGTCGTCTTAACGCGGGTGCTGCCGAGGGGAGCGTCCGCCTGAACTCAGGTGGCGCTCCCCGTCGGCGTTACGAACGGCTGACTATCGTCGGTTTGGTGCCGGTCCGCCCTTGCGTCGGGGGTCGTCGTCGGTCATGAGGGAGGTCCTCCACGCTGGCGCCCCACATCGAAGTGTTACTTCCCGACCAGAGCTCGCCGCTCGTCGTTGAGAGCGTCCAGAATGGCATCGTAGGGCTGTGGGTCACCGACGCGGGCATCGACCACGTTGACGCTGGCTTCCTCCGGCCGGGGCCGAGAGGCAGTCGCCTTCTTGGAAACCACGGCATAAGCCTCGCCCTCGGTCCACCCCACCACCACATGTGGGATCACTTCCGTGCCGGCTGGATCGATACCTCGATGCCGTGCACCGCATAGCCGTCTCCCATGTCACTCTTTCGGCCGGGATTCAGGGCGTTCACGCTCAACCCCACCGGCTCCAGCTTTGGCCAGCCGCCCTTCGGGGAGTAAGCCACCCCGCGTCAACCCGACCAAACTTCCCCGCCCGGCCTCAAAGAACGCCAAGAGTTCGAGTACTGCCGCCATGGCACGGCGTGTTTGTTCGCCGCATTGGACGTCCACTCCGGGGGACACGTCCGCCTTCCCGGCTGAGCACAGGGCCCCGTCGGCCCCGATGTCGAGTCTCCCTGCAATTCGCAAGGCGATCGGTCTAGCCTGAACACCAGGAATAGACGACTGAGGGAGGAGAGCGATGTTGTCGGTTGCCGTCATATTCTTCACATTCGCCACGGGAGCGTTCGTGATCGGGGTCTACCTGCTCGGCATAGGCGCCGACGAGCCCGAGGATGGGGGAAAGGGGCCTCTCTATACGATCGGCTGGATCGAGCTCGTCGTCGGGTTGTTCCTCGTGACCCAGATGATCATCCTGGTGGAGGTCGCCGGCCTCCCGACCCTTGCCGGGGTCGTCGGGCTTTTTGCACTCTTCTTCATCTCACTAGGGATCGCGCTGATCAAGGGAGCGGACCTGCGACCCGTCGGTGCGATCGCATTCACCATCGGCCTCTTCGCCTGGCCGTTTGCCTTCTTCGACGGGTTCAACGGCGTTTTCGTCTTCCAGTCGAACGCGATCCTGTGGAGCGTCGCGTTCTTCGGCATCGCCGCCTTCACCTACGGCAAGCTCGGCGCGAGGCCCCTGGGCGGGATCCTTATGTTGGTCGCGATCTGGGGATGGCTCCCCGCGGTGTACCTGTCGGTGGACGCCACGATCTTTTAGTAGAGAGGACGACGCCTGCCGACCTGAGGCGCCGGTTCGAGACGCCGACCGCAGCGGGTGCTCGACGCCATGGAGACCCAATCCGTGCGAAGAGAACCTCACATGCCGCCGATATCGGCACATATGCGCTATCTGAGGTAGAAGGCTGGGAGCCGCCGGTCTACGTAATCGGCTACCAGGCACTTCACTGAGCATCGACCTCCATGCATACAGGTCCGTACAGATGAAGACTTACCCGTAGCTTCCTTGCAATCCACACCCCCCGTCCCGGAACGAGGAAAGTCGTTGCCCTGCTCAAAGAGCCGCTCTAACCCAAACCTCCCTCCGAACACCCTCATAGGCAAAGTCCAGGGCCGAAGAGCCTCCTGACAGTCAAGGGGGCAGCCGATCCAGAACCGCCCTCGCGCTGACCGCGCGAATCGCCAACGCCGTGGGTGAATGGGTCTCCCGACCTATATGTCCCAGGCGGTCCCCCGATACGTTGGATGGTTGGCAGCAACCCCATGTTGCGAGGAAGGGGACCGAATGCTGACACTGCTATCCAAGGTGCAGACCTGGGGTGGGCTCCGCGAAGAGACGGGCGCCACCATGGTCGAGTACGCACTTCTGGTTGTCCTGATCGCCATCGTGGCGCTTGTCGCTGTTTCGTTCGCTGGCGAGCAGGTATCGAACACTTTCTCAGAGATTGGAGACGAACTGGCTAACCCGTAACCGACCAACCCCCCAATACTGGGAACAAGAGCCGACGACCCCCGCCAAATGTGTTGGGGGTCGTCGCATGTCAAGCATCGAGAGGGTCACCCCAGTAACGCGCACCACCCACATCATCAATCAGGCACATATGCGCTAGCTGAGGAAGGACCTGGCCCGGTCTGCTCGAGTGGGTGGGTCAGTGTCAGGTGCCTGCAATGGAGGCTTGAACGGACGCTGCTCGGTCATCAGCTGAGCCTCGGGGAACTTCAACCAGGCTGTACCCGGTTCGCTCATATGCGGATTCGAGCAGTCGGAGGAACTCGACCACGGCGGCAAACGGCATCTTGCGTTCGTCATCAGTCCGGTAGATCTCCTCCCAAGGCCGGGTGACCAGCACCTCGGGCTGGTACCGGTAAGTGGCTGCCGCCTCGATGCTTGGAGTCGGATCAATGCCGCCCCACTCTGCGTAGGTAATGCAATCGGGAACTCCACGATCAAAGATGACCGGACCCTCCAACCGCTGGGCTGTCTCGTAGTTCTCGATCGACTGTTGAAGCAGCAGCTCAACGAACCGCGACGGATTCCGGTCCCACGTACCGTCGCCGTCAATTGATCGCTGTTGGGCAAGTATCTCTCGGGCTGGCTCAGGCACCCAGCGGACACCCGAAGTCAGGCTCTCCAGGAGTGCTGTCTTTCCAGTGCCGGGAGCACCGGTGAGGATATGGAAGCTCGCTCCCATGCGTATCTGTTGGTCGGAGCCGCTCATTCTGGCTGCCAAAGCCAAGTCCTCCAATCAGCCGGGCACTATCGAAGAGAACCATTCG
>JBHICV010000173.1:0-4675 GCA_046759765.1 Acidimicrobiia bacterium
CCGGTCGGCGGTGATCCTGGCGGTCTGGGGGTTGGTGTCGGTAGTAGTTGCCTGGGCGGCTCTTACCTACCGCGACGCATAGTCAACGGCAACGGGGACCGGCTCTCCAGCTGTGTCCAAGGCCTCGATGATCCTGGCAATGCGGGCAGTGCAGGTTTCGTCCTCAGCCGGAGGTACGAGCTCGACGAGTCGCCTGGCTGCTTCTTGGAATGCCTTCGCCGCCTCCGAGGTGGGATGCTCCCTAACCACTGGGCGTCCGGAGTCGCCACCGACCACGATTGCGGGGTCGAGCGGGATGTTGGCGACCAGCGGCACTCCCAGGGAGTCGGCCAGCTCTCGTCCGCCTCCTTGGCCGAAGAGAAAGTACTCGTCTCCATCGTCACACCGGAAGCTGGTCATGTTCTCGATCACACCCACCACTGGCATGTAAGAGCGCCTCGCCATGTCGGCCACCCGGATCGCAACCTTCTGAGCGGTTGCCTGCGGGGTCGTCACCACCACCATCTCGGCCTGCGGCAGCATCCGGGCAAGGGCCATCTGGATGTCGCCAGTACCGGGTGGCATGTCGATCACTAGATAGTCGAGCTCTCCCCAGGCCACCTGCTTCAAGAACTGCTCGAGAGCCTTCGAGAGCATCAGGCCTCGCCACATGAGGGCGGTCTCCTCCGATTCGACGACGAGTCCGGCGGACACGAGCCTCACGCCTTGGACGTCAACGGGAATCATTTGGCGGTCCTCGGACGCCGTCAGCCGATCTTCTGCTCCCAGCATCCGAGGAATCGAGAAACCCCAGATGTCGGCGTCGAGAAGTCCTACTCGATAGCCGAGATCCGAGATAGCCAAGGCCAGGTTGGTGCTGACAGATGACTTACCGACGCCTCCCTTGCCGCTTCCGACCGCAATCACCCTCGTTAACGGGCTTACCCGGGTCGGCTCGGCGTTGTCCCGCGCCTTACGCCGGGCCGTAGCCATCAACCCGGAGCGCTGCTCCTTGGACATCGCGGTCGTTCTAACGACAACGTCCCTGATGCCCGGGAGGGCCATGACCTTGCGGACGGTGTCACCCTCGATCTGGCCCCGCATTGGACATTCGGAGATCGTGAGCGCGACTCCGATGGTGGCTACGCCGTCTTCAGAGACGGCAACTTCTGAGACCATTCCCAGCTCGACGACATCGCCGCCCAGCTCGGGATCCATCACCCCGCGCAGAGCCTCGTAGATGTCATCGTTCGTGACCACCATTTCATGGTACGCGTAATTTGCACTATCGCCACCTTGCTAATAGAAGAAGGGGACAGAGCTATACTTCGTGACATGGAGCAGATGGTCTCGATCGGATCGCAGCAGCGGGCCGTGACCCTCACGCCGAGCGCGGTGACCAAGGTACGGGAGTTGATCGCGGCCGAGGATCACGACGACGTCGTTCTGCGGATGGGAGTTCGTCCGGGCGGGTGCTCCGGCTTCTCGTATGAGATGTTCTTCGATCGGGAGGTCGACGCCGACGACATCGTCGAGTCGTTCGACGATGTACAGGTGGTTGTCGACCCACAGAGCGTCGAGCTCATTCGCGGTGCTCAGCTGGACTACACCGAAGGCTTGCAGGGTGCCGGCTTCGCTATCTCCAATCCCAACGTGACCCGCAGCTGCGGCTGCGGAAACAGCTTCAGCTAAGCCTGTCCGTCTCTCTGATCATCCCTCCAAAGGGATCATGTCCGCCCACTAGGCTGCGAAGGCCAATCCAACTCACCGATCGGCGAGCACGTCTCTCCTCAAGGAGCATTCATGGATCAGAGCGAGATCTTTAGTCGGCTCGGACTCTCCGACGCCAACTCCGGGGTATATGCCGGTGGTTGGCTGGAAGGCGAAGGGGGAGAGCTGGCGGTTGAGAATCCCAGCACAGGAGAGGTCATCGCGACTGTTCGGAAGGCCTCGGAAGAGGAATTTGACCGCGTGGTGGAACGGGCAGGGAACGCCTTCGATGCGTGGCGCATGCTGCCTGCGCCGAAGAGAGGCGAGTACGTGCGGAGGATTGGCGATCGGCTCCGCGAGGAACTCGATCCACTAGGGGCTCTGGTCACACTGGAGAACGGGAAGATCCTGGCCGAGGGCATCGGCGAGGTACAGGAGATGATCGATATAGCCGACTTCTCTGTCGGTCTGTCCCGCCAGCTTTACGGGTTGACTATGGCTTCCGAGCGGCCCCTGCACCGTATGTATGAGCAGTGGCATCCCCTCGGTCCGATTGGGGTCATAACCGCGTTCAACTTCCCAGTAGCGGTGTGGTCGTGGAACGCCTTCATCGGAGCGGTCTGTGGCGACACGATGGTTTGGAAGCCTTCCAGTTCGACACCGCTCGCCGCGGTCGCGGTAACCAATATCTGCGACGAGGTGATGTCCGGTACCGGCTACGAGGCGGTGTTCAGCCTCACGGTCGGTGGTGGCTCGTCAATTGGGGAGCTGATGATCAATGACGGCCGTCTGCCGCTGATCTCGGCGACTGGATCGTGTGCGATGGGGGCCAAGGTAGGTCCCGCGGTCGCCAAGCGGTTTGGGCGCTCACTTTTGGAATTGGGTGGCAACAACGCGGTGATCGTGATGGACGATGCCGATCTCGATCTCGCTACACGGGCGGTACTGTTCGCTGCCGTCGGTACCGCCGGTCAGCGGTGCACCTCGCTACGGCGCCTGATCGTTCATCGTGATGCCTCCGAAGAGCTCACGAACCGGCTCATCGATGCCTATCGCCAGATCACCATCGGCGACCCCATGGGCTCCGAAACGCTGATGGGACCGCTGATCACCGAGAGGGCTGTTCACGGAATGACCGCAGCCTTGGAGATTGCCAAGGAGCAGGGTGGCAAGGTCCTATATGGCGGCAACCGCTTGGAAGAGCTCGGCCGCAACTTTGTGGAGCCGACTCTTGTGCTCATCGATAGCGATGCTGCCATCGTGCAGGAGGAGACTTTCGCTCCGATCCTCTACATCATCGAGGTCGACGACCTCGCCGAGGCGATCGAGGTTCAGAACGGTGTCCGACAAGGCCTATCGTCGGCGATCTTCACGGACTCGCTCCGCAACGCCGAGCGGTTTCTGTCCCACCTCGGGTCCGATTGCGGGATTGCCAATGTCAATATCGGAACGTCGGGGGCAGAGATCGGGGGCGCCTTCGGAGGCGAGAAGGAGACCGGAGGTGGGAGAGAAGCCGGGTCCGACGCCTGGAAGGCCTATATGCGGCGCCAGACGAACACAATTAACTGGGGAGAAGACCTCCCGCTAGCCCAAGGAATCGAGTTCGGCTAAACGCTCCTTCGGCGCTGACTCCGCATAAGTTCGTTACTTCATCTAACTTGCCACCGATGGACTTTGGGGTGATAGGGCGCGGGCGGATCCTCACGGACATCGAACAAGCAATATCCGGCACCCGTGACGGTGGTCTTACGACCGTGGCGCTGGAGGGCCCGCCCGGGAGTGGACGCCGCCGCCTCCTGGATGAGATCGAGGAACGGGCCCAAGAGGCCGGCTTCCGAGTCAGCCGTGCGGTCGGCTCCGTGGCCGGTCAGTCCAAGGCTGGGGGCGTAGCGGATCAACTGGGCCTCGAGTCGCTGCCGGAGGCCACTGCCCTGCTGGTCGAAGAGGCCCAATGGGTAGACCCCACCTCGTTTGGTCTCCTACAGCGAGCTATGGCCTCCCCACCTCCGGGGGGTCTTTTCCTAGCTGTCTCTCACCAGCACGTCACCGGCCATCACGCCCTGCCGCTCCACAAGCTGACGGACACCGCCCGTCGTCGAGGTCAATTCGTGGATCATGTCTTGGAGCCCCTCGTGGCCGCCGATTTGGCCGACCTGCTTTCGGCTGATGCCGCCGAGCACGTGATCTTGCTCACGGGCGGAGTCTCCGCCGATGTTGAGCGGCTTCTGTCCGACTGGGTCGACGAAGGAGTGGTGCAGCGTTCGAACGGCCGGCTCGAGGTAATCAGATCGATGCCTGACACGTGGGAGGGCGGCGGGCATCTCATGGAGCAGGTCGACCGGCTGGAGCGGACCGAGAGAAAGATCGTCGATTCGGTCTACGTGGCCGGGCATCCCCTGGATCCGGGCCTGTTGGCGGCAGTCGTCGAAGCCTCGACGGACGACGTTCTCGAGATGGGCGAGCGCCTGACGGGCGCCGGGCTGATCTCACAGACTCGAGATGGGTTCGTGCCGGTAGACGCGTTGGCAGTCGAGCGGGTCACGGGCAGCCTTGGAGAGGTACGGCACACAGCCACCCTGGCCGGCCTTGCCGAGGGGATGAAGGAGCTCGGGCGGGACGAGACCGATCCAGGCACCGTCGGGCGCTACTACGCGGAGGCGGGCCTGTGGGATCAGGCGCTCCCCTTCCTCTCGGAGGCTGCGCTTCACTCGGCCGAGCAGGGCGAGATGGGAGAGTCCTTCCCGTTGCTCGACGCAGCCGTGGAGGCGTATGAGGAGTCTGGCGCCGAAGACCCTGAGCTCGAGGGAAAACTGCGGCTCGCGCGCGCTCAGTACTACCAGCAGGCGGGCTGGTCCGACTTCGCCGCGGACGACCTCGAGATCGCGATCCGCCGGCTCGAGGGGACGGCGAGAGTGGCTGCTCTCGCATTCCTGGCCGTGGTGGAAGACGACCGGCAGAACGACCTGGCTGCCGAACGCGTGGTGGC
>JBHICV010000174.1:0-4661 GCA_046759765.1 Acidimicrobiia bacterium
TGGACCGTTGAGGCCACAACTCCCTAGCTCGGCGAGGGTTCGGGTAGCGCATATGACACTGAGCCGATATGGGCGGCCGGAAGCAGTTATGGGCCGTCGTGGTTGATCCAGACGGGGCGGAGCGCCCGATCGAGCTCTTGGCTGACCTCGTCGAGCAGGTCGCTCCAACGTTCCCGCTCAGCGTCAGACCAGGCTGCGGAATGTTCTTCCCAGATCCGGCGCCACTCCGCGAACTCGTTCTGAGCCTGGCGCATGCTCCGGATGCCCTTTTCAAACTCATCGGACATCAGTGCCCCCCTTTGTCGGGCTAACCGAGTTCGAACCGGCTGGTCAGTTCTGGTAACTCGTACCGGGTTCAGATCCGCACCGTAGGCCCGCCCAATCAGCAGCAACAGGGGCAAACGTCACCACCGGCCTTTACGCAACGTCCCACCCGTTCGATGACAGGTCAGACTTCTGCCGGTCATCGAACGGAATATGGGCGCGCCTCAAGCCATGGCACCAGTGCATTTGTGATGCGATGAGGGAGTGGGCCTCCGGTCCCCGTTGACGTGTGTCCCCGATAGTCGGGTGTCAATCAAGCCCTCGAGAAGGGAGGCCCGTGTGTCACGTTACGTGGGAATCGATTTGCTTCGCCGCCGTTCGGTGGTGGTGATCTTGGACGGGGGCGGCCGGATGCTGTCCTGGCGGAGAGTCGCGTCAGACCAGCATGGTCGAGCGGGGGTAAGCCACTTCCGGATCGGTGACCACGTTCACGAGAGCAGGCTTGTTGGATCCGAGCGCCCGCTCGATCGCGGGCCGGATGCCGCTGGGCTCGGTGACAAACTCGCCATGGCCCCCGAGCGCCTCGACCACCAGGTCGTAGCGACATTCGGGCTGCAGGTCGGCGGCGACGTCGTGTCCGTAAAGGGCTCTCATCGGATGCTTCTCCAGACCCCAGATCCCGTTGTTGCCGACCACGGCCAGCACCGGGAGTTGGTGCCGTACCATCGTGTCGAAGTCCAAGCCGGAGAAACCGAAGGCTCCGTCTCCCATCAGAAGCATTACCTGGGCGGTGGGGTGGACGAGACGGGCCGCGATCGCGTATCCGGGTCCGCTGCCCAGGCAGCCGAAGGGACCGGTGTCCAGCCAACGGCCGGGTTGGCTCGACTTCACATACCTCCCAGCAAAGCTGACGAAGTCCCCGCCATCGCCCATGATGACCGCGTCGTCGTCGAGGATCTGCTCCAGCTCTCCGTAGATACGGGCCGGGTGGATCGGCATAGCCGCACTCGTGAGCTCAGCGCGGTCGGTGGCCCTTCTCGAGTCTTCTTCCTGCCGCAGGTGGTAGTGCCACTCATCCAGCGAGTTCGAACTGTCCACGAGTTCGGTTAGTGCGTCGAACATGCGGGCGAGACTTCCGGCCGCAGAGCCGGCAAGGTCGACATGAGTTGCCAGCTGCTCGGGCGCGTCAGCGAGATGCACCACCGAGGACGGTCCGAAGTCGCCGAAGCGAAGCCGGAAGTCGAGCGGGGTGCCGGCAACAACCACCAGATCAGCATGAGAGAGCGCGAGCCCCCGTGCTCGGGCATAAGCGAGCGGGTGACCGGCGGGCATTGTGCCTCTAGCTGAGCCAGACGTGAACACCGGCATCTGTGTTTTCTCGGCCAGCAATCGCATCGGCTCCCATGCCTCGTCGAAGTAGACGTCGGTTCCTGCCAAGAGAACCGGCGTCCGAGCATCGTCAATGAGGTTGGCGACCCGCGCGAGATCTCCTTCGTCGGCCTGCAGCATCTCGACCTCCGGTGGACTCCCCAGCTGGGCTGACGCAACAGCGGCTAGGGCGTCGATTCCGGCATCCAGGAACACCGGCCCCCGATGGGGAGTACAGGCCGCCACAACTGCCGTGTCCACCTGCATTGGGATCTTCCCGGTGGCGGTCACGGTCTCGGCCCGTTTTGTGATGGGAGCCATCACCGGGACGTGGTCGAGCTCTTGGAGGCTGCCCTGGCCCCACCGGAAGGCTGGTGCCCGGCCACCTACCACCACCAGCGGTGACCCTGCGGCTTGGGCGCTGGCTACCGCAGAAGCTGCGTTGGTGACTCCCGGTCCTGCGGTGACGACCGCAACCCCGGGACGACGGGTCAGCTTGGCGATGCCTTCGGCGGCAAACACTGCCGTCTGCTCGTGCCGGGTGTCGACCAGTCGCACACCGGCCGCTACGCACGCGTCGTAGATGGGAAACAGATGACCTCCCGACAACGTGAAGATGGTGTCGACGCCATGGCGTTGGAGGGCGGCCACCAGGAGCTTGCCGCCGCTCCCTTCCACCTGATCTCGCTCCTTTGCTGCCGTGGCCATAGCCGCATCTCCCTTCACCTCGACCGACGGGCAGCCCTAGCAGCACGAATGTTCGGACCGCGCTTGCCAGAGCCGAAGCTACCCAGGGTGCTCGCACTGAGCTGACACCTCCGGCTAGCGCAATGTGCCGATGTGGGCGGTCTGGCATGGGACGGGTGGATCGAGGTTCTCACTTTATTCCTGGGTCTCTGCAGACAACGGCACCGCCGAGCGTGTAGGTGAGCGTCAGTTGAGTGTTCCACCGGGGCTGCTTGAGCTGCGCTGGCAGGCGATTGTCGAGCTCAGATCTTCATTCGGGTCCCGCGTAGCTTCCAGCCGTGTCGGGAAACATCGCCTTGATGACCTTGAAGCTGGACACGTCGACCGTGGCGTCCATGTGTAGGAACACCGAGGCGTCCCGGAAGTACTTTTCGATGCCTACCTCGAGCATCGACCCGTTGCCGCCATGCAGTTCCATCGCCTGCCTGCAGACCTCCAAGATCTCTTCGGAGGCGAACACCTTGACCATGTTGCAGAGTTTGTCGGTGTCGGCCGCCTCTTCGTCAACTGCCTTCGCTGCGTGGCTCAGCAGCGCCCTGACGGCGTCTAGCTTGATCGCCATTTGAGCGAGGCGAACTGCCACCGCCTGGTGCTTGATGAGCACACGGCCGCCCTGCACGTGCTGCTGAACAAAGGCGGCCGTGTCCTCAAAGGCAGCAACGCCAACGCCCAGGTTCTTGGCTGCCTGGAGTATCTTTCCCGGCCGAAAATAGACAGCAGCCTTGCCCAGCGCATCATCCCGGGCAAGCAGGTGATCTTCGGGCACTCGGCAGTCCTCGAAGACGATCTCCCCGTTGTTCATGTAGCGCCCGCCGATGGTCTCGTTGCACCGGGTCACGACTAGGCCAGGAGTGTCGCGCGGCACGAGGAAGCTGCTCGTGCCCTCCAGTAAGCCAACCTGTGGGTTGGTGTTGGCATAAACGACAAAAAGGGACGCGTCGTAGCCGTTGCTGATGAACTGCTTGCGTCCGTTGATCGTCCAACGGCCGTCAGCCAGCACTGCCCGAGTGTCCATGTTGGCCTCGGGTACGTTGTAGGGAAGCCAACGGTCCGATGCGCCTTTGGGCTCGGTGAGGCAATGGGCCATCAGGAATGACGGATTGTCCACGTAGCGGGGGAACCATTCTTCCTGGAGATGCTCGGGTGCCAGGGTCCGCAGCAGGACTGCGATCTTCCAGTTCTGAGCGAGCTTGTCAGCCAGACCCGCATCCCCTCGTGCGATCTCAGTGGCGATGATGGCGAACGTCTGCGCCTCGGTCCTGGGGTCGAGCTGTACTCCGCCGTAGCGCTCCGGCACCCCCAGGGACCGAAGCCCAGCCGCATCGGCACCTTCGAGGATCTCGGGAGGGAGCCGCTCCTCCGGCTCGAAGACCCACTCGCGCTCCCGGTTGGCCTGGATGAACGGGGTCACGACCCCGTCCACGAAGTCGCGGCAGGTCTGTTTCATTAGCCGCTGCTCAACTGAAAGTTCCTGCTCCTGCATTGTCAACGTCATTGCTTCCGCCTCCTTTGGCCTTGGATTTCTTGGTCTGCACCTTGACCCGGTTACAGGCCCAAACCTATCGAGGTTTTCAGAGCGGGCCCTTCGCATGGCCGTGACATCGGGACTATGGCCTCGAGCTCGGCTGCCTACCTACCGCCTGCCATCCGAGTGGAGCACATGTGCCGATATGGGCGGGTAATGCGATCGTTTAGTGAAGACAGGCCTGGAGAGCGCGGAAAGGGCGCTCCGACTTGGCGCCGGCAAGTGTTAGACGTCAGCCAGCGAGGCGGCGCTGAAGAGCGGCAGCCACGTTCGTATAAATCTGCCTTCGTCTGAAGTGTCCGAGATGGCGCTGGGACGGTGCCAGGAAGCCGGACCAAGGAATAACTACTAGCCCTGGCCGGTCGAGCACCTCAGCGCAAGGAGGCCGGTAATCAGACCAAACCTGGTGGACCACAACGGCATCAGGCACCTCTGTTACCAAGCACGGCGCTCCCACAGCGGACGGACAATCGGCCATCGTCGCTGCAGGACAAGACCCGACCGTGAATCCGGCCTCGTCTAGGGACTGGCGCATTCGATCAAGCATGACATCAGAGGACGGGCCCACGACCAGAACGGTGCTCACATATCCCTCCCGCACGGGAACCAAGAATTGCCGCCGGTACTCACCCTTGTGTCTGGCATTCCTCCTCGCTAGGGCCGAAGGTCCCCGAAGCCACAATCCAGCCGGGAGTGCCAATGACTGGAGTTCCCCCTTCTGGCCGGACACCTTGGTTATGCGGCCATGGTGTTGGTG
>JBHICV010000175.1:0-4637 GCA_046759765.1 Acidimicrobiia bacterium
GAAGCGCGGCCGGAAGCTGGGGTTGCCGACCAGGTTCTCGATACCGGCGACCAGGTTGGTCATGGCATAGGTATTGAGAAAGAACATGGTGATGATGGGGGCCACGAAGTTCAGGTCGCCGGCCCAGATGATGCCGAAGGCGGCAATGATGGCCAGAACGGCCAGCGCGACCTTGGAGAAGAAGAGCGTGCTCCACACGGAGGTGAGCTGGACGGAGTCGAACCAGAGGAAGTCCGTCCAAAAGGACGCCAGACCTCGGGCGGTCAGGAAGAACACGAGTACAACTACGCCGAGAACGATCAGACCGCGTCGGCGGGGGCCGGCGCGGACGGGAGGTGGCTCGCGGCTGATCATCAATTCGTCATTCTATGAAGATTCGGGGACTTGCCTTTGGGGGCTGTTCAGCTGGGGCCGCGAGCGCGTCAGCTCGTTGCAACGCCCGCGGCCGCAAGCGTGTCCTGCAGCCCTTCACCATACGCAGTCTCGGCCAAGGCGGCGACGCGCCGCTCGGAGTGGTCGGTGCGCCACGATCTGTATACGCGGGAGACGCTCGACACGACCTTGGCCGGTGCTTGGTCGGACTCCCGGGCCCGGTCAAGCGCCGATTGGACCTCCGTGCATAGCGCCTCCGCGAAGTCATCGGTCGGATCGGCCACTGCCGGCTCCGGGACGCCGACCTCCAGTCCATAGAGCTGGCCTGCACCGTTGGCGCCCGCGCCGTATGAGTCCTGCACGAGGCCGGAGAGCTCGCTCCTCAGCTCGTCGGCTAGTCCAGTCGGATTGGGCGACCACTCAGGGTCGGCCCGTAGCTCTTCCAAGGCAAGACTCTGGGCATCAGTCAGCCGGCGCTTTACGTTGCGGAGTCGTTTGTTGACGATGGGAACCAGCAGCTTGGCTTGCACCTCGCCGGGATCTCCACTCGGTGCTGGCTGTTCTGGCGCCTCCTCGACCGCCTTCGGCGGTGTTTGGGGCTCCTCCTCGACCGTCTTCGGCGGAGGCTGGGGCTCCTCCTCGACTTTCTCCGCGGGGGCTTCCGGCTGTTCGACCGGCTGCAGCCGCAGAGTGGCGAACAGCTGGTCGACCTCCTCGTCGACATCGGCAAGTTGCTCGATCGCCGGCTCGAGAGCTTGCTCGGATTGCGACTGCTGTGCTTCTCGCAGGCGTCTCACCTCATCAGCCATTTCGGTGGCGTCGACCGGCTCCTCGGCGGCCTCGGGCAGCTCAGGCTGCGTGCCCTGAGGCGGAACAATTCGTACGTTCTCTTCAGTCCCCCACTCCGTCGAGTCGTTTTTGGCCTCGGCCGCCCCAGGAGCGGCCTCCTCCGCCTGTTCGTCAGGCGCGTCCACCACCCTGACGGTGGCCGGCTCTATGGGTTCCTCCGGTGCCGAGGTCCGCTCGTCGATTTGGTGCTCGAGCCTTTGGATCGTGGATCGGACCCCTTCCAGCTCCGTCAGGAGTTCCGCCCGTCGTACCTCCAACGCACGGGCCCGTTCCTGGGATGTCTCGGCTTCCTTGCGCGCTTCGTCGATGATCTCGTCGTGGCGAGTGCGAGTATCAGCCTGGAGCCGATCGGCCTCCATCTTCGAGACCCGAACCAGATCTTCAGCTTCGCGGCGAGCAGCCGAGACGGTTCGGTGAGCCTCACGCTCCGCCTCCCCGATGATCGAAAGAGCGTCCCTCTCTGCTCCTTGCCTTATCCGTTCTGCCTCCTCGGCTGATTGCTCAACGAGTTGCTCGGATGTTGCCCATGCCTCGCGTCGGAGCGCCTCCGCGTCCTCTTCCGCCGCCCGAACCGTCTCGGCGGACTCTTCACGAGCCCCGACGCGCCAATCCTCAGCGTCGGCAGTCGCTCTCTCTCGCAGGCCGTCGGCTGTTACCTGGGCGTCGTAGAGAATCCGCTTCAAATCGTCAGAGACGAGATCGAACTCGGTCCTCAGATCGCGGTCACCCAACTCTTTCAAGCGTTCCGACAGCCGATCCCGCTCCTCCTCGGCCGACCGGAGCGCGGCGGCCACCTGCGCGACGAATTCGCGCACATCGGCGGGGTCGTAACCCCGAACCTTCGTACGGAACTGGGCCGCGGCTACCTCATCGGCAGAGAGCTGCTCCGACATTCCCGAAACGTTACCCCTTCCGAGAGGGCTCGGGTCGCGAAATCTAATTCACGCGGCCGGGTTGGAGGCAGCCCAGGTGAGTGCATCCTCGAAGTGCTCCACTGGGACAATCTCGATAGGAGCGCCGGCCGATAGGGCTTCCTCGTAGTTGTCCACGGGCACGAAGATGACGTTCGCACCGGCTCTTTCGGCGCCTAGGACCTTTTGACGAACTCCGCCGATCGCTCCGACCTGTCCCTCTGTATTGATGGTGCCGGTACCGGCAACAATCAGGCCCTGGAGCTCGTCGACTTCGGGGGTAAGGGCGTTGATCACGCCGAGCGTGTAAACCAGACCGCCCGAAGGTCCGATCGCCGCGGAGGCATCTATCTCGACGTCAATCGGGAAGTCGTATATGAGGTTGACGGTGTCGGGTATGAAGCCCACCATCGGGGCGCCCGGATTCTGAGTGTGCTCAACCAATGTCACCTCGACGTCGAGCGTTTCTTCTCCTCGGAGAAGAGTCAGCGAGATGGTGTCGCCGGGCTCGTAGCTCTGGATGATGACCGAACCATCGGTTTGGGAGAGAACTTCCTTACCTTCGATGGCGATGATCACGTCCTCGGGCTGGAGAGCATCTGCCGCGGGAGTGCCCTCGAGCGTGTCGACCACCAGCATCCCCTCGCCCTTAAAGGTCACGTCATAGCCCAGATACTGAAGCGCGACGACCTTGGCCACCGTGACGGACTCGTCCATGAGGTTCTCGTTGCGGTCCCGATACTCCTCATAGGAGACGGTGCTGGGTCTCACGAACTCCCGGGGAACGAGATCGATGTCGGGATCGAGCTGCGCGCTGATGTACTCGTAGACGTTGACCGGGTTCGTACCGATGGAGACGGTCAACATATAGAGCTCGCTGTCCGGGTCTACGACCGTTCCCTCCACAGTGATCAAGTCCTCCACCTCAATCGGCGCATATGGAGAGAACGAGAAGTAGGGAAGGGTCACGTTCCAGGCCGTCACCGAGAGAACAACGGCGAGCACTAACCCTCCCACCAGACCGAAGATCCAGCGAGGGGTAGGGCGGCGCCTGGCTACCGGCTCGTCCGGATTCTGATCAACCATCACTTCAAAGGACCTCACGACTTCCGCCTTCCACCTGATCGTATCCGAGCCCGCTCACAACCGGACTCGATGAATTGGACGACACCAGGAGACACCCGGTTCCCATTTGGCGGAAGGTCTTAGGCAATTCTCATCTGACGCGTTCTTGTCAATCTCAGCCGCGAAAAGCGCGGTCCAGATTGACAGGAAACCTCAGGGAAAGGCGAGTGCCGGCGTCGACATCAGGTCGGCTCGCACGACGATCCTCTGGCGGTACGAGCCCTTCGGGTGACAGGCGAAGAGGGTGAGAATCGGGTCCGGTGTCTGCTCGACGACCCAGATGTCTTCGGGAGTAACGATCAGGGTCTCGCTGACCTCGTAGCTGACTCTCGTCCCATCGAGGCCTGTTACATGGATCAGGTCACCAGGCGCGAGCTGATCCAGATCCTCAAAGGGAGAAGTGTGCGTCGAGCGATGGCCCGCCAGAACCAAGTTGCCGACCCCGCCGGGTCTGGCCGTTCCGGCCCAGCGCGCGACGCCCAGGTCGATGACGTCTAGAGAGACGCCCTCCCGCACTACCTCGTCGACTCCGATCGCCGGCACCTCAACTCTCCCCACGTAGAAGCCGAGCTGCTGCACCGGGGCGTCCACCCGAGCGCGGACCGGAAGCGCCAAACCCGTCCCAGTATCGACGGGCAGGGAGGCGCCAGCCGGAAGCGCCCCAAAGGAGAGGAGCGCCACGAGGGCCACTGGGAGTGCGATCTCCCGCATTCTTGCTTAATCGGCGCCACCGTGGGTGGTATTTGAGGACGAATTTCGCGACTTCGTCCTAAAACAGACCGGCGACTGCCTCAGTTCCTACCCAGCGCGGTTGCAATCCCACTGAAAGTGCTGGGCTAACGGTTGGCTCATTCCTCCAGACGGATGAAATCGCTCGCTCGCTCGAGCCCGAAGACACGCTCTCTCACCCCAACGGGATTCCCGGGAGCGTCTACCGCGGAAGGGACTCCGGTGTCGTCGAATGCCCTCGGGCCGGCCCCGAAGCCGAAGTCGACCGGAGCGAGGTTGCCGACTGCGGCCCGAAGCCCCTCACGGGTGACGTCCCGAGCTTTGAACGCCTCGGCCAGAACCAAGTGAACGGTCGCGGCTTGGGTGTAGCCCAGGAACGTGTACCAGCTCTCTTGGCGCGCATCTAGCCCGACTCGAGCCAGGTTGTCCTCATAGAGGCGAAGACCCGGCGAAGGATCGCCGGCTTCCTCGAGAGCTCCCATCACAAAGAGCCGCTCGAGCTGGGCCAGTCCGGCCTCCTCGCCTGCATCGCCGCCCAGAGCAGAGGGAATGGCTGAGTTGTATGAGACGCCGGTGGCGACGATGAGCGGCTGATATTCCAGAAGCTCGGCCGTCGCCACCATGGACAGAAGCGCGTCTGGTACCGAACAG
>JBHICV010000176.1:0-4635 GCA_046759765.1 Acidimicrobiia bacterium
ACCTCCTCGTGGCGGGCCGCCTCTCGCCTCGATTCCGAGCGATGGACCTCGGCTCGGAGGAGGAACTGGTTGAACGGGTGCAGGAGTGGATCGAGCCTCGGATTACCGGCATCCGCATCGTCGTGGCAGCGGTCTTCGCGGTTCTAATCGGCATCGGAGCTTCAGCTTGGTGGCAGGACCTACTTCTGTTCCTGAACGCGACGCCGTTCGGTTCGGCCGACCCGATACACAACACCGATGTCGCTTTCTACGTGTTCCGGATGCCCCTCTACCGCGACATATTGGGTTGGCTACTTCAGCTCCTGGCGATAACCACGATCCTGGTGGCGGTTCTCCACTACCTCAACGGAGGGATCCGCATACGCCAGGGTCGGGTTCCGTTCTTCTCGGCCGGAGTCAAGGGTCATCTCTCCGTGCTGCTGGCGCTGATGGCGTTGATCAAGGCGGGCAGCTACTGGCTCGATCGCTTCGACCTGGTCTTCTCCACCCGCGGAGCGGTCTTCGGAGCTTCTTATACCGACGTGAACGCGCACCTCCCGGCACTGACCCTGCTTGTCGGCGTCTCCGTCGTGGCGGCCGGCCTGCTCATTTGGAATATCTGGCGGAGAGGGTGGACGCTGGTCGTCGTGGCCGTAGGCGCTTGGTTGTTCGTGTCGATCGTGGTGGGGGCGATCATTCCCGCCATCGTCCAGCGCTTCACCGTCGAGCCTGACGAGCTCAACAAGGAAATCCCCTACGTTGACCACCACGTCAGATTCACCCGTCAGGCTTACGCCCTGGCCAACGTGGACATCCGTGACTTTGCCGCCTCGGAGGACCTAACGGCTGAGGATCTGTTCGGCAACCAAGGAACCATCGACAACATCCGGTTGTGGGATCCGTCAGTCCTCCAAACGACGTATGAGGAACAGCAGGAGATCCGGACCTATTACCAGCTGGACAACATCGACGTCGACCGCTACCTCCTAGGCGACCAGCTGACGCAGGTGATGATTGCTACGCGGGAGCTGGACCAGGACGATCTACCAGCGGCTGGCTGGATCAACGAGCGTCTCGTATATACCCACGGCTACGGAGCCGTGTACTCGCCGGCCAACAGCGTCGAGGCCAACGGGCAGCCCGCCTATCTCGTGCGGGACGTCCCTCCGGAGTCGGCTACGCCGGAGCTGCAGATCACTAACCCGAGGGTCTATTTCGGCGAAACGTACGACTCGGACCGGTTCCTGATCGTCGGTACTCGTCGCCCCGAGGTCGACTTCCCGGTTGGAGCTACGCAGGTGGACGGTGAGGCGGCCGGCTCGGATGTGCAGTTCACCAGCTACGAGGGCGTGGGAGGGGTGCAACTCAGCAGCGTGTTCCGTCGATTCGCTTTCGCCCTCCGGTACTTCTTCGATCTGGACACGCTGATCTCACCTGAGGTCACGTCCGAGAGCCGCATCCTCATGGTCCGCAACATCCAAGACCGCGTCAGTAAAGCGGCGCCTTTCCTGAGGGCCGATCACGATCCCTACCTGGTGTTGCTCGGTGGGGAGCTCGTCTGGTTGATCGACATGTATACGGTCTCCGATCGCTATCCCTATTCACAGCCGGCCAGCGTCGGACGGCTGGCCGACCGGGCGCCCCTGGCGTCGGCCCCAGCTTGGAACTACGTCCGCAACTCTGTGAAGGCCACAGTGGATGCGGAAGACGGGACGATGACTTTCTATGTCATCGATTCGACCGACCCTTTGATCCAGACCTACCAGCGAATCTTCCCGAGTCTTTTTACGGACGAAAGCGCAATCTCTGACGAGCTTCGGGCCCACCTGCGCTATCCCGAGGACATGTTCCGCGTACAGAGCGATATTTGGGCCGCCTATCACATGGAAGCCGAACGCTTCTACCAGGACGAGGATCTCTGGGAAGTGCCCGGAGACCCGTCGACGGCGGACCAGATAGAAGTTCTGCGTGGACAGCGCTTCGAGCCCGGCTTCGACCCGATGCTGCCCTACTACTTGCTAATGGAGCTGCCGGAAGAGGACGTCCTCTCGTATCTGATACTCCAACCGTTCAATCCGCTCGACCGACCCAACATGAGAGGGTTCTTGGTGGCCAAGTCGGGCCCCGAGGAATACGGGAGGGTGATTGACTACCGCCTCTCGCCGGGCAGGTTCGTCAATGGCCCGACCCAGGTTTCTGCCCAGATCAACCAAGACCAGGAGATCTCGGCCGCCTTCACTTTGCTTGGCCAGCAAGGATCCCGCGTGATCCAGGGCAACCTTTTGGTCATACCGATCGAGGATTCGATCGTCTACGTACAGCCGATCTTCCTCCAGAGTGAGCAGAATCCTATCCCGCAGCTGACCAACGTAATCGTCGTATATGGCAACCAGGTTGTGCTCGGTTCCTCCCTCAACGCCGCCCTCGAGGAGGTTTTCGGCGACGGGGCTGCTCCGGAGGAGCCGTCCGAGCCGGTGGAGGTGCCGGGGGATATCACTTCACTGCTCGAGGCGGCGGCCGAAGCATTCTCACTGGCAGATCAGGCGCTTCGCCGTGGCGACCTCGCCGAGTACGAACGGCAGATCGAGAGGGCGCAGGACTTCATCGATCAGGCGCTTCGGGCCAGCCAAAGCGCGTAGCCGACTGGATCGCCGACGAGAACTGCGTAACTTCAGTCACTGATCCGTCGGTGACGATATTGGGCAAGCAGGCGCGCCGTGACTTGGCGCGCGTCCTAAACCAAATAGATGGCAGATGCTTGGTGAGCGATTCACAGAGGTCCTGAGTGCCGCCCAAACGGGCGGCGAGTGGGCTTGGCATGTTCTCTACCGAGACTTATCGGGCCAGCTACTCGGCTACGTACGCGCTCAGCGTGCAGTCGAGCCCGAAGACTTGGTGGGCGAGGTCTTCTGCGACCTAGCTCGCAATATCGGGACGTTCACCGGTGATGAGTCCTCGTTTCGCTCCTGGGTCTTCACGATCGCTCACCACCGCGTCATTGATGAGCGCCGATACCGGTCACGCCGACCAAATGAGCCAACAGACAGCCCGGAGGAACCCAGCCCGGCCGGGGATGTGGAGGAGGAGGCCTTGGCCTCATTGATCTCAGCCGAGATCCAGGATTTGCTCGCCAGGTTGACACCGGATCAGAGACATGTGCTCCTTCTGCGGATTCTGGGTGGCCTGACGCTCGAGGAAACCGCCCGGGTTGTTGGTAAGCGGGTCGGAGCCGTGAAGGCTTTGCAGCATCGGGGAGTTATCGCCCTTCGGAAGCTTCTGGCGAATCGACGCGTATCCCTATGAGGCCGCGCGACGGTAACGAAGTCGAGATGTCCAAGGAGAAGTTCGCCCGAGATCTCGACCAGGTCCTTCGTGGCAAGCCTGCGTCAGGGGAAAGTGGGCTGGCCGACGTCGAGTCCTTTGTGGCGAGAGTCCGCTCGACGTACTCCGGCCCTATGCCGGCTGGGACAGAGGCTGGTCATGTGGCCGCGGCCAGTGAGATCGCGAGCTCGTCACAGATGCCGCCTTCGTCTGATGGGCCACAGCGACGGCCGTTGAGAAGCCTCATTCCTCGACCGGTGACCGGCGCCGTGGCCCCAACGCTCGTTGCTGCCGTCGTTCTGGCTCTGGTCGTCACCACCGGTGCCGCCTACGCCGGGGCCCTGCCCCGCCCAATTCAGGATGCCACGGCGGACCTCGCCGGGTCCTTGGGCCTGGCAA
This sequence comes from Acidimicrobiia bacterium, assembly GCA_046759765.1. Taxonomy (GTDB): domain Bacteria; phylum Actinomycetota; class Acidimicrobiia; order Spongiisociales; family CAZKJJ01; genus JBHICV01. The sequence continues at coordinate 3,700 of JBHICV010000176.1, forward strand.
TTGCCCCTAGCGACGAAGTAGACGCTATGACCGACGCTGCCGAGGATCTCACCGAAGCCGCGGACGTGCTGGCCGCCGACGTGACGGATTACGTGGATTGTCAACTCGAGGGAAACGATTCGTGCCTCCCTCCGGATACTTCGGATGTAGTCAACTCAGCCCATGTGCTGGTAGAGGCGGCGGGCGCCCTTCGGGAGTGGGCGAGTGAGTACAGCACATTTGGTGAGTGCATCGCGGCACGGGTGGCGGAGCTCGAGCCCGAGCTCGCTCAAGGGTCGATTTCAGATCTCTCATTGGACAGCCTCCTCGATGAATGTGGCCCATTGCCTCCGCCCATCGACGAGCTGAATGATTTCCCGGACGACTTCCATATACCCGAGCTCGACCAACTTGACATACCCGAGCTGGATGACCTCGATCGTGAGGCTGTACGCGATTTCACCCAGGCCGTCAGAGACACAGCCATGTGTATAAGGGATAGGGCGGCAGGTCGGGACGCCGTCGAAGACCTCGCCGCTCTCATCGCTGACTGCGAACTGCCCGATCCGGCCGACTACGGCCTCGACTTCGAGCTACCGAAGCTCCCAGGAATCTTCGACGACAGTTGAGATCTGTGAACGGTGGGCCGGAGGGCTACAATGCCCTGGAGCGACGCGGGGTGGAGCAGTCAGGTAGCTCGTCGGGCTCATAACCCGAAGGTCGCGGGTTCAAATCCCGCCCCCGCTACGAGAAACCCCAGGTCAACGGCCTGGGGTTTCCTTCATCTCTCACGGAGCGTGGTTGCCTAAAGCCATTCTGAAGCCACGATTCTCGGCGACCTCGGTACTGAAGAAACCGTAGATCAACGTTCCAAGGTGCTGGTCGGGGTAAAGCAGCAGTAGTCGACGTCTGAGCAGCCCACACTTCCTTGATGGGCAACTAGGGCACCACATAGGT
>JBHICV010000177.1:0-4604 GCA_046759765.1 Acidimicrobiia bacterium
AGTCAGGCGGCGCTCGTCGTATGTCCGTGATCGATCGCCTGTACGAAGCAATCAGGCGGCCTGTACCCGCCCGGCCCGTCGGCTTCGTTCGGATCGTCGTGGGTGCTGCGGCACTGCTCCGCGCCTGGGAAGGCGTGAAGATCATGTGGCCACTGACCCGTCCCGAGATTCTTCGCCTGCCGAATGCGGAGTGGGCTCCCGAACCTACCCCGGCACTGGTCATTGCGGTCCTTGTCGTCTGGGTCGCAGCCGCCCTCGCTTTCACTCTAGGACTGCGGACCCGCGCTGCCGGAGGCGTCCTCTTCATCGTGCTGGGGGTCGTTCTACTTTCCGATCAGCAGGCCTACAGCAATCACCTCTCCCGACTCGCTCTGCTCGTGCTTCTGCTTACCGTCGGCGATGCAGGAGCGGCGATGTCGCTCGACTCCAGGGTCAGCCCGAGGGAGACCGTCCCGGCCGGCCCGATTCTGCTCATGAAGGCACAGATCTCCATCGTCTACGGATTCGCGGCGCTGACCAAGCTCAACGCCGGCTTCCTGGGCGGAGGGGTGCTCGCCGCCCAGTTGGGCACTGGCTTTGTTCCGGTCCCCGACGGGCTCCGGGTGCCGGTGGTGATGATGACGCTCGCCGGCCTCGTAGTAGTTCTGGAGGCGTTTCTGGCACTGGGACTCTGGTCCCGTCGGTACCGGCCGGCGGCGCTGGTCCTCGGCCTGGCCTTTCATGTATCGATCGTGCTGCTGATGGATCCCGCAGTGCAGCTGGTCGTCTTTGCCTTGGAGATGCTGGCGGTCTATCTGTTGTTCCTCGATCTCCAGCCGTCGTCGCGAGAGGTGGTGTTCGACGATGAATGCGGGTTCTGCAGTCGGATCGTGGCAGGTATCCGTGCGCTGGACTGGCTGAGGGTGCACCGCTTCGTTGGATCCTCCGAGACCGCTGAGCTAGAGCGGCTCTCGGTCAGCCACGAGGAGGCGCTCACGTCTGTGCAGCTGGTGTCCCCGACAGAGCGAGCTGCAGGCTTCGCGGCCTTGGGGAATGTGGCCGAGCGGCTGCCAATCTCCTTTCTTTGGGCACCGCTCCATCGCCTGGTTGGCGGACCCGGCGAGCGTTTTTATCGAATCGTCGCGGAGCGTCGGAGGTGCCGGCGCAAGTTGGTTGTAGACCGTATCGGCTAGCTCGATCGTCTCCGGCGGAAAGCCGGCACCGTCCTAGGATCGGCTTGTGGAGCGGCCCAGCACCGCAGAGATACCCGACGCACCGGGCGCATACCTTTTCCGCGACGAACACGGCCAGGTCGTCTACGTCGGCAAGGCCAAGTCGCTGCGGAAGCGCGTCTCGTCGTACTTCACGAAACAACAGCCGGAGAGGGCCTCGATGTTGGAGACGGCCGAGAGTGTGGAGTGGATCGTCACTGCCAATGAGGTCGAAGCGCTGATGCTCGAGTACTCGCTCATTCAGCGTCATCGGCCCCGTTTCAACTATCGACTGCGCGATGACAAGAGCTACCCATACCTCGCCTTGACGCGATCCGACGAGTGGCCCCGGGCCCGCGTGATGAGAGGGCGCAAGCGGAAGGGCACCCAATATTTCGGACCGTACGCGCACGCGTATGCCATCAGATCGACTCTCGACCTCCTCCTGAAGACCTTCCCGATCCGAACTTGCTCGGACTCTTTATTCCGGAGGCAGGAGGCGATGGGCCGACCCTGCTTGCTCTATCACATCGGTAAGTGCTCGGGGCCTTGCATAGGAGATGTCTCCGCCGATGACTACGCCGAAATGGTGGAGGGTCTCGCCTCCTTCCTGGAGGGCGACACGGATGAAGTTGTGGGCCACCTCGAGAGGGAGATGAAGGAAGTCGCCGACGTGCTCGAATACGAGCAAGCCGCCCGCTACCGCGACCAGCTGCGGGACGTGCGTCGTGCCATCGCTCGACAAGAGGTGGTCACCGACCGTCCGGAGGACTTCGATCTCGTGGCACTGGTGGAAGACGAGCTCGAGGCCGCGGTTCAGGTGCTCATGGTGCGTCGTGGGCGGGTCGTGGGTCGTTTGGGGACGATCATCGACAAGGTCGAGCCGCTCACCCCGGGTGAGATCGTGGCCAGCATGCTGAGGGAGCTATACGGGGATGAGAAGCCGCCGCCACAGGTCCTGGTCCAAGAGATGCCTCCGGGTGCGGAGGTGTGGGAGGCATGGCTGGCGGAGCGCAGAGAAGGCCAAGTCTCACTCCGCGTCCCTCAACGGGGAGCCAAGCGCCGGCTCCTCGAGACGGCCGGTACGAACGCCCAGGAGGCCTTCGAGCGCCACCGGCTCCGGCGCCAGTCGGATCACAATGCGCGCGCTCGAGCGCTGAGAAGCCTGCAGGATGCGCTGGGCCTGGGAGACCCTCCGCTTCGGATCGAGGCCTTTGACATCTCCACCATCCAGGGAACGAACACGGTCGGGTCGATGGTCGTCTTCGAGGACGGGTTGCCACGCCGATCCGATTATCGGCACTTCCGCGTTCGCACGATTCAGGAGCAGGACGACTTCGCGTCTATGGAGGAAGTGCTGCGCCGCCGCTTCCAGGCTTACCTGGCCGAGCGCGAGCTTCCGGTCGAGAAGCGGAAGCGGTTCGCCTATCCGCCGTCCCTGGTCGTGGTCGACGGCGGAGCCGGCCAGCTGGCCCGAGCTGTCAAGGTGTTGGACGAGCTGGAGCTGGATATCCCGGCGGTGGGTCTGGCGAAGCGCATGGAAGAGGTCTATCTACCCGGTGAGCCAGACCCCCTTCAGATAGCCCGCGACGCAGAGGCCCTCTATCTACTCCAGCAGGTGCGTGACGAGGCGCACCGGTTTGCCGTCACCTACCACCGCAAACTTCGGGCGAAGTCGATGGTCGACTCGATACTGGATGACGTACAAGGCATTGGACCGGCGCGAAAGAAGAAGCTTCTCCGACACTTCGGATCGCTGAAGCGGATGAGAGAAGCCGACCTCGAGGCACTCGCGGAAGTGGTCCCCGCCACGGTGGCTGGCGACCTCTACGCTGCTCTACATGGACAAAGAAGGAATGCCCGTGCTGGATAGGCCCCAAGTGGTGGTGCTAACGGGCATGTCGGGCGCCGGGCGCTCGACTGCCGCGCGAGTACTGGAGGATTTGGGGTACTTCGTAGTGGACAACCTGCCGCCGACCCTCATCGGAGAGGTAGTTCGTGTCAACGACCTCGCCGAATCTCCGCGGCGGCTGGCGATGGTCGTGGACTCGCGCGGAGGATTTGCGCTCGAAGAGCTGACGGAGGCGATGGACGACCTCATGCGTCAAGGAGTCGGCGTTCTCTTGCTGTTCCTGGATGCCAACACAGAGGCGCTGATTCGACGCTACGAAGAGAACCGTCGTCCGCATCCGCTGGGTCTCGCCACACTGCCCGAATCCATTTCATCGGAGCGGGAGTTGTTCTCCGAGCTACGGGCGACCGCCGACCTCGTGGTGGATACCACCGACTTCAACGTTCATCAGCTTCGCGGGCGCATAGAGGAGCAGTTCCGGGAGGGCGAGCCTGAGCGCCCCATGCGCGTGGCTATCACTTCATTCGGTTTCAAGCACGGCTCGCCCCGGGACGCCGACCTGGTGCTCGACGCCCGCTTTCTTCCCAACCCATATTGGGAGGAAGAGCTGAGGCCGTTGTCAGGACTCGATGAGCCGGTCCGGGCCTTCGTTCTCGGTCATGAGGATGCCAAGGGATTCATCGAGCGACTGGAGGAACTTCTTGACTTCCTAATCCCGCGATTCCGAAACGAGGGCAAATCGTACGTCTCGGTCGCAATCGGCTGCACCGGTGGGAGGCACCGGTCAGTTGCCATCGCCTCAGAGCTGGCCCAATGGCTCGAGGACCAGGGTGTGTCCGTGTCGATCCAGCACCGAGACATCGACCGATGAGCACCTACGAGCCTCAGACCCAGCTCAGCCCGCTAGAGCTGTCTCCGGGCGGGCCGGCGGTAGTCGCGATCGGCGGAGGCCATGGACTGGCGCAGGCCCTCGAGGCAGTTCTGGCGTACGCGTCGAGCGTGACCGGAATCGTCACTGTCGCCGACGACGGGGGAAGCTCCGGCCGGCTCACCAGCACGCTGGACATCCCGCCACCGGGGGATGTTCGAAAGGCATTGCTGGCCCTGAGTCCTGAGCCGTCCGTTTTCGGCGAGCTGTTCGCGTACCGCTTCGAGGACACAGACGTGGCCGGCCACTCCCTCGGGAATCTGATACTCGCGTCGCTAACCGATCTGCTTGGCGACTTCACGACCGCTATCCGGACGGCGGAAGTCATGCTGGGTGCTCTGGGACGTGTGATACCGGCCGCGCCGACCTCGTTGCATCTGCAGGCGACCATTGACGGCACGATCGTTGAGGGCCAGGCCACCATCAACAGCACCCGCGGCCGCATCGAGGAGATGAAGCTCATCCCCGAGGACACGAAGGCAACCCGCGAGGCTCTCGATGCCATTACGGAGGCAGACCAGATCGTGATCGGCCCAGGGAGCCTCTATACGTCCCTGATCACGGCTCTGATGGTCCCGGGCATACCTGAGGCGGTCGAAGCCGCCCGCGGTCGTCTGATCTGGGTCATGAACCT
>JBHICV010000178.1:0-4600 GCA_046759765.1 Acidimicrobiia bacterium
GTTCGCCGTGGCGTCCGCGGGGGTCGGCCGCGCACTTCTCAGCCGTGCGAAGATCGCAGCCGCCGGCAGGGACGAGGTCGTGCTGCCCCTGGCACGCGCGACCGTCTCGGACCCCAGCCCGGCTGCTTCGTTCAATGTTTCGGGTCTCAGTCCCATTGTGACCAGCAATGAGGAGTTCTATCGAATCGACACTGCACTCACCCCGCCGAGGATCGACCTGGAGGGCTGGTCGATGAGCATCACTGGCATGGTGGACCGCCCGTTGGAGCTCACCTATGAGCACCTGCTCGACATGCCAATGATCGAACGATATGTGACGCTTTGCTGCGTATCGAATGAAGTCGGTGGAAACCTCATCAGCAATGCCAAGTGGCTGGGCGTTCCGCTGGAGGACCTGCTGGTCCGGGCCGGAGTTCACGATGGTGCCACCCAGATCGTGGGTCGTTCTGTCGACAAGTTCACGGTTGGCTTCCCGACTGAGACAGCTCTCGACGGACGCGAGGCGCTAGTTGCAGTCGGCATGAACGGTGAGCCGCTTCCCTTCGAGCACGGCTTTCCGGCGCGCATCGTCGTGAGCGGTCTTTATGGATATGTGTCGGCGACGAAGTGGCTCTCCGAAATCGAGCTAACCACTTGGGAGGCCTTTGACGCTTATTGGATTCCACGAGGGTGGTCGAAGGAGGGACCCGTCAAGACCCAGTCGCGCATCGACCTTCCCCGAAGCGGGGCAAGGCTGAACCCCGGGCTCAACCAAATCGCCGGCGTCGCTTGGGCCCAGAACCGAGGCATAACCAAAGTCGAGGTTCGGACTGGCGACGACGCGTGGCGGGAAGCCCAGGTCTCGGAGCCGCTGTCCAAGGACACCTGGGTCCAATGGGCCATCGACTGGGACGCCCCGCCCGGCAGCCATCTCGTTTCCGTACGCGCCACCGACGCCACCGGTATAACCCAGGGCGCGACTCCCCGCCCACCCCGGCCCGACGGAGCCGAGGGATACCACTCGATCTCCGTGGCTGTCTCGGCCTAACGGGCCGACGACAACGCGTTTCTGTCAATCGAGATGGCGCCTGGCGGCATTCAGATTGACAAGAAACGGTGTCTGCCTGTCAAACTCGGCTGATGGCCCTCAAAGCCGGAATCGTCGGGCTGCCCAACGTTGGCAAGAGCACGCTCTTCACTGCTCTGACGGCCGCTCAAGTGGAGCGGGCCGCCTACCCCTTCACCACGATCGATCCGAACGTGGGCGTGGTGCCGGTTCCCGACGGGAGGCTCGACCAGCTAGCCGGGATCTTTCCCGACCGCGACGTGATCCCGGCAACAGTTGAGATCGTCGATATCGCCGGGCTCGTGAGAGGCGCGTCAGAAGGGGAGGGCCTCGGTAACCAGTTCCTCTCTCACATCCGGGCGGTCGACGCCATGCTGCACCTAGTCCGCTGCTTCGAGGACCCGAACGTCGCCTCGGTCACGGGAAAGCTCGATCCTGCAGACGAAATCGACACAGTCCGCGATGAGCTGACGCTGGCCGACCTCCAAGTCCTAGAAGGCCGGCGTCAAAAGGCCGCGCGAGCGCATCGGACCGGTGACAAGAATGCCGAACACTCCCTGAAGGCCATCGAAAAGCTGATCGCAGTCTTGACAGACGGCCGACCTTTCAGGTCGGAGCCGTGGACCGAGGAGGCCGAGCTCGCGATCCGCGATGCGCAGCTTCTGACGGCCAAGCCGCTGCTATACGTCTGCAACGTGGGTGAAGAGGAAAGTGACGATGCGTGTGTAGAGGTCGTCAGGCAGATGGCGGCTTTGGAGCGAGCGCCGGTGGTTGTGATCTCCGCTCAGCTCGAGGCCGAGATCGCGGAGCTGGCGCCGGAGGATCAGCAAGAGTTTCGGAAAGAGGCCGGCGTCACCGAGCCGGGGACCTCGGTGCTCGCCCGCAAGACCTACCGGCTCCTTGGTCTCATCAGCTTCTTCACCACACCTACCCAGGTCCGAGCCTGGCAACTCCCCGAGGGCGGAACAGCCATCGAGGCAGCCGGCGAAATTCACACCGACTTTGCGGACCATTTCATACGAGCCGAGGTGTACCGAATCCCGGATCTCCTCGAGCAGGGAGGCGAGCCCCAGCTTCGCTCCGCGGGACTCATGCGAACGGAGGGCCGTGATTACGTCGTTACCGACGGCGACGTGATGCTGTTCAAGACCGACGCCTGAGGGTTCACACCAGCGTCGGCAACAGATCCTTTACGTGGGTCCGCAGATCGAACTCCGGGTCGAGGAAACTCACGAAGGCAAGACCGTTGAGGGTTGCCAAGAGCCGCTCGGACCGCAGCCGGGCTTCCTCCTCTGAAAGCTCAAGCGACTCGCGGCGCAAGGCGTCAGAGAACCGATCCACCCGCCGGTGGTGGTGCCCGAGCATCCGGTGGGCGAGCACCGGGTCTGTCAGGCCTCCGGACACGGCCAACTGGAGATAGATCTTGGCAAGGTCGGGCTGGCCGAGCACGAAGTCCAAGTAGGCGTCGACAAGCTCGGGAATCGAGTCGTGGCCCGCTCCATCCGGGCGCGGGTCGACGGCCGCGATGGCGTCTGCAATCACGCTGAGGATCGCCTCGTCCTTCGACTCGAACAGGTTGTAGAACGAGCCGGGCTTGATGGCTGCCCGCTGACAGATGGCCTTGATCGTCGTGCCATCGAGGCCTACTTCGCCCAACAGTGCCCGAGTCGCTTCGAGAATGCGGGATCTGGTCTCAATGCCGGTGCGGTAACGAGCCATCGGAGTCCAAGTAGGCGAAAATAGAGTGTACACTCAAATTACACAGGACGACATGGGTCACTTCCGAAACAACCTCCGCGACATCCACTTCAACCTCTTCGAGGTCAGCCGACTCGACGAGTATCTCTCCTCAACCCCCTTCGACGTCGACTCGGACACCGCTCGCCTGATCCTCCAAGAGGTCGAGAACATGTCTCTGGGTGACTTCGGTGCCAGCTTCGAGGACGCCGACCGCAACCCTGCCGAGCTCGTCGACGGAGGCGTGCGGCTGCCCGAGAGCCTCAAGCGCAGCCTCGACTCCTATTACGGCGCCGGCTGGCAGAGCTTCTCGATGCCGCCGGATTTCGGAGGTGCGGCTGCGCCTCCGTCGCTGCATTGGGCGATGCAGGAGATGTGGGCGGGGTCCAACCCGACGGCATACCTGACGGCGGGAACCGGACTGATGGCCAGGGTCATCGCGGACGAGGGCACCGAGGAGCAGCGTGAGTTCTGGGCTCGCCAGATGATCGACCGACCCTGGGGCGGCACGATGGTCCTCACGGAGCCCGATGCGGGTTCAGATGTCGGAGCCGGCACCACCAAAGCCATCCCCGTCGAAGGCGACATCTATCACCTCGCGGGCGTCAAGCGGTTCATCACGTCGGGCGACAACGACTACTTCGAGAACATCGTTCACTTGGTGTTGGCCCGACCTCCCGACGCTCCGCCTGGGACCAAAGGGCTGTCGATGTTCATAGTGCCCAAGTACCTGGTATCGGAGGACGGGACAATCGGCGAGCGCAACGGCTATGTCATCTCCCGCCTCGAGGACAAGATGGGTATCAAGGCCTCGGCAACCTGCGAGATGGTCTTTGGTCAGGACTCACCTTGCGTCGGCTACTTGGTCGGAGGAATCCACGATGGAATCCGGCAGATGTTTCGTGTGATCGAATTCGCCCGTATGCTCATCGGCGCCAAGTCGCTGGCGACCTTCTCGAGTGGCTATCTCCATGCCTTGGAGTTCGCACAAGAGCGAGTCCAAGGGCCGGATATGACGCAGGCCACCGATAAAGCCGCCCCGCGAGTGGCGATCATCAATCATCCCAACGTGCGCCGGATGCTCATGCTCCAGAAGGCCTATGTCGAGGGACTGCGCGCGTTGTACTACTACACGGCTTGGGTGCACGATCAGTCTTTGCTCAGGCCGGACGACGACCGATGGGAGCGCCGCCAGGATCTCCTTTTGCCTCTCGTGAAGGGATACTCATCGGAGAAGGCCTACGAGCTTCTTGGTCAATCGCTCCAAGTCTTCGGCGGCAGTGGGTACACGAAGGACTACCCACTCGAGCAATACATACGGGACGTCAAGATCGACTCTCTGTACGAGGGCACTACCGGCATCCAGGCTCTCGATCTGTTCTTCCGGAAGATCATCCGGGACCGCGGAGAAACGCTCCAGGATCTGCTCACCGAAATTCACGAGTTCGTCAAGGCAGGAGAAGCTGAAGACTCGCTGGCGGACGAGCGAGAGCTGCTCGGAGCCGCGCTGGAGGACTTAAGAGGACAGCTCGAGGTGATGGTGTCGCACTCAATGGGCTACCTGCAAGAGCCCGCTGAGATCTATAAGACCGGCCTCCATGCCAACCCATTCCTCGAGAGCCTCGCCGAGGTGGTGATTGGCTGGCTGCTGCTCCGACACGCCGAAGTCGCATTGGCCGCGCTCAACGGCCAAGACGAAGCCGACCGCCACTTCTACGAAGGAAAGGTCGCCTCGGCCCGCTTCTTCGCGAGGCACGCGCTGCCTGGCGTAGCGAGTCGGCGCCAGATGGCCGAGCAAGAAGACGGCTCGCTCATGGA
>JBHICV010000179.1:0-4596 GCA_046759765.1 Acidimicrobiia bacterium
TCTGCCAGCAAATCGCGATCGGTGGCCGGGAGGTCGACTGTGACGACAATCTCACTCGAAGATGTGGCCAGAACGGGGGTTCCGGCGTTCACGGGGCTTCCAAGTGTGACGAGCTCGTCGGCGATGCGCACCGCCCCGGAGAGAAACACCACCTCGCCCAGGTCGACGACTCCGTCGTTCTCCATTCCCACTGATTCCTGCCACTGCTTCAGCGCAGCCTCGGTTTCGTCATCGAAGATGCCATTGACCTCCAGACCGGTACCGAATCCCAACCTCAGAAGCGACTCCTGAAGTTGAGCGACGTCGGGACGCTCGGTATCGGTTATCGGGGCAACCACCATGAGGGTCTGGGAACCTGCCACGGTCGCGCCTGGGTCAGACAGAATGTCGGTGATTTGGACCGGCCCGGGAAGAAACACGACCTCGCCCAGATCGACCCTGCCATCTTCGGCGGCACCTAAGTTCTCCTGCCAGCGTTCGACCATGGCCTCAGTTGACGACGTGAAGTCCTCGTCGATCGTCACGGTTCCGTCGGGGTCGTAGCCGAGAGCGACCAGCGACTCCTCCAGCTGACGCACATCTGGGCCTTCAATGTTGCGCCGGAGGTTGCGCCAGGCGGGAATGTCGCCATAGAGCAGAGTGACCGGTTGGTTGTTGACCCAATAGAGGTTGCTGCCTTCAGAGGCGATGCTGTATTCCTGTGCTACCGCAGTAAGCGTCCCTGCAACCCGGTTCACAATCATCAGCTCCCCATCGCCCAGGCCGATGTCGCGGAAGGCGGGTGCCTCGCCGTAGAGGAGAACGACGGGTTCGGCGTCGACCGAGTAGAGGATGGCGCCTTCGGTTACCACCTCTCCGGCATCGACCGAGGACGTCAAGATCCCGCTGAACCCAGTGGAGATCGGATCGCCCTCCGCAAAACCGAGGGTTCCGTCGAGGGTTTCGGTCTCGGTCAGGTCCGTGCGGACCACCTCGGCGGTTCTGATGGAAGCAGTCTGTTCGAAGCTCCCGTCTTCGCTGCCCCATATCAGCCAGTAACCGACTACTGCTATCGCAACCGCTGCGAGCGTGACTCCGGCGGCGAGCCAGCCGCGCTGGGGTTTTCGCGACTTGGCGGAACCATCCCGCGGCAGGGAGGTCTCAGTAAGAGTTTCCGTCGGGGTTTCGTTCCGCCTGCCGCTCATGACCCGGGACGTCCGTTGCCGGGTCCTCCGAGCCGGCCTCCGAAGGCATCGGTGAAGATCTCTTGGCAGATTTCATTGGCGGTTTGGAAAGCCGGATCGTTGGGATCGATGGCTCCGCCAAACGGACCGCCGCCCTGGCCTGGTCCGAAGCCGGAGAAGTCGGGGTCGGGCATGTCGTAGCCGTTCTCGCGCATGCAAGCGGCGTATTCGACCAACGTGTCCTGAATCTCGGTCAAGTCCCTCCCAATGAATTGCTGGACAACGCCCTCGATGTGCTCCTGGCATACGCCGAACGCAGCTCTGATGTCCTCGGGGTCTGCCCCCGGATCCCGGTCGAACCCTCCGAAGGTGATGTTTCCATTGGCATCGAGCTCGGGATCCGGCAGGTCGATCCCCTCGTCACGCATGCACTGCGTGAAGGCGAGAAAGGATTCCTCAACGTTGAGGTCTTCTGTTTCGCCGCTCGGTTCAGCGCCGATAGTGGTGTCGGTATCGCTGAGGCTGGCGACACCCTCGGCGGAAGCTTCGCTGCCACAAGCAACGGCGACGAGTGCTAGGGCGGCAAGCAGCCCAACCAGACTGGGTTTCATCACGCTCCTTCGATCCCCAGGAGTGTGACAGACGGCCCTCAGCGGTTGATGAGACTCGCCTAAGAAAGGCGTGAGAATCAGTCTCCTCGGCGCTTCTTATCCAGTTCTCATCTGCCGTTCAGAGTTCCTTTACACGTGGGGTGCAACCTATGGGCAACTACGCAAGGAGTTGGCAGTGCGACGCATCCTCATCGGAGTCTCGGCGATGTTGGTTCTTGTAGCTGGAGGCGTGGCCGCGGTGGCTCTCCTCACCGCGCCCACCCTGGCTGTGGCCCAGCAGACGGACGCTGCTGCCCAAACCGAGGAGTATCCCGGGATGGAACGGGCCAGGCAATGGCTCTTCGATGCGACCGCGCATCTCGTCCCCACGGTGGTCACTCCGGAGCAGCAAGCGGCGATGGTGGGGGCGATTGTCGACGCGGGTGCCGAGCATTTCCGCGAGAAGGTGGACCACTACCGTCATCGAGCGCGGCGGCTCTTCGGCGCGGCTCTCGAGGTATCGGCGGGGGCCATCGGGATCGACCCCGAATTTCTCAAGGCTGAAGTTCTGGCGGGGGAGACGATCGCTTCAGTTGCGGAAGACAACGGCGTTGCCGTCCAGGTCGTGATCGACGAGCTCGTGGCTGCGGCCGAAGAGGCGATCGACGAGAAAGTAGCCACTGCTGATCGAGACATCGATCCCGAACGTGTTGCGAAGCTCAAGGAGAAGCTGCCGGAAATAGCCGAACGGTTCGTGAACGGTAACTGGGGCGATCGGTTCCGACGCTTTGCTGATCATGCGGAGGAGGCCGGGACTACCGGCTGAGCATGCCCGACATCATCCGCGCCCGCCGAGTCCCGCCCTCGGGACGGCGGCCCCTGTTGGGTCGCGCGGGGCGTACCTGCGCCGAAGAGGGCTGTGACACAGTTCTCTCCCACTACAACCGCCGCGACTACTGCTACCTCCATGCTCCGACCCGCTTCCCACGGGTGCGGGGAAGAGTCAAGAGGCGCTGAGAGCTCAGACCTCTTGGACGGCCCTGTCGATGGCAGCGCGGTCCCACATGCTGAAGACAGGTATCGCAGCCACGATGACGAACGCACACGCGGCAAACATCGCGCTGTAGCCCCAGACGTCTATGACCGCGCCGAGGACTGGACCACCGATAAGAAGGCCGAGGTCTATCTCCGTCGTGAAGAGCGCTACAGCTGATCCCCGTTCGGCATCGGTGGCGCGGTCGACGACCATCGTCAGAAGGATCGGGAAACCGAAGCCATGGCCAATGCCCGACAGCATCCCCGCTAAGGCAATGTGCAAGGCAGATCCGGTCCCGGCGAGGACCAGGAACCCAAGGGCAAGTGCTCCGAAGGATGGATAGAGGACGCGACGCGGTCCTACGCGATCGGGGAGCCAGCCAAGAGACACTCGGAGCAAGATGGCAGTGACTGCATAGACCGCGAAGAACAAACCCACCGAGCCGATGCCGGTTTCACCGATGAAGGTCTTGAGGAAGATGAAGTACGAAGTGAGAACCAGCGCGAACACACCGATTATGAACCACAGAGGCAGGAGCCGCCGATCTCCCAGAGCCCTAAAGAATCCTCTTCGTGGCACTGCGGATGATTCACCCATTTTCACCGTCTCGCGTAGAGACAACGAAAGGAGCAGTGCGATGATGGCGAACGAGAGCGCAGTCATGAAGAGCGCTTGGAAATCCCATAACCCCAGGACCAGATCCCCTATGACGCCTCCAAGGGCGATGGGCAGAAGACCCGAGACACCGAAGAGGGCCAAGCCCTGGGTCCGACGGTCCTCCGGCACAACGTCGGCGGCGTAGGTGAAGAGAACCGGAAAGAGGATTCCAATCCCGATTCCGTGGATGATCCTGACGACGTAGAGCCATGGTCCGATGGAGCTCACTGTCAAGTAGAGGAACAACGCGAGGACGTTGATGGCGTTGCCCAGAAGGATGAGTGGTCGACGGCCGCGGGTGTCGGACGCCTGCCCCACCCACGGCCGGGCGGCAATCGACGTGAGCGATGCCACCCCAACGACCACGCCGATCTGCACCTCGCTGGCGCCCAGATCCTGGAGGTAGCCGGGGAAGTGGAGGAAGAGCGCCCAGGACAGGCCTTCCGTGAGGGCGGCAAACCAGACGAGGACGAAAGCGCCGGTGAGCAGACCCTTGGAATTCACCGGTGCAACCTAGCAACCGGTCTGTCTGAACTTTTCCTAAACCGGCTCGGGAAGCTCGCGATAAGCCGTAGCGGCAGCGTACGCTGGCGTTATGGATTCTCCGGCGCCGTCAGTTTCGCCGAGCCCCGTCACTGACATGCCTGCCCCGCCTTCAGTTGCGGCGCGTGCTACAGCCGGTGCCGCCGCCGCCGCTGTCTCCATCGCCGTCTCGGAGCTCCTAACCGGTTTGCTCGGGGCCGGGTCTTCGTTGGTCGAGGCAATCGGCGAGCTCATCATCGACATCTCTCCAGAGCCCGTAACTCGGTTCGCGATCGCGGTATTCGGCCTCTACGACAAGCTCGCTCTGATCGTCGGCATCGTCGTCGTCAGCCTGGCTTTGGGTGCCGTTCTGGGGATTCTCTCGAGCAGAGCTTCGTGGGTTCCGATGGTCGGCTTCGCTGCCTTTGGTGCCTTCGGCGCGTACGCGGGCAGCACCCATCCCGACCTATCGACTGGGCTATCGGTGTTTGTGGCTTCGATCTCGGCCATAGCCGGCCTGGTGGTCCTCGGTCGATTGCTAGGGCTGGTGACGCCCAAGGTCCGACGGGCCGTAGGAGATGCCGAGGAAGGCGCCCCTTCTCCCGAGCGGCGAGCACTGCTGGTCGGG
>JBHICV010000180.1:0-4574 GCA_046759765.1 Acidimicrobiia bacterium
GATCCTGCCCTGGCTCGGCGTGGCCGCGACGGCCTCCTCCGTCATATGGGGAGGAGGAAACAATGCGGTCAGGGTCTTCGCTCCGCTTTGGACCCTGGGATTCCTGGCAATGGCCACCCGCAAGGCCGTAGTGAGCCCAGAGCTTCAGAGAACCTCTCTGAGGAACTTGCCGGTATAGCTCTCAGGGAGCTCCACTACCTGCTCCGGCGAGCCCTCCGCGACGATCCGTCCGCCCTCGTCGCCGCCCTCCGGTCCCAGATCGATGATCCAGTCTGCCTGCTTGATCACGTCGAGATTGTGTTCGATGACAACGACGGTGTTGCCCAGGTCGACTATTCGCTGCAGAACGCCCAGCAACTTCCTCGTGTCATCGAAGTGCAGTCCCGTCGTCGGCTCGTCGAGTATGTAGAACGTGCTACCGGTGGCTCGCTTTCCCAGCTCGCTCGCCAGCTTGACGCGTTGGGCCTCGCCGCCTGACAGGGTGGGCGCCGGCTGACCGAGTTTGATATAGCCGAGCCCTACGTCGTGGAGCGTCTGCAGAATTCGGGCGATGGGCGGCTGATGTTCGAAGAACCTCAGTGCTTCGGTGACGGACATGTCGAGGACGTCCGCAATCGAGCGGCCCTTCCAGAGAACCTCGAGAGTCTCACGGTTGTACCGGCGTCCTTCACATACTTCGCATGGGACGTAAACGTCGGGGAGGAAGTGCATCTCGATCTTGATCGTCCCGTCCCCGCGGCAGTTCTCGCAGCGCCCACCGCGTACGTTGAACGAGAACCTCCCGGGCTTATAGCCGCGGACCTTCGCTTCCGGGCTCGCCGCGAACAACTTGCGGATCCGGTCGAAAACGCCCGTGTACGTGGCGGCGTTGGATCGCGGGGTACGGCCGATCGGCGATTGATCGATGGTGATCGCCTTGTCGATGTGATCCAGCCCCTTGACCGTTTTGTGTCGCCCTGGGACCTCACGGGAGCTGTACAGACGTGAGCGAAGCGCCTTGGACAGGATCTCCTCCACCAGGGACGACTTGCCGCTCCCTGAGACGCCGGTGACGCAGATGAGCAAACCGAGTGGGAAGCGGACATCGATGCTCTTGAGATTGTTCTCGGCCGCCTCCACGACCTCGAGCCAGAGGTCGGTCGTCTCTCGCCTCCGTTCCGGCACGGGGATGCTCTTCCGACCGGTCAGGTAGTCCCCCGTCACGGATGACGGCTCAGCTTCGATCTCGGCCATCGTCCCTTCGGCCACCACCCTTCCGCCGTACTCCCCGGCTCCAGGCCCGAGGTCAACGATGTAATCGGCCGATCTGATGGTGTTCTCGTCGTGCTCGACGACGATGACCGTGTTGCCGAGGTCACGAAGCCGGGCCAGGGTCTCCATCAGCCGATGGTTGTCGCGCTGGTGTAAGCCGATGGATGGTTCATCGAGAATGTATAGAACTCCAACCAACCCCGACCCGATCTGAGTGGCGAGCCGAATCCGCTGCGCTTCGCCACCCGACAGGCTGGCCGCGCCTCTGGAGAGAGTGAGATAGTCGAGACCGACGTCCAGTAGGAACCGAAGCCGCTCGTGAACCTCCTTGAGCACTCGCTCGGCGATGGCTCGCTCCCTTTCGGTCAGATCGAGGCCGGACAGAAAGTCGTCAGCGTCCGAGAGCGCCAGCGAGGAGACCTCATGGATGTTCAGGCCCGCGACCGTTGCTCCCAAGGCGATCGGGTTCAGACGTGCCCCCCCGCACGCATCACATGGGACCTCTCGCATGTACTCCTGGTAGTACTCCCGGGCCGAATCGGAATCAGCTTCCTCGTGACGCCTACGCAGGAACGGCACCACGCCCTCATAAGTGGTCGTGTACTGGCGGCGGCGTCCGAACCGATTGACATACGACACCTTGACCGGCGTCTCGCCTGTCCCGTACAGAACCAGTTTTTGCTCGGACGGCTTCAGATCTGAGAAAGGTGTCTCGACGCTGAATCCGTGCAACTCGGCAACCCCCTCCAGGAGCCGCTGGAAGTAACGACCGCGGTGCCCTGACCAGGGCGCGATCGCTCCGTCTGCAATCGACAGATCATGATTGGGTATGGCCAGCTGAGGATCGACTTGGTACCTCGTTCCGATGCCTGAGCACTCTTCGCAAGCTCCATAGGGGCTGTTGAACGAGAAGTTGCGCGGTTGCAGCTCCTCGAAGGACAACCCGTCGTGAGGGCAGGCGAGATGCTGACTGAACGTCAAGCTCCGCCCGTCCTCGACCTCTACCACCGCGACGCCCTCCGCCAGTTGGAGAGCAGTCTCCATCGAGTCAGTCAGCCTGCGCCCGATGTTCTTCTTCTGCACCAGCCGGTCGACAACCACTTCGATCGTGTGCTGGAAGTAACGATCCAGCCGAATGTGCTCGCTGAGATCGCGTACCTCCCCGTCGATGCGAGCCCGGCTGAAGCCCTGTTGGGAGAGATCAGCCAGCAAGGTCTCGTACTCGCCCTTTCGCCCGCGGACCACCGGAGCGAGAACCTGAAACCGGGTACCTTCGGGAAGTTCGAGGATCCGATCGACGATCTGCTGCGGCGTCTGGCGGGTGACTTCGCGACCGCACCTCGGACAATGCGGGATACCGATGCGGGCGAAGAGCAGGCGAAGATAGTCGTGGATCTCCGTCACGGTGCCGACCGTGGAACGCGGGTTTCTGCTGGCGCTCTTCTGATCGATCGAGATGGCGGGAGACAGACCCTCGATGAAATCGACATTGGGCTTGTCCATCTGACCCAGGAACTGCCTGGCATAGGCCGACAGGCTCTCCACGTAGCGGCGCTGGCCTTCGGCATAGATCGTGTCGAACGCCAGCGACGACTTACCTGAGCCGGACAGCCCCGTGAAAACGATGAGCTTCTCGCGCGGAAGCTCCAGCGAGATGTTCTTGAGATTGTGCTCGCGGGCGCCGCGAATGGTGATCGTGTCGCTGGACATGGACGGGCTGCGTCTTCGGGCTCGCCAGTGTACTGTGCCCTCCGGCCCGAACGTGTGTTCGTTTCCTTGTTCTTGTGACGCTCAGCTACCCATACGGTTGTGAGCTGTCTCATGTGATCGTTTCCATCGGTGTCGCGCAGCATCGCTGACATTTGAGAGCTGCCTGGTCAGTCTTTTCTGGTTCGAGGAGAGGAGGCTCCGGTGGCGGCGAGGGAGGCGATTGCTTTGGACGAGAAGATGCGGATGGTGCTGCTGGCCGAGCAGCCCGATATGTCCATCAGCGGGGTGTGTGAACAGTTTGGGGTGTCTCGGCAGACGGTGAGCAAGTGGAGACGCCGGTATCGGGAGGAGGGGATCCAGGGCCTTGGGGAGCGGTCTCGTCGTCCGGGTCGTATCCCCCATCAGACCCCGGCCTGGCTGGAGGATGAGATCGTTCTTCTCCGTAAGCAGCTGACCGAAACGGGCTTGGACGCCGGGCCGTTGACGATCGGCTGGCATCTACGGCAGAAGGGCATCGGCGGGCCTTCTGCCGCCACCATCCACCGGATTCTGGTCCGACGGGGCCAAGTAGTCCCGCAGCCTAAGAAACGACCCAAAATGACGATGGTCCGCGAATGGCCCCAACCCAACGCTCTATGGCAGATAGACGCCACCGAATGGCAGCTGGCCGATGACTCCAAGATCTGGATCATCGACTGTATAGACGACCACTCCCGTTACGTGCCGGCGGTGAGGGCAGTAGCCGCAGTGACGATGCAAAACGCCTGGCAGACGATGCAGACCGCTATCAGCGAAGCGGGAGCACCGGCCCGGCTGCTCTCAGACGGTGGTCTGGCGTTCACCGGTCGCCGCCACCGGACCCGGGTCGAGTTCGAGGACTGGGCCGCCCAGGCCGGCATCCACCAGATCGTCTCCTCCCCCTACCATCCCCAAACCTGCGGCAAGATCGAACGGTTCCACCAGACCCTCAAAAAGTGGCTGCGAGCACAGAAACCCGCAGCTGCAACCATCGGGGAGCTACAAACCCAGATCGGCTTCTTCCGCAGCTACTACAACCACCAGCGACCCCATCAGGGCATCGGCCGGACCATCCCCGCCGACAGATACCAGGCCACTCCCAAAGCCCAGCCAGGAACCATCAACCCGGAGCCACCCACCCGGGTCGGACATCGGATAGTCCATCCCAACGGACACGTCGCCTGGAACGGTCACCTCCTCGGAGCTGGAAGCAAACGAGCCGACACAACCCTCACCGTCATACAAACCGGAGTCATCGTCGAGGTGTTCGCCGACCACCAGCTCATAGGCACCGCCAACCTCAACCCCAAACGCCGCTACCAGCCCCTAACCTCCACCGGCGAACAACCAGACATGTCAGCGATGTCCTGACACAGCACGTCAGCGATGAGCCGCGACATCACACCACCCATACGGCCTTCCGGCGCCACAAGAAAACGGGCTCTCGATTCGTGTGACGCTCAACTACCTATACGGTCGTCAAACGTCACAAGAACGGGGCTAGATATCCGCCGGTTCGACTTCCGCGAGCGGGCCTTGCACCGCCCGCGCGCCGTCCTCCCGTGTGAACACCGCCAGAACGAAGCCGGTCAATG
>JBHICV010000181.1:0-4510 GCA_046759765.1 Acidimicrobiia bacterium
TTGCTCCTGCTCGATGACAAGTCCGGACTCGAACCCATCGTGATGGGATCGAGCAGCGACATTGAGGTAGGTGATCCCGTCGTCGCCATTGGCAACGCCCTCGGCCTCGGCCTCTCAGTCTCGGTCGGCATCGTGTCCGCCAAGGGACGGAACGTGGCAACTGAGACGTCGTCGTTAGAGGGAGTGTTACAGACCGATGCCGCCATCAACCCCGGGAACTCGGGTGGGCCATTGCTGAACGCCCGCGGCGAGCTGGTGGGCATCAATACCGCCGTTGCAACGGAAGCCGAGAACATCGGCTTCGCCATCCCCATCGACCAAGCGCTCCCCTTCATCGGTTACGTGGTCGCCGAGGCCGGCCAACCCTTCATCGGCGTCGGCCTGCGCACCATCACTCCGCAGCTGGCAGGACAATTCGCCCTACCCGTCGAACAAGGGGCGGTGATCACTGAGGTCTTCGGAGGCAGCCCAGCGACGGAGGCCGGATTGATGGTGGGCGACATCGTCATCGCCGCCGATGGAGTACCCGTCTCCAGTCGGGACGACCTGTTACGGCAAGTCGACGAGGCAGGCGTCGGGAACAAACTGGCGCTGACCCTCATGCGTATCGTCGGGGACAGCTTCCAGACGACCGAAATCACCGTCGAAGTAGCTGCAAGATAGAAGAAAACGAGACACCAGATTCCCGCGGAGGCGGCAGTCCCGACTTCGACCGGACGGCGCCTGTCCGGATTATCGGTTAGGAATTCATATCGATCACCCCGCAGCACTTACGCGCGCGACCCTCAGCACAGCAGAGTAAATTCCCGCACCATCGCACTGCAGCGTCCATCCATCATCGTCCGTGGCCGGGTACGGGCGTCGAAGGTCATCGGCGGCCAGCCGGGTCCGCAGCTGGCGAAGACCCGTGGAGGAGCCGCGCGACAAGCGGGCATGGGCAGCCGGTAACATCCGCTTGTGTCAGGCAAGCGCTGGGTGAAGCGCCGGTATCTGGCTGCGTGTTGGGTTTTCGACCTGCTGCCCAGAGGCCCGGTTTGTTCTCGCTTGGCCCTCGCAGACGGGCCCGCTGCCCGCGACCGACACGGGCGACGGAGTCGTAGTGACTGACCCCGCTCAGAGCTGGTCGGAGGTCGGGAGGGTTCCGGCCGTACTGCGAGGCGGGATCGCCACCATTGCGGACCGGGCCTTCTGCTACTCCGGCCGCAGCGGCAACCTGGCCGGTACGGGTCCTCAGGGATTCTTCTACGACGACACGAGATTCCTCTCCAAATTTCACCTGCTCGTCAACCAAACTGAGCCGGAAGTCGTAGATACTGCACTCATTCGAGCCGACGAAGCCCTGTTTCAATTGCGCAGCCGCGTCGCCGGAGAAGTGCAGCACCCTGAGCCGACGTTGCTCGTGAGTCGTCACCGCTACCAGAGCAACACTCTGCATGAAGACGTCCTCGTTGAGAACCGCAGTGGTGCACCGACCTCAGTCACTGTGGAGTTGATCCTGGGTGCGGACTTTGCTGCCCTTCTCGATGTTCGACTGGCTGGATCGGGAGAGGGGCGCCTTGTAAAGGCGAGCAAGGTCAACGAAGCGATGCGGTTCAGCTACCACTCGGGGTCCGTCGAGCTGGCTACCTGGGTCTCCACCTCTTACCCGGGCGACATCGACGGTGACACCATCCGCTTCTCGCTTTCACTCGACGAAGGTGAGCTCTGGAAGACGTGCGTGGATGTTGTCCCCCAAGCAGCGGGCGAGGTGATGCCGGTTGGCAGAACCTGCACCACACGGGGCCCTGAGCGCCATCCCTTTACGATCCCCACATGGCTAGCGGACGCGCCTCGCCTGCGATCATCGGCCGATACGCTCGAGCACCTGTGGGCCCAGAGCATGGACGACCTCGCCGCCCTCGAATTCTCCCTCGAGGGTCGTCGGGCCTTTGCGGCGGGGATTCCGTGGTTCGTCGCCCTGTTTGGCCGCGACAGCATCATCTCCGCAATCCAAACAATGCTGCTGGGCTTAGGCGCCTCGCTGGAAACAGCCGAGTTGCTGGCACATCTCCAGGGTCGGGAGGTGAATCCGGCGATCTCGGAAGAGCCCGGCAAGATCCTGCACGAAGCCCGATTCGGCGAGCACAGCTCGATTATGGCGCGCAAAACTCGATTCTACGGCGCAGTGGACGCCACTCCGCTTTTCTGCATGCTGCTCGGCGAGCTATGGGATTGGGGGTGCAGCCCGGATCGGTTGAAGAATCTGCTACCCGCGATGCGAGCCGCGGTGGGATGGATCGAACACCGTCTCGAAGTCGGAGACGGTTTGCTGACCTATGAGAGCGATGCCACACAGGTGAACCAATCCTGGAAGGACTCACCCGATTCCGTGGTCGACAGCTCCGGGCACCTACTCGACCCGCCCATCGCCATGATCGAAGTTCAGGGGTATGCGGTGGCGGCTCTGGGCGCCGCTGCGAGGCTAGAAGCCGGGCTGGGCAGGTTCTCGCGCGAGGCTCCTCATCGTGCCCTAGCCGATGAGCTCCAACAGCGCATCGAGGAACGGTTCTGGCTGGATGACCTGGAGACGTTCGCCATGGCTCTCGGGGGCGATGGTCATATGGCCGACACCCTGTCCTCCAACCCCGGTCACCTGCTGTGGGCGGAGGCCGTGCGACCCGAGCGTGCCGTCGCCGTCGCGCAGACGTTGGTTGGGGAGGAGCTGTGGTCGGGGTGGGGCGTCCGAACTCTGTCGGCAAAGAACCCTGCCTTCAATCCGATCTCCTACCACCGAGGCAGCGTCTGGCCGCACGACAACATGCTCTGCATCGCCGGACTTTTCAACTACGGCCACACAGACCAGGCGCTCACCGTGGTCGGCGGGCTCCTGGCCGCGGCCTCTCACTTCTCATATCAACTGCCGGAGTTGTTCTCGGGATTCGATCGCGAGGAGGTCCATTACCCCGTCGCCTATCCGACCAGCTCGGCACCCCAGGCATGGGCCGCCGGGGTTCCCGTCCACCTCGTGCAGTTGCTGCTGGGCATTCGCCCACAGATCTCGGACCGCGGCGTGCTCGTCGTATCGCCGCGGCTTCCGGATGGCATCGATCTCCGTCTCGAAGGGGTGCGGGTAGGGGAAGGTATGCTGTCGGTGAGGGCCGAGGGAGGCACAGCCCAGCTGCTCGAGGTGCCGAAAGGTCTCGATATCGTGGTGCGCTGATGTCGTCAGGGCCCTGGCAGCTCTGGAAGTGCTGCTCGCCTAGGGGCTTGTCGACTGTCGGCTCTCCGACGACGGGGACTAAGGGCCTCTAGCCTCGGTCGGGGAGGCACGTCATGCTCGCACCAGAACGATGAGAATCCTCCAACTCGCCCCGCCCTGGTTTCGGGTTCCGCCCGACTCCTACGGCGGCATTGAGCTGATGGTATCGGTGCTTGCTGACGGTTTGGTGCAAGCGGGGCACGACGTGACCCTGGTGGCTTCGGGTGACTCCCGGACGGAGGCCCGCTTGGTGTCCGTCTTCGAGGAGCCGCCGACCGAGGAACTGGGCAACAGCTTCATCGAGGCAGCACAGGTGCTGGCCGGCTACCTAGAACGAGGACGCTACGACGTCATCCACAACCATTGCGACGTGGTTGGAACGGCGCTTGGCGCAGTCATCGAGGCCCCACCAGTCGTCCATTCCCTCCACTACGGCCTCACCGAGGACAGGGTACGGCTTTACCGGGCCGTGGCGCCCTACTCGTACCTTGTGGCTATCAGCCACCACCAAGTCGAGCGTATGCCGGCCGACATTCCGCTCGCCGGGGTCGTGTACAACGGCATTCCGATCGAGCGGTACCGGTTTGTTAAGGAGAAGGAAGATTTCCTGCTATTTGTGGGACGCGCCAACCGAGAGAAAGGGCCCGAAGTGGCGGTCGAGGTGGCGCGCCGGCTAAGAAAGCCGCTCGTGATGGCGATCAAGATCAACGAACCCTATGAGAAGGTCCACTGGGAGAAGGTGGTGGCACCCCGCTTGGACGACGTCGATGTGACGATCCTCCGTCACGCCGGCCCGGAGGAGATAGTCGACATCATGGGCCGCGCGAAAGCGGTGCTCCTTCCACTTCAATGGCCGGAACCCTTCGGTCTGGTGATGGCCGAGGCCAATGCGTGCGGTACCCCAGTGGTGGCGTTCGCTCGCGGCGCAGCTCGTGAGGTGATCTCGGACGGGCAATCTGGCTTCCTCGTTGAGCCTGGAGACATCGATTCGTTCTGCGCCGCGGTGGAGCGAGCCGACTCTCTGGACCCCGAGACGTGCCGTGACAACGTGCTGAGGAATTTCACCGACCAGCGGATGATCGCGGGCTACCTGCAGATCTACGCCGATGCGGCAGCGGATCGCAGCCGCCGGACTCTCAATGCAATGAGGTGACACTTCGGCGTCCGGCGTCACGTCCCGGATCAGGTCGCGATGGGTGCACTCTCTGGCAAAAATTCGACGTTCGGCTGTCGGACTCATGCTCCCCTCACCAACCCAAGTCTGTGACCCGA
>JBHICV010000182.1:0-4507 GCA_046759765.1 Acidimicrobiia bacterium
TCGGCGCGAGACGAGCTTCAGCAGTTCCAGCGGCGCATCGGGACGACGACCATCTACGTGACCCACGACCAGGTGGAGGCCATGGGCTTGGGTGACCGCGTTGCCGTGATGGAGAGCGGCAAGGTGAGTCAGATCGGGACGCCTCAGGAGGTGTATGGCGAGCCTGCCGACACCTTCGTGGCCAGCTTCCTGGGGTCGCCGCCGATGAACCTCCTCGCGGGGCGGGACCGTCTCGTCGGATTTCGGCCGGAGCACTTTCTCCCGAAGGAGGTTTATGAGGGCAAGGGCGGGGTGGCGACGTTCACCTTCCGGGTGACCCGAGTCGAATATCTCGGAGCGGATCGGCTGGTGTATGGCCACCTCGGCGGGCAGTTCCCGGACGAGAAGGCTATCGCCAAGCTCCCATCCACCGTGACCCTCCCGATCGAGCCTAGCACGAGCTACGAGTTCGCCGTCCAGGAGAAGGACCTGAAGTTCTTCGAACGCGCGACCCGCCTCCGAACGGGACCGCGACCGCTGTAAAGGCGCGCGATGGGCACGTTCGGGCAGGACACTGTGGTCGCGGCGGGAGAGGCGAGATGGGGCGGTCTGCGCTTTCTCCTCGACCGCGAGGAGTGGCTCGGGCGGCTCATGATCGCGCCCGCTATTCTCTACATTGCAGCCTTGATCGGCTTTCCCTTCTTTCTGGCGCTCTACTACAGCGTGAGCGACGTGACGGTCGGGAGCCAGCGGCTGGGGTTCGCGGGGCTCGAGAACTTCAGGGACATCGTGCAGAACCCCTCGTTTCGGCGGGCTCTAGGGAACACCTTCATCTTCGCCTTCGTCTCTCAGGCCCTGGTGCTCGTGCTCGCGAAGGTGCTCGCCCTGGTGCTGCTCAAGGACTTTCGTGGCAAGTGGGTCGTTCGGCTCCTCATCCTGCTCCCGTGGGTGGCGCCGATTTCGCTGGGTTCGATCGGGTGGCTGTGGATCCTGGATTCGATCTACAGCGTGATCAACTGGACTCTCCAGGCGGTCGGTGTCTTCGGCGCACATACGTGGCCGATCTGGCTCGGTGACCCGACCCTTGCCATGGTGTCCATCATCGGCGTGCACGTCTGGCGTCTCCTCCCCTTAGCCACGGTGATCCTCCTCGCCGGGCTGACGTCGATACCGAGGGACATCCATGACGCGGCGGCTGTCGATGGGGCCGGCTTCTGGCGCCATCTCTTCCAGATCACGGTTCCCCTGGTGTTCCCGATCATGCTGGTCGCCGTCCTCTTCGGGCTCGTGTTTGCGTTCACCGACATGATCGTGGTCTTTGTGCTGACGCGCGGCGGCCCGTACGACACGACTCAGGTCCTCGCAAGTCTGGCGTGGTTCACCGGCATCGACGGGGGCAACCTCTCGGGGGGTGCGGCGATCGCCCTCTTCCTGTTCCCGGTGCTGCTCGCCGGAGCCATCGTCCTTCTCCGGCTCGCCCGGCGGGCCGAGGTCGCCTAGGATGACGCGCCCGCTCTTGCGGCTCAGGCGGTGGGCGATGAACGGTGGCCACGTTGGCGCGGTGGCCGCGTTCACCATCTTCGCAGCGTTCCCCTTCTACTGGATGCTCATCACGACCTTCAAGGAAACTCGTGATCTGCTAGACACCGAGAACAACCCCTTTCTCTTCAACGCTCCGCCGACCCTGGAACATCTGAAGCTTCTGTTTTTCGAGACCCAGTACGGCCAGTGGCTCATGAACACGGCCTTTGTGGGCGTCATTGTCGTCGCCATCACTCTCGTGCTGGCCATCCCCGCAGGCTACAGCCTCGCGCGGCTGAGCGGGCGGGTGGGCGAGCAGCTCGGCATCGGGATCTTTCTCACGTATCTCATCCCTCCCACGCTGTTGTTCATCCCTCTCTCGCGCGTGATTGGCGACCTCGGTCTCTACGATTCCCTCTGGGCTTTGGTCTTGGTGTACCCGAGCTTCACCGTTCCGTTCTGCACCTGGCTCCTGATGGGGTTTTTCAAGGCGATCCCCCGAGACCTGGAGGAGGCCGCGATGATCGATGGGCACAGTCGCCTTGGAGCCTTCGCGCGGGTGGTGATTCCGATCTCGCTGGCGGGAATCCTCACCGTGGTGATCTTCAGCTTCACGCTGGTCATGCAGGAGTTCGTCTACGCGCTCACCTTCATCACAGCCGCATCGAATTTTACGGTGAGCGTCGGAGTGCCGACGTTCCTCGTGCGAGGAGACGTCTATTTCTGGGGCTCGCTCATGGCTGGCTGCTTTATCGCCAGCGTGCCGATCGCCATCCTCTACAACCTCTTCGTCGACCGGTTCATCGCCGGCTTCACCGTCGGGGCCATCAAGTAATTCACAGGGGCTCGAGCCCCTGCTCCGTGATCAGCTGCAACGCCCTCAAGGCGGGCAGATAGCTGGGTCGGTGCGACAGCGCGCGCTCGAACGAGCGCTTGGCCTCGGCGATCCGTCCCTTCTCCAGGAGGATCCGACCGAGGTTGAAGTGCGGGAACTCGTAGCAGCAGTAGCGTTTGGCCTCCACCGCCTGCTTGAGCCAGGGAATCGCGTCGTCGGGCCGGCCGAGCTCGATGAGATACACGCCGATGTCGTTATACGGGTTGCCGTACTCCGCATCTAACGCGATCGCCTTCTTGCACTCGGAAATCGCCCTCTCGAATCGGCCCAGCTTGCTCAGCGACCAACCGAGAAAGGTATGGGCCTCGGCGGTGGGACGGACGTCGATGGATCGTTGGAAGAGGAGGATGGCCTTGTCGAACTCGCCGGACAAGTGAAAGAAGTAGCCCGCTTGCCAGAACAAGTACGCCTGTTCGAGCGGGTCCGCCTCCCCAGGTGATTCTGCCCGCAGTGGCGCGGCGGCCCACATCCACACGAGGGAGATGAAAACCAAGACACGTCCGACACGGCGTTGGTGACTCATTCCTTACCTGGTTTCGGCCGCTTTGAAAACACGAAGATCCATCGCGAGTCGGTGGGATCGGGGAGGCAGAAGATAATCTCCCAGCCTTGATCGCCGAGGCGGTTTAAGCCGGCTGTGACGTCCTTAGTGTTTGCGACTGGAACACTCTCGACGAGATACTCCCACTTCGTCATCGCATTGTTGATCGGAAGCGACGCGGCCGTTGGCGGGGAATGTGCTCCTATGTCTGCAGCGCTTTCGTCGCAGCCAGCAGTTCCTCGTCCGTCGGGAACTTGCCGAAGCCGGCCGGTCCCTCCGTGGCGCACTCGATGCCGGCCCAGCGGACGATGCCGTTCAGATCCACTAGGAATTGTCCTTTGAGCTGGGGGAACTGTCGCTCGGAATCCTGTCGGTCGGTCTCACTGGGCTTGAAACCATCCAATCGGTCGAGGGCTTCGTGCGCTTCGGAAATCGGGAGCGGCTCCCGTAGCTCGCCCGTCGGGTTGATTCGCGCGGCCTGAACGGCCTGCATGAGTTCCGGCGTCATTGCGGGACGCGGCAGGCCGTATGCCCAGTGCGTGATCAACTCGGGGTCGGCAGCCAGGGGCAGGGGCGCGGGACGAAACCGGAAGTAGAGCCGCGCATGCTGCGGGTTGGTGGCGACGATCCCGAGGGTCTCCACGCCCACGGCCTTGAGCTTTTCTCGGATCGAGCCCATTTTCGTGATGGCCCGCCGGCAGAAGGGGCAGTACACCCCGCGGAAGATGGCCAGGAGCAACGGGCTCTTGCCACGGTAGTCAGCCAGCGAGACGGTGCTCTCCCGCTCCACCGCTGGTAGGGTGAAGTCCGGGGCTGGCTCGCCCGGCTGCACTGGCGGTCGTGGTTCAACACTTGCCATCTTGCAGTCTCCTTTTCCGTCGGGGTTGGGCTTGCTCTTCATGTCAGCAGCGCCCGTGCCAGCACTGCAGCTCCTCGTCGCTCGAAAATTGCTCCAAACCGACGAAGCCTCCCCAATTGTACTCGATGTTGGTCTGACGAACGATGCCGGCTCGTTCCATCAAGGATTGTCCTGCGACTGAGGAGCGGTCAAGCTCGCGGAGCCGCCCACTTCGGCTCCTGTGTCGCATTCTGGACATTGACAGCACTTTGCCTGGCGCCCATAACAAGTGTATCAGGCGCAGCAGAATTGACTTTTTCCGGGCTCCGCCCGTACAATGACATAAGTCCTTGTAAGATCGAGTTTTTGCCATTGTTCGCAGGGTCGGCTCGCGAGGGGCGCTTCCCTCCGATCGTTCACGGGAGGCAGACATGGCTGAGGGAAAGAGTGACCGCCGTCAGGCGCTTGAGGTGGCGATCTCCCAGATCGAGCGGCAGTTCGGCAAAGGCGCCGTCATGCGCTTGGGGGCTCGCGGGGCGCTCGACGAGGTGCCCGTCATTCCCACGGGCTCCCTGGCCCTGGATGTGGCCCTCGGAGTCGGTGGAATCCCGCGGGGGCGCGTGACGGAGATCTTCGGCCCGGAGTCGTCAGGGAAAACCACTCTGGCGCTCCACATCATCGCGGAGGCCCAGCGCCTCGGGGGGATCGCCGCATTCGTCGACGCCGAGCACGC
>JBHICV010000183.1:0-4385 GCA_046759765.1 Acidimicrobiia bacterium
AGAAGCGCCGCCCAAGCCGCTGCCCTCGACCACCTGGCCGAAGGCAGAACGTCGGTCAGAGCTGAAGTCGATGAGCTCCGACCTCCCCCACCCAACGACGAGCTTCTCGAACTTGCCGCCATGGTGGCCCGACGGCGCGCTCAACGCGAGCGGCTCGAACGTCAACAGCCAGGGATCGAGCTAGGCCTGGGTCGGTGATGAAACCACAAAGCGCGGTTTATGGATCAGCGAGATAATGCCGGTTCGGTGTGGGTGTCGGCATTCGATCGCTGGTCGGTGTGCCGTTGTTATGAGCGGGCTGGCAGGAGTGAGCTGGCCTCTGCGGCTTTCAGTTTTGAGACCCTTTAGGGGGCTGAAGTAACAGGGCCGCCCTTCCGGAGAGTCAGTCACCGAGCCGGTGGAGCCACTTTGATCCGAAGTCCTGGCCCGGCGGTGGGCGAGCGAATCAGAGTCGCGCGGCCTTCGAGTTCGTTGAACGGATGGACCTCGAAGGAGTCAACTGGCGGAGCTTGAGGGCGCGAAACGTTGCCGCCCGGAATGATGTAGCTGCCAGCAGGTCTCTTCCTATGCTTGGTCGCATCGGCGGGGGTCAGACGCGCCCCCCGGGGTCGAGGAGCCAGGGCTTGACCAGTATTAGAGATGTCGCGGCAGCGGCGGGAGTCGGCGTGGGGACCGTCTCCCGGGTTTTGAACGACAGCCCGCATGTGTCTCCCGAGACTCGAGTTCGTGTCGAGGCCGCTATCGCCCGTCTCGGTTATCAGCCCAACCTGACGGCCCGGGCCCTGTCGTTGGGCCGGTCGACATCGATCTGCGTGGTGGTGGCGCCGCTGGATGATCCGGGCGTGACCGAGCGCCTGGCGGGCGCCGTGGAGGTCCTCAGTAAGGGGCGGTTCGAGCTGGTCCTGTCGGTGGCGGAGAAGCCGGAGGACGTGGCTCGAATCGTCGATGGCCGGTCCTCGTTGGACCGCGCAGCAGGGATCCTGTTTCTCGGTGTGCCCGTCGCCGCCGAAGCTGCGGAGGGGTTGCTGGCAGCCGAGGTCCCGGCTGCTGTTAGCGGCTCGGTCCCCTCGATTCTGGCCGGCAGCTGGGCTGACGGGACGAGCGCCGTTCGGATGGCGACCGAGCACCTGATCGGGCTCGGCCACCGTGAGATCGCCCTGGTGCAGCACCAGGAGTCTGCCCATCCTGGACAGGCCCCCCGGCGGCAGGGTCATCTAGATGCTCTCCGTGCGGTGGGGGCGCGCCCGCGGATCGAGACGGACGTCGATCCGAAGGATCCCGCCCGCCGGAAACGGATAGAGCAGCTGATCTCTCCCTCGGGGGGGATCACCGCTGTGGCGACCACGTCCGACGATCTCGCCTACGCGGTTCTGGCCGGTGCCACCGCTGCGGGCTGCATCGTCCCGGACGACGTGTCAGTCGTCGGAAGCGGAGATCTCGCCCCCTCCGCCTACGTCGGCCTCACCACAGTCCGGGAGGACCTATCCGCGTCGGCCGCATGGGCTGCCGAGCAGCTGCTGAGGATGATCGACGGCACCGTTTCTGAGCCAACCCGGATGGAGGTACAGCTAGAGCTGGTCGTGAGAGACATGACCGGGCCGCCGCCCCGTCCGGTCAGCTGAGCCTCCCAAGCTCCTCCTCGACCGCTCGGTGGCCTGTGATATTCCGATGAACACTGGTGTAGCCGACCACCTGGGCGTCGTCGTCGCGTAGGGCATCGACGGAAACCTCGGCCAGGAACCGGGAGCATCCCTTTGTCGTGAGGATGATCTCGGCGTGCCAACGGCTATCAGCGAACGACGAAGGACCGCCGCTAGCCCGAAGGCTCCAGGGACAACGGCGGCCCTTCATAACCATCAGATGTGGCTGCGGTTGGAGGGTACCGTCTTAGCCCTGGGAATGGTGTGGTGGGGTCGATCTCTACGTAAAGCGTCGTTCCTGCCGCCAGGGCGGCCCGGACTTCCATCAGGATCCGACACTGGTCGGCTGGTCGGCTTTTCGGCTTCCTTTTTCGACACGGAGCATCCGTTCCGAACGGGGAACCGACCGATAAGCACGATCGCACACTCGTTCGGTTTCACCGCATGTCACTGTGAGGGCGCTGTGAGCGCCCGGTTGACCGATCCTCGTGGACCCCCTGGAGACACTCCGCAGACAGGCAGCGGGCATGCTGTTGATGGCGCCTCAGAGCAGGTGACTGCGGCCACCAGCTTTTGCCGCCTCTGGCTGGGAACCGGCCCTTGGGAGACAGAAAAGAGGCCCACGATCCCAACGCTGAATGACGAGCCTGTACTCGTAGAGCAGATCGATGCCGAGATCAGCCGGGTTCTCGACGGGGGTGACTTCGCTATCTGGTACCTGCCCGTGTTCGATTTCGCCGCCTGGCTGACCGGCTCCCGCCGAGCGATGGGCCTGGAAGCGCTGGCCAGATTCCCCGATGGCCTCAGCCCAGCTGACGTCTTCCGGCGGGCCACCGCCACCGGACAGTCGCTTGCCCTGGAGTTGACAGCCATGAAACGCGCAATCGGGGATCTGCCCCGCATCGATCCGGATCTCTACCTGAGTCTCAACGCCTCCCTCCCCACAGTCATGTCCGCCGGCTTCTACCAGCTGATCGAACAGACCCAACCAGATCGGATCGTGGTTGAGATCCCCGCACAACAGGTCACCGAAGCTGGCGCCCATACCGTCGACAGCCTCCAGCCGGTCACCGAGTGGGGGATACGTCTGGCCATTGACGACACTTTGGCCAGTGTCGACGGGATGTATCCGCTCCTGCTGGCACATCCGCAGTTCATCAAGATCGACACAGCTGTCATCCGCGGGATCGACCAGGACCCGGCCCGACAACGGATCGTTGACACCATGGGCCGTCTGGCCGCCACCATCGATGCTGATCTGGTAGCCGAAGGAGTCCACAACGAGGGGCTGGTCGCACTCCTCACGGACCTGAAGGTCCCCTTCGGGCAAGGCTTCGGGCTCTCACAACCCCAAGCCATCTGAGCGGAAACGAAGCCGACAAGTCCTCGTACAAGACAGGCAGACCACTCCAAGGCACGACTCGGCGAACACCAACGGGTCGCCCCATCAGCCTATAACCGCACCGCCAACACCCTCCTTCCGCGGGAACAGCACCATCCACAGTGGGGTCAGTGACCTAAACTGCTAAGAGCGACCAACAACCTGCTCCACAATGCCGTTCCCGACGGGTCAATCCGACTGGGGAGAGCTCAGGTCGGCGTGATGATGAGCCGCTTTCAGTCGGCTCCGGAGTGTGCTGCCAGATAGAGGCAGATCCATTCCTACTGCCGAATTCGTGGGATTAATCGCCGCTGGAGCATCGGCCGGATCGCGCGGCGATAGCTGTCCGTGCCGATGCCGGAACACCCAAGCGGAGCAACGAGTCCATCTCTGGGCCCGATCGGCGACGAACGACCACGCTCCGTCTGACAGAATCATGACGCCAGGACCTTTGCTCATTAATCCATTCACGGGGATGCTGCAGAATGGGTCCGGTTGACACGCCTGACCCAAAGGAGGACACTGCCAGACAGTCGCCCATGGTGTGATGGGTTGGTCCCAGGGATGTGCTACCTCGTGACTCGCCACCTGATGAACCGACGCGCTTGTGTCGCCGCGTATCTGCTTGCGTTCGTCCTCGTGGCGGCGGCGTGCGGCGCCGCCGAGGAACTCGACGAGATAACTGAGGAAAGAGAGTTTGTGATGATCGCCGGCCAGCTCAGGGAAGGATATGAGAGTTTTCCCTCTGAGTCCTCGGCCGGCTACGCCCATGAGGGCGAAGAGATTACCGCACCCGGTCCCACGGTCCGGGTAGGAGTGGGCGATCGAGTGACTATCACCTTTGAGAACGAGCATTACGTGGACGAGCGTGCCTACCCAGAGCCCCACAACTTCGTGGTTGTGGCAGACAAGGACGACTACTTCGCGGAGCCTCTCTGGGAATCGAGAACACTCGCGATCAGCCCCGGCGAGTCTGACTCCGTCACCTTCACCCCGGACGCCCCTGGGACCTACTACTACATCTGCTCTTTGGGGAATCACCGTGCTCGCGGCATGTGGGGACAATTCATCGTGGAGCCCTAGCGCCCAGAGATGACGGGTATACGTGCTAACGCCTGGAAGTATGGCCCCTATTCTCGACCCGCCCCTCTGCTGGGCCGCTCACGGGATCAGGTCGCAGAAGCGGAACGAACACTCGACACCTATCGCTGAAACGCTGTCATTCGATCTGAGGCCACTCACTCTGCCACGGTCACCCATAACACCCGCTATGCGCCATAACGCTCAGA
Organism: Acidimicrobiia bacterium; assembly: GCA_046759765.1. Taxonomy (GTDB): domain Bacteria; phylum Actinomycetota; class Acidimicrobiia; order Spongiisociales; family CAZKJJ01; genus JBHICV01. The sequence goes on from JBHICV010000183.1 coordinate 4,311, forward strand.
TCGGGAAGTGCGCAAGATCGGAACATCACGTGCGGGCGCGAAGGTCAAGGGCGGCTTCCGGTCCGAATGCCGGTT
>JBHICV010000184.1:0-4365 GCA_046759765.1 Acidimicrobiia bacterium
CCTGGTGGCGGCTGCACTGGGGTGGTGGATAGTCACGGCAATACTTGCCCTGTCGATCCTCGCGCATGGTCTGCTCTGGGTCTGGCTCTACCAGCAGGCCGAGACCGGCGCCCCGAGAGAGGAGGGCAGTCGGAACCTGCATGACGAGACACCCGAGGTCTAAACTTCCCGCTCGGGTGGCTGTTCCGCTTCCCCTGTACCACTCGTAGGAGGATTCATCTTGGAAGGAAGATCAAGAACCTGGCTCTGGGTGGGGATTGGCGGGGCCGTCGTCCTCGTCATCGTCCTATTCATTGTGTTCACCGGGGGTGAGGAGGCACCCACTACCACCCCCGTTGCTCAGCCCGCGACTACGCAAGCTCCGCCTGAGACAACTGCTCCGCCAGCGACCACCGCGCCGCCCGAGACGACCGTGCCCATGATCGGTGAAGGTCGGGTGGTCGGCATGGCCTACGACATAGGTGGCCGAGGCGACAAGTCGTTCAACGACCTGGCCGCGCTGGCCTGGGACACAGGTATGGAGCAGTACGGCTATATGGGCGAAGAGCTAACCCCGACAGCAGGGGGCGAGAACCGCGAGGAAAACCTTCGCTTGCTGGCTGAGACGGGGCATGAGTGGATCCTGGCCAACGGATTCGCTTTCGCCCAGAACGTTTTCCGGGTGGCGACCGAGTTCCCTGAGGTCTTTTTCGCCATAACCGACGCCTGCCCGGCGGATGAGGCCTTCGCCACAGTCGATATGCCCAACGTGGCTTGCCTGCTGTTCGCCGAACACGAAGGATCCTTCCTGGTCGGGGCAATCGCCGGCCTCAAGACCGAGACCAACGACATCGGCTTCATTGGCGGCGTCGACGTACCACTCATCCGGAAGTTCCAAGCGGGCTTCGAAGCCGGAGTGCGGCACGTGAACCCCATCGCGGCCATCTCCGACACCTACCTGACGCAGCCGCCCGACTTCAGCGGGTTCAACGACCCGGCGAAAGGAAACGAAGCTGCGCGTGCGATGTTGGAGGGCAACGCTGACATCGTCTATCACGCGGCGGGTGGCTCGGGAACGGGCATGTTCGAGGCTATCAAGGAGCACGCCGAGGCCACAGGTAGGACGGTCTGGGGCATCGGCGTCGATGCGGACCAGTTCAACACGGTGGGCGAGGATCTGCAGCCCTGGGTTCTGACGTCGATGCTGAAGCGAGTGGATGTAGCCGTGTTCGGCGCGATCACAGAGTTCCTGCAGGGCAACTTCGTGTCCGGAGCGAACATCTTCGACCTTTCCCGCGACGGGGTCGGCTACTCGCAGACCGGCGGTTTCGTAGACGACATCTCCGATGAGATCGACGCCCTGAAAGTCCAGATAATCAACGGAACTATCGTCGTGCCGGAGACCCTGGAGGGCTGAAAGCTCAGGCCGCTGCTAGCTTGACCGGGCCCGGGGTTTCCCTCGGGCCCGGCTTCATTTGGGAGACCTGGTGGGAGAAACGCCCGCGGTCGAACTGGATGGGATCACCAAGCGATTCCCCGGCGTGATCGCCAACCACAACGTCCGGCTCTCCGTCGAAACGGGTGAGGTTCACGCGGTCGTGGGCGAGAACGGCGCCGGCAAGTCCACCCTGATGAAGATCCTTTACGGGATGCAGGCGCCTGACGAAGGGACGATCCACGTCGACGGCCAGGCCGTCAGATTCCGAACCCCGAAGGACGCGATCGCCGTTGGCATCGGCATGGTCCACCAGCACTTCATGCTGTCCGACAACCTGACGGTCCTCGAGAACGTGGTTCTGGGGCTCGAGCCCCGGGCGGGTCTCGAGATCGGCTTCGCCGAGGCCCGCCGGCGTATATCGGACCTCGGAACTACGTACGGCCTAGAACTCGACCCCGATGCACTGGTCGAAACCCTCTCGGTGGGGGAGCGGCAGCGGGTCGAGATCATCAAAGTTCTGTATCGGGGCGCGCGCATCCTGATTCTCGACGAACCCACATCGGTGCTCGTCCCGCAGGAGGTCGAAGAGCTGTTCGCTTCCCTGCGGGAGCTCAAGGCTGAAGGGGTGACGGTCATCTTCATCTCCCACAAACTCGATGAGGTCTTGGCGGTGGCAGATCGAATCACCGTGCTCAGAGACGGACGAACGGTCGGGACGGTCCTGCCGGCGGACGTCGACGCTCGTCAGCTGGCGGAGATGATGATCGGCTCCCAGCTCCCCACCCCGGATACCCGCGAGTCCACGGTCACCGACACCGTCGAGCTGTCGGTGGAGGGCCTCGGCGTCAAAGACGACGAGGGCAGATGGATAGTGCAGGACGTCAGCTTCGAGATCCGTCGGGGTGAGGTCGTCGGCATCGCGGGCGTCGAGGGCAACGGCCAGGCTCCATTAGTCGAGGCACTGGTGGGGCTGCGACCGCTTACCGAGGGAAAGCTGGTGGTCGGGGGAGAGGATGTCTCGGCTCGAGATGCTCGGAAACGCCGGGAAGGAGGCTTCGGCCTGATACCGGACGACCGACAGCGATTCGGACTTCTCTTGCCTTCTGCCCTCTGGGAAAACGCCATGCTGGGCCATCAGACGGTTCAGCCCTTCTCCAACGGATGGTGGGTCAACCGTCCGGGGGCCCGCGCCCGTACGCGAGAGGTGATGGAGGCCTTCGACGTCCGCTCGCCGACCGAGGACACGGCTGCGGTCGCTCTCTCCGGCGGTAACCAACAGAAGCTCATCGTGGGCAGGGAGATGCTCGCCGGCCCTCGTGTCCTGATCGCTTCTCAACCGACACGAGGCATCGATGTGGGCGCTCAGGCCGCGGTCTGGGATGAGCTCCGAAAGGCGCGGGCGGCTGGGATGGCGATCCTGCTCATCTCGGCCGATCTCGAGGAATTGATCGGATTGTCGGACACACTGCACGTGATCCTCAGGGGACGTCTGGTTGCCCAACTGGATCCGGCTCTGGTGACTCCGGAGGAACTCGGCAGCTACATGACCGGCGCAGCTCTGGAAGCCTCGTGAGCGCTCGCCGTCTGTTCTGGAATTTCGCCGCCGCCGTCGCGGCTCTGATCTTCGCCTTCGGTGTGGCGGCGGTGGCGCTGACACTGGTCGGGCTCGATCCTGTCTTCGCGTTCAAGGAGATGGCGAACTTCGCCGCCAGCGTGGCTTCCTTCATCTCGATCATCAACCGAGCAACGCCGCTGTTCGTGTCGGCGATCGCGGTGGCAATCGGGTTCAAGATGGGTCTCTTCAACATCGGAGTTGAGGGGCAGTACCTCCTGGCTGCCCTGTTCGCGGCCTACCTGGGAGCCCAGGTGACGCTGTGGGCGCCGCTCCACGTCGTGTTCATCTTGGCCATAGCCATGGTGGTGGGCGCGCTGTGGGCGGGGATCGCGGGCGCGCTGAAAGTGGCCAGAGGGATCCACGAGGTCATCTCCACGATCATGCTCAACTTCATGGCCATCGGGCTGTCCGCCTACTTTTTCATCAACTTTTTCAGAGAAGACCCGGCGGCTCTCAACCTCTTCACCGCCCCCATTCCGCCTTCGGGCTGGCTCCCCTCTCTCAACCCGGTCCTCGAACGGCTTGGATTCGAGGTGCCGGGAAGCCAGAACCTCACGTCGTTCGCGCTCATCGCAATCTTGATCGGCGTCTTCTACTACCTGCTCGTGTGGCGAACGAGGTTTGGGTATGACCTGAGAGCCAGCGGGATCAATGCCTTTGCCGCCCAGACCAGCGGCGTCGATCGAAACCAGATGGTGCTAAAGACCATGCTCCTGAGCGGTGCCATGGCCGGCTTGGTCGGCATGTCCCCCCTTCTCAGCTTTCAACACCAGTACGTCAGCGACTTCCCAGTCCAGCTCGGCTTCACGGGCATCGCGGTGGCGCTGGTGGGCCGCAATCATCCGGTTGGGATCGCCCTGGCGGCCTTGCTCTTCGGCCTGATGGACCGTTCGGCATTGATTCTCGACGTCCGCGGGATTCCGCGAGAGATCATCGTGATAATCCAGGGAACCGTGGTGCTGGCGGTGGTCGTGGCCTATGAGGTCGTTACCAGAATCGTCGAACGCCAGGAGGTCCGTGCTGCGGCCCGGGCGACCGGTGAGCTGGATGAGGAGGAGCTGGCCGCATGACCGCCACCCTTACCTGGCTTGACTCTCGTTCCAAGCGAACTCAAACCACGCTGTACGCGTTGAGTCTTGGCCTTGGTGCCGTGCTCCTTGCTTCCATCGTCGAGGAAATCGCCGCTACCGACGATCTGGTGTCGAGCAGTACGACCGGAGCCACCTTTCGCCTCGCGGTTCCCATCATGCTGGCCGGGCTCGGCGCCCTTTACTCGGAGCGCTCGGGCGTCATCAACATCGGGCTGGAGGGAATGATGATCGCCGGCACCTGG
>JBHICV010000185.1:0-4361 GCA_046759765.1 Acidimicrobiia bacterium
ACGCTGGACCGCGCTCTCGGCATACGGGACTCCCGACCACGAGCGGGGGAGAAGCGAGGTAGTTCGCCCGACAATCGGGTGATATACGGCCCTCGAAGTTGCGGTTGCCCGACAGAACCGAGGCCACGACGAGATCATTGGCTGAGATGGCATCGTGAATGGGATCGGGGAGGGGGCCCGAGTTGCCGATGCAGGTCGTGCAGCCGTAGCCCACGAGGTAGAACCCGGTCGCCTCCAGATCTACCAGGAGGCCGGAGTGGGTCAAGTATTCAGTCACAACTTTGGAGCCAGGAGCCAGCGACGTCTTGACCCATGGCTTCGGTTCTAGACCTCTGGCGCGGGCGTTTCGAGCGAGCAGGCCGGCGGCGACCATCACATCGGGATTCGATGTGTTCGTGCACGACGTGATTGCGGCGATAACGACCTTGCCGTGATCCAGCTCGAACGTATGCCGGTCATAGGTCACAGGAACTCCGTTGAGGTCTCGTCCGGACGCACGCACGGGTCCACCTTCGTCTTCCCACGTCTCGACAGTGCTTTGGACGGTGCCGGCCGACTTTCCGAAGGTGTTGACCAGCTCCCAGCGCCACGATGACTTCACGGCGCTGAGATCGACTCGGTCCTGGGGACGTCGGGGCCCGGCCAGCGAAGGCTCCACTGTGGCCATGTCGAGCTCGAGGTGAGCCGAGTACGTTATCTCGTGGCTGTCGTCCCTCCAGAGTCCCTGCTCCCGGTAGTACTGCTCCACCGTGTCGACCAGATCGTCGGGCCGGCCCGTTAGGCGCAGATAGTCAAGCGTTTGCTCGTCAACCGGGAAAAAGCCGGTGGTGGCGCCGTACTCAGGGGCCATGTTGGAGATGGTGGCCCGGTTGGCGACCGGCATATCCGAAAGGCCTGGCCCGTAGAACTCGACGAATCGCCCTACGACTCCGAACTCGCGGAGCATTTGGGTTACCCGCAACACCAGGTCGGTGGCAGTTGCTCCTTGCTTCAGCCGGCCTGTCAATCGGAATCCCACCACCTCCGGCAAGAGCATGTAGATGGGCTGACCGACCATGACGGCCTCGGCCTCGATTCCACCTACTCCCCATCCGACCACGCCGAGTCCGTTGATCATTGTGGTGTGCGAGTCGGTGCCTACGAGGCTGTCCGGGTAGAGGTAGGTGCCGTCGTCCCAGACCACCCTCGCGAGGTACTCGAGGTTGACCTGGTGGACAATTCCGGTGGCGGGCGGCACGACTCGCAGGTTGTCGAAGGCGGCCTGGCCCCATTTGAGGAGTTCGTAACGCTCTTGGTTGCGCTCGAACTCTTTCTGGCTGTTTATGCGCAGGGCGATACCGCTCCCGAAGGCGTCTACCTGGACCGAGTGGTCGACGACCAGGTCGCTCTGCACGCGCGGATTGACCTTTAGAGCGGCCTTCTCGTCACCGGTCATCCTCACTATGGCGCTCCGCATGGCGGCCAGGTCGACTACCGCGGGGACGCCAGTGAAATCCTGAAGGACGACGCGGCCCGGAATAAACGCAATCTCTTGGTCGCCCACCTTGGACGCGTCGTAGGACGCCAGAGCTTCGACGTCCTCGTCTGTGACGATCCTCCCGTCGTGACTGCGCAAAGCCGATTCGGCCAGCACCCGAATGGAGTAGGGCATCCGATCGATGTCACCAAAGTCACGGAGCGCTTCGAGCTTGGCGATCGTGCGTTTGCCGAGAGGAGTGTCGAGTTCAGCGCGCGCCGAGAACGGATCAGTCGCCACCATCCGAGTGTACCGAGGGCCTTGAGCCGCGCCCTCGTCTGCTTCACAGCATTCCGGCTAGGTTCTCCCGGATGCGCCGCCTGGGGAGTGGGTTCGCGATGGTCGCTCTGGTCGTCAGCGCCTGCGGAGGGGGAGCAGTGTCGACCACCGCGACCCCAACCGCGGCTCCGACCAGCGTCGCCACTTCGCCGCCGACGACCACGCCACCTCCAACGACGGAGGCGCCTACAACGACCGCAACCACTGAGCCTGTTCCTACTACCACCCTAAAGACGGAGATCTCCGTGCAGGGATCGGATGACTTCGTCGGCCATACTGGGAATGCGCTGGCGCTGCTTCAGGAACGAGCTGTTTCTTATTACGAACAGGTGTTCACGTACATCGACACGATCAAGTCCGTTCCGGCAGGATCCGGAATGCACGTCGAGACCAAGATCTTCGATGTCGGTGACGAGACCGCCTACGCCCCGGGCTACAACCTGACGCAGCAGGTCGCCTGGTACGCCGGGGCGATGGCGCACGACTCATGCCACAGCCGGCTCCACGCCAATGGAGAGCCACACAGAGGCAAAGCTGCGGAGATCGCGTGCCTCGAAGACCAGCTCATGGCTCTCCAGTCCATGGGCGCGACGCGGCGCTTCGTTGACTACGTGCAAGGTCTCATCGACGGCGCCGACGATCCGGAGAACCAGTACTGGAACGACCCTAACCGCCACTGGTAAAGGTCTAGGCGCTGGCTCAGCGCGCCGAGATGCTGACCGGTACCTCCGTGACGCACTCCTCTTCGAGTCTCCGATGGGGATAGATCTGAGTGGTCACGTCCTGGTGCAGAACCTCCATCATCCCTGCGACGATCCCCTGATCGAGCGAGCAGATCAGGTCGGGGTGGTCGGTCGCAGTGGTACCGAAGGGGCAGTGGTTGGTGATCAGCCGCTCGCCCTTCGTGTCGGGAGCCATGGTGAACCCGACACCCGACATGGCTTTCGCCACCGATTTCACGGCCGCCTCGAAGCCTGAGTCGTCGGGAAACTCGAGGCGCCGAGCCAGTTCCCGGCCATAGTCCTGGCCCACCTCCATCGCCACCGCACCTACGTTCTCCGGTGCGACACGCTCAACCACACGGACGAGTAGCTCGGAGAGAAGGTCGTATCGCTGTGCAGGAAAGTGGAGATCGATCTCCTTACTAGTGGCCTCGTAGGACTTGGCGGGTCGCCCCGCTCCGGTCTCCTTCTTGGCCGTTCGCTTGCGGCTGGACACCTCGACATACCCATCCGATGCCAGACGATCGAGATGGTGACGAGCCACATTGGGATGGATCGAGAAGGCCTCGGCCACGTCCGACACGGTCACCGGGTCGGACGTCTCGCGGATCATCAAGTAGATCCCGCGCCTCGTCGCATCGCCTAGTGACGATGCCAGATCGGCGAGTGTGCGGTCAAGCTGGCTTGGATCCACTACTGAATAGGATCGATCAAGGTCTCACTATAGTTTCGGACACCCCCAAAACCCCTAGGTAAGCGGCTGAAATGGCGGATACAGACGCGGTCCGAGCTGTCCTGGAGCAGGTCGTCGACCCTGAGCTGCTGCGTCCGCTGGCGGACTTGCGCACTGTTCGTAGGGTCGAGGGCCGTCGGCGGGGCACGGTCGAGATCGAGATCGGGCTCGTCGCTCCTAACTACCCGCAGGCCTCGCAGCTCGAGCAAAGGGTGCGGGAGGCCGTCGGTTCCTTGCCGGACGTCCGATCCGTGTCGGTGTCCTATTCGGTCCTCTCCGATGAGGAACGCAGCGAGTTGATGGGTCACCTACGCCCCGAGCGCGGGGAGCTATCCAAGCCGGGATCGAAGACCCGGATCGTTGCCGTCTCGAGCGGCAAAGGCGGGGTAGGCAAGTCCTCGATCTCTGCCAATCTCGGCGTGGCGTTGACGGCCGGAGGTCAGTCCGTGGGGTTGATCGACGCCGATGTATGGGGCTTCTCGATTCCAGCGATGCTGGGAGTACAGCGTGAACCGATTGTTCTGGAAGGGTCGATCATTCCGCCAGTCGCCCACTCGGTGAAGGTGATCTCTATGGACTACTTCGTGCCTCCCGACCAGGCGGTGATCTGGCGCGGACCGATGTTGCACAAGGCCGTCGAGCAGTTCCTTACCGACGTCTGGTGGGACGAGCCCGACTTTCTTCTCATAGATATGCCGCCCGGAACCGGGGATGTGGCGATCTCGCTGAGTCAGTTCGTCCCCTCTTCGCAGGTGCTGGTGGTAACGACCCCCCAACCGACCGCCCAGAGAGTGGCCAAACGGGCTGCCCTGATGGCACGACGCGTCAACCAGGAAGTGATGGGAGTCGTCGAGAACATGTCGTGGTTCACGGCCGACGACGGCAGGCAGTACCCGCTTTTTGGTGAGGGCGGTGGCGCTCGGCTGGCCGAGGAGCTGGAGGTCCCCTTGCTGGCCCAGATCCCGCTGGTGCCCGCGATGCGTGAGGGAGCAGACGAAGGGGTCCCGATCAGCGTGGCCGCGCCGGACTCCGAGGCGGCAGAGGCGTTTGAGCAGCTAGCGCAGGAAGTAATCGACCGCAAACCCCGCGTCCGCACCCACCCCGACCTGGT
>JBHICV010000186.1:0-4339 GCA_046759765.1 Acidimicrobiia bacterium
GGTCGGTTAACGCTAGATGCGTTGACCAACCCAATGAAAGAGGCGGCTTAGCTGCCGGTAAGGATCACGACGACTTGCCTCCAATTCGACCGCTTGCACATCGGAGACCTCGTCCTCATCGATGTCTTCTTCGACCCAGCCGTCGGTGAATAGTCGTACTCCGTACCACTCGATCAGCTCGACACCAATCAGGCGCATTCTGTCGGTCAGCGTCTCGATGGAATCCGCTCGAGTCTGCCTCCCGAGCCGATTGATCTCTCCTTCGGCACCGAACTGCGACAACGCTTCCCTCCATCTCCCGTCAAGCGCAGGTCGCACCACTAAGCCGGCCTGACTCTTGCCCACGATGGAAACCAGCCCGTGTGGTCTGGCCAGCCCGGCCAGAGCATCCAGCATTCCACTGGGATCAGACAGATACGGAACTACTCCGTGGCATAAGACAGCATCGAACCGTTCGTCCAGGACCCCAGGAGCATCCTCACCGGCAGCTTCAACCAGGGTCACCCGAGCGGCGACCTCCGGAGGCTGCGAGGCAAGAACACGTTCGGCCCGTTCCAGCATCGACGGCGACGAATCGACAATCGTGACCCGATAGCCGCGTCGTGCCAAAGGGATCGACTGATTGCCAGCACCGCCGCCGACATCGACAATCGCCGCCGGTGGACCTGGGAGATGCGACGCCAAGTGCTGTTCGATGACATACAGCCGAACACGGCCATGAAGAGATCGGTAATGCTTGTCAACGAAGGTGTCCGCGATCTCGGCCCAATCATCCGTCACGCCGATTGAGGATACGAGTCCACCTGGCTACGCAGGGATTCAAATGGGAGGAGACTCCGCCCAAACTTGCGAGCGAAATGACCGCAGATGTGTGCGGCCAACGCCCGACTCTGGGTACGCATATGTGCCGATATGGGCGGTTCATTCCTCGAGGAAGACGACGCTGTTGAGAATCGGGTTGACAGTCTCCTCCAGGTACTCGTCGAAGGCGGATACGCGAAGTAGCGCATATTTGCCAGTGGGGAGGTGAGTCGCCGGCGTCGGGCGGGAAGCGTGGGAAACAGACGGAACTTATCCCAGGTTGGGTGTGATGAGTACTCCTAGAGGTATTGGGATGACACCCCGCACCGTGTTGCACACGTTAGGCGCCCTCGCACTGACCACTGCGGCGTGTAGCGGCGACGGGACAACGCAGGCTTCAGGACCGCCCACCTCCGCAGTGGCCCGACCGCCCGCCACCGCGCCGCTGGTACCAAGCCGAACCGGCGCTGCCGACCACGGAGGAGAACATCGCTTGGACCCGTTCCACCTACGCAGCCATGGAGCCGTATCTTGCCCAACGGCGGTGGCTGAATTACCTCGCCGATGACGATGACGATGATGCGGTTCGGGCCGCATACGGGCCCAACTACGAGCGGCTCGCCGGGGTGAAACGAAAGTACGACCCGGACAACTTGTTCCGCCTCAACCACAATATCGAGCCCGCTGCTGCTTAGCCTGAGGGCCCGCTCAGGCCCCTCCTGGCGCATACCGCCCATCAGCGGCAGGTTCTCAGCCAGATCCATGATGCGCGAGATCCAGCAACAGGAGCGGCCTCCTGCGGCTCCTCCCGATCAGCTTCGGGAGTTCACAGCTCTTTTTGGAGGTCCGATATCCAGAACACCGCATACTCGCCGCGGAGGGCGTGGTCGGGGTTCATGCACAGAACCACGAATGTGCCGGCGACGTTACCGGCGACAAACCTGAGGCCGGGTTTGCCCGCCGTGGCCAAACCGCTGCCCTCTGCTCCTGGCGCAACGGTCTCGGTGAAGAGGTAGCTGATCGTATAACCCTCGTCGTCGACCTCTACCAACGCGTGGGCAGGGAGTTCAGGTTCGTCCTCGTCTCCGTCTCCGGGATGGAAGTGCCCCACTTTCCCGCTTTCCTCGCCGGGGTAGATCAGTTGGGCGAGACCTGGTGGATTCACAAGTCCGGCAACCAGGTCGACCGTACCCTGCGCCTCGAGGTGTCTCTCAAGCTCTTCGATCGTCAGCCGGGTAGATACCACGATGGGCTGGTGGGTCTCGGAACCCTGGTTCGAGAACGTGAACTCGAGCGTGGCCACATCCTCGAAGGCCATCGGGTCGACGGACCAAGCCCCCTCGGTCATGAAGACTGTGACCTCCTGGGAGCCGCCAGCGGCACAACCGGCCAGGAGTGCAGCACCGACGATTGCGGCTGAGATGAACTGTTTCGATCTACGCATAGTTCACCGCATCTATCTGAGTGTCCGCCTGCTCTCGGGGCCGATCGTCCACGCCTCGGAGCACTACCCGGGCGACGGCAATGAGGACAACCAAGGCAGCCATGGCAAAGCTACGGCCCAGACCCAGCGCCACGACGATGATCAGCCAAAGCAAGGGTCCGAGCCAAGTGGCGAACCGGCCCACGGTGGCATACAGCCCGTAGAACTCACCTAGATGCTTGGGCGGCGAGATTCGCGCCATGTAAACGCGGTCCGATGCCCAGGTAGCGCCCAACGCCAGGCCACCGACAGGACCGAGCAGCCAGCCCAGGCCCGGGGCGTCGATGGTGGCGGCGACGATGCCGACTGATATCGCTGCAATCCAGACATAAAGCGCCAGGTGCAAGACGCGGCGGGGTCCGTAGTAGTCCACCAGACGGCCGGAGCCGAGGCCTCCGATGATCGAAGCACCTATCGCGATGGCCAGGAGCTGTTGCACTTCCTCGAGTTGGAATCCCAGTTCGTTGAGCAGGAATAGCGTCAGAAAACCGGCGATGAGGGTGTTGATGGCATCGGTGTAGAAGAAGCGACCGATCAGAAAGCGCGTCACACCTGGGAAGGCTCGGGTCCTACGCCACGACCTTACGAGGTGCGCCATGACCGCTCGGAATGCGGGGGCGCCCGGTCGTGGCGGGCGAGGTCTTTCCTGGATGAAGAACAATGCTGGGAGAGCAAAGAGCAGGAAGAGCAACGCAACGGTCCGGAAGTAAGCCGCGTAGCCGAGGCGGTCCACGACCAATACGCCGGCGATAAGTGCGATCGCCGAGCCCAGGTAGCCGACACCCACCCCAAGCCCGGACACGAGCCCGCGATTCCCTGGGGTGCTCACATCGGGGAGGAGTGCGTCATACACGACCGAGCCCAGGTTGAAACCAATCAAGCCGACAACCAGGAACACCAACGAGGGCAGCACACCGAACGTGGCCAGAAAGAAGGTGGCGCCGACCGCCAGCACAGTCGTGGAGATCAGATAAGGGATACGTCGGCCGGCAAAGTCCGATCGGGCTCCGATCCAGGGGCCGAGGACAATCGCGGCGAGCATTGCCACTGAAATCGTGACGGCCAACCTCAGGTCGGAGACCTCGGAAGGCAGCGTGTCGGTGACGCTCGAATCAGGCTCTCCCTGCACTGAGACGAGCCAAGCGGGAAAGTAGAGGCCGAGGACACCGAGGGCTAAGATCGTGTTGGCCAGGTCGAACAGCACCCAGGACCCGGTGCTGCGTCTGGACGGCTCCAACCCGGGTGTTGCTGAGCGCTTCATTCCCCGTTCTCCTCGAGTCCTCATTCGGTCACTCCTCAGCCCACCGTATGGGCGGAGAGCCGACCGATCTATCGGGGAGATCCCTTATGGCGTAGAAAGCGCTTCTGGAGCTTCAGCTGGTAGCAGCCAACCCGCGACCGCTGGCCCAGATCACCACCTCTTGCCGGTTGGTGAGCTGGAGCTTGCGGAAGACGCTTCGCAGCTGGGATTCGACTGTCTTGGGGGAGGTCGACAGGCGCCTGGCAATCTCCTTGTTGGTCAGTGCGCGAGACACCAGGCTCACCACTTCGAGTTCTCTTGGTGTGAGCAGATCGACGCGGGGATCCACAACGTCGGGGCCTTCAGGTCCGAGGGCCGTTCTGATGAGGTCAGCGAGCTTTGGCGAGTAGACGATCGCGCCCGTCGCTGCCGTGATTACTTGTGGGACGAAATCCTCCCGGTGGACGTCTTTGGTGAGGTATCCCAACGCGCCGGCGCGAATCATGGGGATCACGTCTGTCGGCTTGTCGTACGCCGAGAGGGCCAGGAAGTGGATATGTGGATGCGTCGCCTTGACCGCCTTGACGACTGCCAGTCCCCCGCCGCCAGGCATCCGGACGTCCACAAGTACCAGGTCCGGTTCTCGTTCCCGGATCAGCTCGATGGCCGCTGGTACGTCGTCGGCCTCTCCAACGATGTCGACCGCCTCGCCGAGCACCCCACGGGCCCCCGCTCTCATCAGATCGTGATCGTCCACGAGGAATACCCGTGCGCGTGACTGGTCTGCCAGCCCTGCCGGCTTGGTACGTAGCGGT
>JBHICV010000187.1:0-4334 GCA_046759765.1 Acidimicrobiia bacterium
GGTAGGGGTCCGGAGCGCCTGGACCGGGGCGCGGGCACTCTGGGTGCCCGACGAGTTGGTCGAAGCCGTCATTGGGCTAGCGAGTCCCACCTCGGTTGGCCTGGCGTCGGTGGCCGCTGGGCTGGGTCCCCTTCCGTCCAAAGCGGCCCGCTACCTGCGCTTCGGCGGCGGAACCAGGGTCAGGGCCGTATTGGCGCCGGGCCTGGTGGTCGACGTGGGGGTCGCCGAGCACCGGCTCGTCGACGTGGGAGCTTCAGTGACGTTCTCGACGGCGAGCCGCACCCTGGCACTCGATGGTGAGCGGCACCTCGTGACGAGCGAACCGCCGACCGTAACGGTGACGCCTGGTCCTCGCATCCTCGATCCGCTCATCGCGCTCGACGGACGCGAGGCTCGTTCTTGACGCCTTCTGGGACCCATACGAGGTCGCGAAAACCAAAGGACGTCCGGCCCTATCGAGGCGTGCTCGGAGGTGTTTGATAGGGATAGAGCCCCGGCGGGGTCAGTCATATCAGCGCGGGTGCGACCGCTGGCGTTCGCAGGCCATCGGGAGGAGGCAAGTATGGGGATACCCAACGAGCACTTGGTCGACATGTACTCGACCATGGTGAAGATTCGCTACTTCGAGGAGCGGCTCAGGGAGATCTACACCGAAGGTAAGGCGCCGGTATTCGACATCGCGGCGGGAACGGTTCCGGGCGAGATGCACTTGGCGGCCGGGCAGGAGCCGGTGGCGGTAGGGGTGATGCCTCACCTCAAAGAGGGAGACGCCATCACCGCGACCCATCGTCCCCACCACATCGCCATTGCTCAGGGTCTCGACCTCCAGAAGATGGCGGCCGAGATCTTCGGAAAAGCGACCGGACTAGGAAAGGGTAAAGGCGGTCACATGCACCTGTTCTCCGCCGAGCCGAACTTCGGTTGCTCCGGCATCATCGGCGAGGGCATCCCCGTTGCGTGCGGGGCGGCCCTGGCTTTCAAACGGCGGGGTACCGATAACGTGGCACTCTCATTCTTCGGCGAAGGGGCTGCGAATCAAGGTGCATTTCACGAGTCGCTGAACCTGGCCGCACTGTGGGAGCTGCCGGTGGTCTTCATCTGTGAAGACAACACCTTCGCGATCTCGGTTCCGAAGACGGTGTCGACTGCCATTTCGGATAACAGCGACCGCGCCTCCGCCTACGGCATTCCAGGAGTTCTCGTGTCGGAGAACGACCCGGTAGCCGTCTATGAGGCCGCTGGGGAAGCTATCGGTCGCGCCCGGAGTGGAGCAGGTCCCAGCCTGGTCGAGGTCAAGACCGATCGGCACTGGGGTCACTTCGAAGGCGACGCCGACGGCTATCGCACCGATGAGTTCAAGGCGCAGATGGCGGAGAGGGATCCGGTCAAGGTGTTCGCTGATCGGCTGATCTCAGAGGGTGTGCTCTCCCAGAACGAAGTGGAGCAGATCCAAAAGCGCGAGCAGGCCGTGGTTGACGAGGCCATTGACTACGCCAGGTCCAGTCCGTATCCGGAGCCGGAGGATGCCCTCCTCCATGTCTTCGCCTAGGAGGCCACGATGACCACTGTCACAGCAGAGCGACAGCTCACGACACAAAAGGCGATCGCCGAGGCGATCGCCCAGGAGATGGAAAGAGACGACACGGTCCTGGTCATGGGCGAGGACATCGGCATTTACGGTGGGATCTTCGGCGCCACCGAGGGTCTACTCGACCGGTTCGGGCCGGAAAGGATCATCGACACGCCGATCTCGGAGACCGGCTTCATCGGGGCCGCGGTAGGCGCAGCCACCAACGGCCTGCGACCGATCGCAGAGCTGATGTTCGTCGATTTCTTCGGGGTCTGCATGGACCAGATCTACAACAACATGGCCAAGGTCCACTACTTCTCGGGTGGTGAGGTCACGGTGCCCATGGTGCTGATGACTGCGGCTGGGGGCGGCTATTCCGACGCCGGGCAACATTCGCAGACGCTATGGGGGACGTTCGCCCACCTGCCAGGGATGAAGGTCGTTATCCCCTCGAATCCCTACGACGCGAAGGGTTTGATGATCTCCGCCATCCGTGACGACAACCCTGTGCTGTACATATTCCACAAGGGTGTCCTGGGGCTGGGCTGGATGACACACAACCCGAGGGCGACGGGGCCGGTGCCCGAGGAGCCGTATACGTTACCGATCGGCGAGGCGGCGGTAGCCCGCGACGGTACCGACGTCACGATCGCTACCGTCGCGCTCAGTGTCCATCGGGCTCTGGACGCGGCCGAGCAGCTCGAGGCCGACGGGATCTCGGCTGAGGTTCTCGACCTCCGCTCGCTCGTACCGCTTGACCGGGGTGCGATCACTGACTCGGTCAAGAAGACCCATCGGCTGGTGGTCGTTGACGAGGATTATCAGTCCTTCGGCTTGACCGGTGAGGTCGTGACAACGGCAGTCGAAGGCGCCTTCGACTATTTGGACGCGCCTCCGATACGGATCGCGGAGCCGGACGTGCCGATTCCGTACAGCCGGCCGCTCGAGCAGTTCGTGCTGCCGGACGCCGACCAGATCACGCAGGCCGCAAAGCAGCTCGTCGCTGCCTAGAAGCGAGGTGGCCTCCGAGGTCCTGATGCCGGTCATCACCGAGGAGGGCGAGGACGCGGTAGTCACGGCCTGGATGGTGGTAGAAGGCGGTCCCGTCAAGGCTGGACAGCTCATCGCTGAGGTCCAGGCCGAAAAGATCGCGCAAGAGGTGTACGCGACCCAAGACGGTGTGGTCCGGCACCTCGTGCCGATCAACGTGGCAGTGCCGCAGGGCAAGGCCATCTGCGTAATCGAAGAGGGCCCTCGGGACGAAGGGGAGGTAGAGGAGCGGCGGCTGGAGGCCGAACCGGCCGCCGCCGCTTTGGACAGGCGGGTCCCCGTCTCTCCGGCTGCACGCCGTGTCGCCAGAGAGCTGGGCATCAACCTGACCGCGGTCACAGGTACCGGCCCTGGCGGACGGATCACCGAGGCCGATGTGCAGGCCGCAGTATCCGAGAGCAAGCCGGGCCGGGAGCTCACGGGGCTGCGAGCGGTCATCGCTCGCAAGATGCGAGAGAGCCATGCCACCACGGCTGCCGTGACCCTCACCACAGCGGCGGACGTCACCGACACCGTCCCCGATGAGATCACCGCCTGGGTGGTAAAGGCGGCCGCCCGCGCTCTGGACGATCATCCCGCCCTCAACGGGACCCGCGACGACGATAGGGTCGTGCCCACCGCGGCGACGGCCATCTCAGTCGCCATTCAGACCGACGAGGGTCTGATCGCACCGGTCATTCGGGATCCCGGGTCCCGTTCCCGACCGCAGATCGCCGGCGAGCTCGTAGACCTTGCAGACCGGGCCAGGGCGAAGCACCTCACGGCCGCTGACTTCGAGGGAGGCACCTTTGCCGTTTCCAACCTGGGTGCCTACGGGATCGACTTCTTCACGCCCATCATCAACCTTCCCCAGCTCGCGATTCTCGGGGTCGGAGCAATACGTTCCGTGCCCGGCATCGACGCAGAAGGCCGGATAGGACCCCGGCGGCAAGTCACGCTGAGCCTGACGTTCGACCACGCGTTTGTCGACGGCGCCCCCGCGGCCGCTTTCCTGGCCCAAGTCAGAGCGCTACTGGAGGAAGGAAGGGACTAGATGCCGCTGTTCAGTGATGGGTGAAACCGAGTCAGATGCTTTCTGGGCTACGGCCTGAGTCAGCCCGATCGGTGACCAGCAGCATCTCGCTTACGCACCACACTCGCGGTGCTCGGGGGTGAGGCCGAGGGGTGACACGAAGGACCCAACAGCCCGATCCTGCAGCTGAAGAATGGCGCGGATCGCAGTGGCGCACTCGACGCCCGCCAGCATCGGTGTCGGTCAGGAGTCCCAGTAAGGCCCAGAACCTCTCAAGCGGAGGCAGACGACGCCCGGACGGGCTCACCAGACGTGCGAGAGATCCGGCATTATGCGCCATCTACTCCCTAGCCAGACCCCGATCACGTTCGGCCCACCCGGATGTGCTCCAGTTCGTCACGGCGCAACCAGCGCCGCACAGTCGAAACCGACACGGCTAAGTATTCAGCGGTTTCCTGGATGCTGAGAAGCTGGTCACTTGGACGGACAGGCATCCCAAAGTCATCGGTGAGAACCGGCGGGATTTGAGTGTTTACGGCGTCCAGATGGACGCAGCTTGGACGCAGCTGCCCAGATCGCTCAAAACGGATCCGTGGCCTGCTTGCCGAAGTCCCAATCCACATAAGGGATTCGGGCCGTGGGCGCTACTGGGATCGAACCAGTGAACCTCTGCCGTGTGAAGGCTTATCGGGGGGTTCTCTG
>JBHICV010000188.1:0-4324 GCA_046759765.1 Acidimicrobiia bacterium
GGCGAGGAGGGCGAAGAGGGCGAGTACCAAGGGGGTACCTACCTCTAGTTTCCTGTCAATCTCAGCCGTGGAAAGCGCGGCTCATATTGACAGGAACGCGGACCCAGGTTTTCTGTCAATCTCAGTGCCGCTCAGCGCCATTGCGATTGACAGGAACGCGGCCTACCGGCCCTTCCACTCCGGCGGGCGCTTATCGAGGAAGGCCTGCACCCCCTCCCGGGCGTCTTCGGTCTGGGCCACCTCGGTCAAACGCTCATGGAGAATGTCCAAGGCGGTGTCCAGGTCGAGGTCCTCTACCTCGTAGAAAGATTGGCGGCCTTTCGCCAGGATCACGGGGCTCTTCGCAGCCAGCCCAGCAACGACTTCGTCCACGGCCGCGTCGAGCTCGGAGCCCGGCACCACCCGGGAAACGACTCCGAGCCGCTGGGCCTCATCGGCCGAGACCAATCGGCCGGTCATCATCAGCTCCAGGAGTGTCTTGTGGGGCATCACCCGCTGTAGCACCGCGGTGATCATCATCGGCCACAAGCCGACGTCGATCTCAGGTGTCCCGAACCGGGCCTCCTCGGTCGCCACCACGACGTCGCAGGCAGCCGCCAGCCCGAATCCGCCCGCCAGCGCGTGCCCGTTGACCCTGGCCACCGTCGGCTTGCCCCGGCGGAGCGTGCGAAAGAGGTCGGCCAACACTCGCCTCGCCTGGTGCAGCGCCTCGGGCTGATCGACGAACCCTGACCTGAGGTCGGCTCCCGCCGAAAAAGCCCGATCGCCGGCCCCGGTAATCACGATGACCCGCACCTCATCGTCGGCCTCAGCCTCCTTCACCATCTCTAAGACCTCCGCGATGGCGTCGGTGGAGAGCGGATTACGACGCTCCGGATCGTCGATCGTGATGGTGGCGCGGGGCGGATCCACCTCGTACCTGACGGTCACTCCAACCTCCGCAAATCCAGAAACCGGGTGTCAATACGGTAACCGGGTCCCCTGGTACGGTTCTCGCCCATGGAGTGGCTCGCCTTGGTGCTGTTCGTGTCGGTCACGGTGGCGCTGCTTCGAGGAGGCCGGCTCATCAACCTCGCCGACATCAGGCTCCGTGCGTGGTGGCTTCTGATTCTCGGGTTTGGTCTCCAGGTCGCTTCCAACTTCCTTCCGGAGGATGCCTCGTGGGCTAGCTCGGTGGGAGTCGGCTTGGTGCTCGCCTCCTTCGTACCGCTGCTGATCCTTGTTTTCCTGAACCGCGACAAGCCCGGCATGTGGCTTGCCGCCATCGGCATCCTCATGAACTTCACCGTGATCGCACTCAATGGGGGAATGCCCGTTCTGACGGAAGCCGCCCAGGTCGCCTCCGGCTCCGAAGGAGACGTCATACTCGACGACTACAAGCACGTCGTCATGGACGCCGACACCTGGCTGCCTACCCTCGGCGATGTGATCCCGCTCCGTCTCCTCGGCGTGGGGACGGTCATTTCCCTCGGTGACGTGTTCCTGGCCGTGGGGCTGGGAGTGTTCCTGGAGTCGGAACTCCGACGCCCCATCCGCTGGTTCAAGAAGGGCGCCCGCTCCCGCAGCGGGTCGGCCGCCGGGGGTTAGGCCCCGGCGCCAAGGCCGCTAGCTCGCCACCACCTCTCGTCGGACCAGCACCTTACGAACCGCCTGGACCACCTGTGGGTCGTAGTCGTAGGCCGCGCCGCGGTGAAGAATCTCGAGCGCCTCCAGAGCAGACATGCTCAGGTCGACGGTGGCGTGATCGAAAGCGCTGGCCACCTTGACGATCTTCGAGCTAATCGGAAGCGACTCGTCCTCGTGCTCGCCTGGTCGCCGATAGGGGCTGTGCTGCATCTTCACGAGCTCGGCCACCTCCGTCAGATAGGGCGCCTCGGAGATGATCTCGGCGCCCCACCGGGCGATGTCCTCGTCCGTGAAACCCCTCTTGATGATGCTCGGCTCGTTGAGCGTGATCCGTCCGATGTCGTGCATCAGCGAGGCATAGGAGAGTTCGGTTACTTGATCGGGGCTGAGTCCCAGCTCTTGACCGATGGCCACGGCGAGGTCGGCGGTCCGGTCGCTGTGGCCGTCGGGTGACAGACCGGCCACCTCCGGGATCCTCGCCAGCGCACGGATCGTCTGTGCATAGGTTCCCCGGGCTTCGTGATAACGGTGAAAAGCGACGTGAACGAAGCCGTAAGGAATGAGCGCTATGACGAGCGCAGCCGGCCCAATGGTGGGGAATGCCACTCCGAACAAGGCACCGGTCGCCAGGAGGCTCGCTCCGACCGGCCAGTCCCTCAACGCGACGGTCCATAAGTACCGGCGTGATAGCTGTGACCGGGCGAACGTGAGGTACGCCCACAGGAACGTCTCCACGAGGAACCAAAGCGTTCCCGCCAACGCCAGAGCCACCAGCTGTGCACCGAACCCGTCCTCCCTGAACGCGGTGAGCTGGGACAGCTCCTCGAAGGCCGCCGTGTCAATGACCAAGAACACCGCAATCCCGATCGTCTGCCGGACGAGGGCCGCGAAAACCGTTACGTCTGCTTCCTGTCGGAGGAGCTCTATCAGCCAGGCGATCAGTAGACCGGTAGCGGCAGCCGAGAGCGCCCAGTCCAACGCGACATCGCCTGTGAAGTCGGGACCGTTGCGGTAGAGGAGCGGAAAGGCGGCGGCCACGGCGAAGGCCAATGAGAAGCGATGCCCGCTAAGGGAAGGCACGGAAACGAGCCATCCGGCGGCCAGGACCATCGCACCGATGGCTACCTCCCATATGAACCCGGTCGTGAGCGCCACGAAGGCAACGAGTCCCCCGGCCCAGATCCAGGGCAGCGCTCGGGTGGATTGCCAGGCGAACTTCTTCATGCTTGCTCTGCTCCGTCGCTCCGAGCGGCGACCCCCGCGGTCCACCCCGGCACCGACTTGCGGATCTCGGCCAGCCGCCTCGCTCTCGTTTCATCGTCGAGGTTGGGCGAGCCGTAGCGTTCCCCAGTCTTGGCAAGGGCACTTTCGAGCGCTTCGACCACCTCAGGGTCGAACTGCGTTCCCGCATGGCTTCTCAACTCCGCGATCGCATACTCCTGTGTCAGCGCCATCCGATAGGTGCGGGTGCTGGTCATCGCATCGAACGCGTCCGCCACCGCGAGGATCCTGGCCTCGGGCGAGGGTATCTCCCCTTCGGTATGACCGGTGCCGCCGTAGCCCTCACCGTTGAAGTGAGCGTGGTGCCCCGAGGCGATCTCCACCATGGGACGGAGGAACTCGACCTCGGCAAGGATCTCTTCGACCACCTGGGCGTGGCGCTGCATCTCGCCGTATTCGGCGGGGGTCAGCCTGCCCTTCTTTCGGATCAACTCCCGGGGGACGGCCAGCTTCCCCACGTCGTGAATGAGCGCTGCCCAGCGCAGCTGTTCGATCCTCGTTCCCGAGAACCTGAGCTCCTTCCCGATGATCTGCGTGAAATAGGCCACACGCTCCGTATGGCCGCGCGTGTATAAGTCCTTCGCCTCCAGCGCTTTGATGAAGCCGCGCAGAGTGGCTTCGTGCGCTTCCCTGAGCTCCCCGTACGAGGCGAAGGAGAGATATCCGATGACGAAGACCACGAAGATGAGGGGCAGGATCGTCGGCTCGAGGTGGTAGGTCGCACCGAGCAGGCCTCCCAGGGCCCCCATGACAATATGGGACGGGACAAGCTCCCCCAGGCCCGACCACGGACGCATCCTGCGATCGGCATAAAGCATGCGCACCGCGTAGGCGACCAGGCCCAGATTGACAGCCGCGTGCATTCCGGCGGCCAGCGCCGCGCCGACAGCGGCCAGGGCCACATCGGCCGTATCCCAGGTACCCGTCGAACTCAGGAACGGCTCGAGGACCAGACCGGCGACCGTCTCCGTGACCACGTACTGGCCGAAGTTCATCATCGGTACCAGCACGCGCCGCTCCTTCACGTCGCGCTGGTTGAACATCCCCAGGGCGCCGAGCGCGGCCATCCCGAGGGCGGCGGAGCCATGCCCGAATACGACACCGGCCACCAGAGCGACCATCACCGCGGGGCTGGCCTTCAGCCGCTCGTTGACCTCTACCGAACGCCATTCGAGGAAAGCAAAGGCGGCGGCAAATGGGATCCAGACCGAGAGCGGCGGGAACTCTTGCCAAAAAGCCAGGCCGACGAGACAGGCAACACCGGCAGATGCATAGAGGACGGCCAGGCGCACCTTCTTGCGCTCTAGCCTTTGCAACTCCGGCACCTCCTCAGCCCTTTTCGGTGAGGACGGCCCGGGAATACTCGCTCAGTCGATTCTGAACCCAGCGCTTCCTACGACAATCAGTGTTGCCAAGC
>JBHICV010000189.1:0-4233 GCA_046759765.1 Acidimicrobiia bacterium
CCGATGGACTGTGCCGCGTACCCCACCCGGCTTCTGACTTCGTGGGGGTGCTTCGTCACGTCCAGCCCGTCGATGATCACCTCACCCGACGTGATCCTGAGCAGCGTCACGATCATTCTTATGGCTGTGGTCTTGCCGGCGCCGTTGGGCCCGAGGAATCCGAAGACCTCCCCGTTTCTCACCTGGAAGGTGACTCCGTCTACCGCCCGGATCTCCCCGGGGTAGACCTTGACCAGATCCTGGACCTCGACTGTCGACACGCCTGAAACGCTAGAACCCCCCCTCAGCAAACGGCAATCGGGTTCGTGTCACACGCTCCCGATACGTTGGCCGTAATGATCATCGACTGTGACGCGTGCGCGATGCAGCACACGTCTGCGTGCGAGGACTGTGTAGTCACCTTCATCCTGGACGAAGCCCACGACACCCTCGAGCTCTCCGAACGCGAGATGCGGGCAATCGCGCGGCTGTCCGATGCCGGACTCGTGCCGCCGCTGCGTCTGCTGCCTCGAACCGAGCGCTCTCGTGAAGCCTCCTGACACCTGGAGTGCATTACGTAACCTGACGACGTGACGACAAGCCCAGCAGAACTGGCCGCGGCCGTCCTGGCCGAGGGCGAGGCACGCGGTCTGGTCGCCGTAGGAATCTGCTCGGCCGAGCCGTTCTCGAGTGTTGCGACCGATATGAAGCGACGGCTGGCATCGGGTACCGCCGGCCGGCTCACCTTCACGTACCGCGACCCCGATACCGCCACCGACGTGAAACGAAGCTTCCCGTGGGCTGAGCGGCTGGTAGTCGGAGCGGCCTCATACCTACCCGCCGCCGGCAGCCCTACAGGCGAGGCGGGAACCGGTCGTATCGCCCGGTTCGGAACCGAGGACTTCTATCCGCTCGTGCGCGAGCCGCTGGCGGCCATAGCACAATTACTTCGAGGCCTTGGCTATCGCGCCGCGGTGCTGACGGATGACAACCGGCTGGTGGACAGAGCCGCGGCCGTCCGCGCAGGAGTCGGGTGGTGGGGAAAGAACTCGATGGTGCTCGCTCCGCGCTTTGGGCCTTGGCTGCTGCTCGGATCCGTCGTTACGGATGCGCGGATGCCTGCGACTCCCGCCATGCGTCGCGACTGTGGAACTTGCGACGCCTGCCTCAGCGCCTGCCCCACGGGCGCGCTCGTCGCGCCCGGCATTCTCGACGCCACACTCTGCATCGCCTACTGGGCACAGACCGCCGGGGTGATCCCACCGGAGATCAGGATTCACATGGAAGACCGTCTATACGGATGCGATGACTGTCTGGAGGCGTGCCCGCCGGGAAGCCGAATGCTGGCAGTCGCTCCTACCGGACGAGGTACCGTCGATCTCGTAACGCTGCTGCGTTCCAGCGACGATGAGTTGTTGGAAGCTTTCGGGCACTTCTACATCCCGAAGCGGCAGCCGCGGTATCTGCGCCGCAACGCGCTCGTGGCGCTGGGCAACGTCGGAACCCGCGATCACCTTCCGCTCCTAGGTGAATACCTGGCGTCGGATGACTGGCTTTTGCGGGGTCATGCAGCGTGGGCCGTGGGACGCATATCCGGGAGTCTCGGAGGCGCGATGCTCACCGACCGTCTGCCGCTCGAAACCGACGAGCGAGTCCGCTCCGAGATCACGACCGCCTTAGGCGCCGCGGGTTAGGCACATACTTCGGTCTTCCGAAGCCCCGGGTTACGCTGGAACGCCATGGCCGAGCCCCGCGCCTGTCCAGTCTGCGGAGCCTCGAACCCGGCCGGTGCCGACTGGTGTGGCCAATGTTATGCGCGCTTCGGAGAGCACGAGCGCGCCACCGCTGAAGTCGCCGTGGTGGGGGCTGGGTCCACGCCGGCCAAGGAAGGGAGATCCGCTGCTCCCATCTGGACGTGCACAGTGTGCGAAGAGGTCAACCCGATCTCGGCGACTGAGTGCTCGGTCTGCGGCAGCTCCATGCTCGAGAGCTCTGGTGCTACGACGTCCCAGTTCGACATCGAACCGGCCGTAGCCGTCCTCTGGTCGGCTATTCCGGGGGCCGGACTCGCCAAGGCAGGCCAGGGGCTGCTCGGTCTCTCGGCCGGGCTGCTCATTGGGATGGCCCTTTCGGCCGGGGCGCTCTTCCTGCCAACGGGAGCAGACGGTATTGGCGTCGTTCTGATACTCGTGGGGCTCGTGGTGTGGGGCATCACTGCCCACGACGCCCACCGGTTCGCGACGGGCGACACGGAAGGAGTGTTACTTCGGCCCCGCATCCTGACCTTCGTGGGTGGAGGCGTGATTGCGCTCATGGCGTTGGCTTTCATCATCACGTCCGCGCAGGTGGGGAGACAGTGACGGTGGTCTTTGCGGCTGCGCTGGCAGCCGGTTTCATACTGCTCGTAGTCTGGACTGTCCTTCGGGGAGTGGGCGACGGCTGCGGATCACTCATGGAGCGCCTGCCGCCTTTCATCGCGGCAGGGATGGCGTTTGGTCTGGCTGGACTGTCCGCCTCCTACGCGGGAACCTCAGTGTTAGTCAGCATCGCGGCTGCGGTTGCCGGGGCGCTCGCCGCCCTCGGCTGGGTCATCGGAACCCGAGCGATCCGCAGAACCTGACATGCTCATCCTTTCGGACGTCCATGCAGAATTCGACGCACTTCGTGAGGTGGCGTCTCAAGGACAACCGCTCTTGATCCTCGGCGATCTGATCAATTTCATCGACTACCGGACCTACGACGGGATACTCGCCGAGGTGCTCGGTCGAGGACTGGTGCGTGAGATCGTCGACTATCGAGCGGCCGGAGACTATGAAGGGTCTCGCCGGCTGTGGCAACGAGTGACGGAGGGAAAGCAGGACGAGGTCCGGGCAGAGATCGATCAGAAGGTACGGCGGCAGTACGCAGAACTCTCCACAGCTTTGGCGGGGGCGGTGGCCTACGTCACCTTCGGCAACGTGGACTGGCCCGATCTGCTCCGCGACAGCCTTCCGGCTGGCAGCCGCTTCCTCGATGGTCAGGTAGTCGAGATCGAAGGCTGGAAGGTCGGGTTTGCCGGCGGAGGAGCACCGAGCCCGCTCGGTGTTCCCGGAGAGGTACCGTCCGAGGAGCTGGCCGCCAAGCTCGAAGGACTGGGTGACGTCGATGTTCTATGCACGCACATGGCTCCCTCTATTCCTGCGCTGCACTACGACGTAGTCGCCGGCATATCCCAGCGTTCCTCGACGGCGATTCTCGACTACATCGAGGCTCGCCAGCCGAAGTTCCACTACTTCGGCGACATCCACCAGCCCCGAGCGTCGCAATGGCGAATCGGTCGTACCAAGTGCCGAAACGTCGGATACTTCCGGGCTACCCGGCGGGCGGTCGCCCATCCGGGACGGTGAGCAGCCCCCGGGTTGACGGCTACCCTGTGGGAACTTCGGAGGAGAAGTGGCAGAGGGAGCCGTCCAAGGGATCGAGACATCCGCCAGCCCGCAAGCAGTCCTATCGGTGACGGCCGACCTCGAGCGATACCCGGAGTGGGCCTCCGGCGTAAAGAAAGTCGAGGTGCTGGAAAAGGACGATCAGGGCTTTCCTAAGCGCGCAAGTTTCGTGGTCGATGCCCTCGTGAAGGAGATCTCGTACGTCCTCACCTACGACTGGTCCGGTGTGCCCGGCAAGGTCACCTGGGAAGCCGACCCCAACGAGGACATCCATGAGCTCGTCGGGTCGTACGAGTTCCGTCCACTTTCGGACGGGGGCACCTCGATCATGTACATGCTCAAGGTCGAGCCCGGCTTCAAGCTGCCCGGATTCCTGCGCAAGCAGGGCGAGCGGCAACTGATGAGCACGGCGCTGCGCGGCCTCCGCCGCCGAGCAGAAGAAATCGGAGCAGACGGGTGAGGATCATCCTCGTCACCGGTAAGGGAGGAGTCGGCAAGACCACCATCGCGGCGGCTACTGCGCTGCGCGCCGCGGAACGGGGGCGGCGTACGCTGGTCATGTCCACCGATCCGGCCCACAGTCTTGCCGATGCCTTCGACCTGGAGCTTGGGGATGAGCTGACGCAGATTTCTCCCTTCCTCTGG
The DNA here is from genome assembly GCA_046759765.1 of Acidimicrobiia bacterium. Taxonomy (GTDB): domain Bacteria; phylum Actinomycetota; class Acidimicrobiia; order Spongiisociales; family CAZKJJ01; genus JBHICV01. Next base: position 4,050 of record JBHICV010000189.1, read on the forward strand.
GGGCAGCAGATCGATTCACAGCGCCGGCTCGAGGAGCTGTGGGGTGAGATTCGCACCCAGCTCATGGCTGTCTTTGACTGGGGAGGTGTCTCCGGGATCGAAGCAGAGGAATTCCTCGTCTTCCCCGGGATGGACGAGCTGTTCTCGCTCCTCGATGTCACAACGTACGCGAGCTCCGGCAACT
>JBHICV010000190.1:0-4193 GCA_046759765.1 Acidimicrobiia bacterium
AGGCCCACCAGTCCGAGATCGCCGCGCTGGTGACTCGCATGGCCACCGGAATGGTGTGGGCGAGCAGAACTTTCCAGGACCAGGACGGCGTCCTCGCAGACATTGCACAGCTACAGCGGTATTGCCACATAGTGATCGGTGAGCCGACCCAATTCGTACTGCGCTTGATCGCTCGCCGCCCGCTGAACCCGACGGAGACCCACGATGCTCTGGAAGTAAGCGAGTTGATCCAGCTGGCGAACGTCACCCGCGACATCGAGCGTGACCTGGCCCGCGGCGTTGCATACCACCCCGCACTAGCCCCCTATCTCGGAAGCCAACCATCGACTCAAGAGGCAATCGACACGGTGCAGCGGGCAAGGCTCTCCTTGACCCGGGCGGCGTTGAGTCGAGTACCGGCCTATCGGCGGCTAGCGGACGCCATCCATCTGCGAACTGTCAGTCCCGAACGAGGTGCGGCCGTCGCAATGCTCCAATTCACGGCAGGGCACTACGAGCGCCAAGCCGCGCTGCTAGGCCTGCCCAAGGCTCGCCGCGCCTCCCCCAAGGGCAGCGTCGTGGCTGCGGCGCTGGCCGCCGGAGTGTCGCGAAGGTGGGCTGATCGGCAGCTCGAGCGGAGCGAGCGTCGGATGCTGTCGCTGGCCGCCGCGCTCGAGAGCCTCCCGGAGAGCGCAGTGACTCCTCGTAGGAGAGACACCTGACTCGGATAGCCGGAAGAGAGGTCAGTCCTCGTCGCCCGTCCTCGACGCCGACGGAAGGACCCGCATCGATTGCGGTCGCGGCTTGCGGCCTCGCAACAATCCCCAAATGCCCAGGCCGAGCGCAAAGGTGAACACGATCACACCTTCGAGGAACAGCGTCCGAGCCGACCGGACACACTGCTGGGCCTCGGCGGGACGTTCAACATCGCGCTCAGCGTCGCCGACGATCAACCCCCACGGACTAGGGCACTCGATCGAGACCTGCTCCAAACCTCCTAGCTCGTCGACGACCCAGCGCTCAACCGGCTTGTTGAACGTGGTGAACACCAGCGAGTAGGTCAGCGCAATGCCGGCGATCAGAACAATGATCCCCGAAGTCCGGTACATGAGAACGCAATTGTATCGAGAGTCACAGACCTGCCGGGCCGGTCTGTGATCGGCATCTGGACCCGACGGGTCAGTCCTCGGCCGGCTGTGCGGGTGGCAGTGAGCTTATGAATCGCCAAAGTGCCGTTAGCTCGTCATCGGTCAGTTCAGAGAAGATGGGCCAAGGCATGGCTTCGTCGTCCAGCCGGTCGCCGGCAGGCGTGATACCGGTCCGCAGCGCAGTGACAAAGTCGGTTTCGGTCCAAGTCCTCAGATTTCCGGCCGGAGTCAGGTTCCTGGGAATCGGCTCGTCGGCGGGAAACTCGACCTGGCTCCCCTTGGGCTTGGTCCCGCCGGCGAAGTCAGTCCCGTGGCAGATCACGCACACCCCGTTGGCGATGTGGGCCCCGTACTCGATTGAAGGTGGCGGCGCCGGAGCCGGCGGCCGAGGAGCCTCATGGTCAATCAGGGCGGCCGTTGGGTTCAACAGACCCATGACTGTTCCCAGGCGGCCCATAGGCTTGATGGACGTGTTGGGAAGGATGTTGTCGACCGCAGGAACGTTCTTGAGGTAGGCGATGATCGCGCCCAGCTCCTCATCGCTGAGGCTGTGCAGAGTCTCGGGCATGATCAGGATCGAACGGCCGCTGGGCTTGATCCCGTGGCGGATCGCCAACACCCAGTCCTCGTCCCGGTAGAAGGAACCCACGCCACCCTCGCCGGCCGTGAGATTCGGGGCTACGACCTTGGCCGCCTCGTCCTCGAACAGTATGTCCCCCTCCATGTGGTCGCCATGACAGGCGGCACACCCGGCCCAGGTGGTGGCGAGGTGCTCCCCAAACGCGATCGAATCCGCGTCGGTCGGGACTGCTACAGGGGAGGGCTCCACGTCGTAGGTCTTGCGGAGCTCGAGCTCGGACAGGACGAAGATCGCCAGGCCGGCCAGCAGCACCAGCCCCATCAATCCGACTACTACGTAGATCAGCCATCTAATGACTCTGGCCATTGCCTGAAACCTCGGTTACAGGATCCTGAGGGACCGTTACCGAATCGTTACGGAGGAGCCTCTCGAGCCGCCAGAACCGTCAACGCCTGGAAGTCCAGGTTGCCACCGCTGACGACCGCTACGACCCGTTGCATGCCGCGGAGATCTATCTTGCCGGCTAGAAGGGCGGCTACTGCGGCCGCGCCGGCGCTTTCCGAATAGAGTTTGGCTCTGGTCATAACGGCCTCGAGTCCCGTCAGTATCTCCTCGTCTGTGACCTGAACCAGATCGTCAACGAATGCCCTCGTGATCTGGAGAGGAAGTTCCCCGGCCATGGGCGCCGCCAGGCCGTCGGCGATCGTGGAGATGTCGGTGAGCTTCACCACTTCGTTTGCTTCCCAGGCGGCGTGGAGACCTGCCGCTCCTACCGGCTCGACTCCCACGACTCGAGCGGTCGAGCCCGCCAGCTTCAATGCAGCCGCGACCCCCGAGATGAGGCCGCCGCCGCCCACCGGCACGACGACTAGACCAACGTCGGGCAGGTCTTCGAGTACCTCCAGCCCGATCGTGCCATGGCCGGCAATGAGATGGCGGTCGTCGAACGGGTGCACGAAGGTAAGGCCGCGTTCAGCTTGCAGCTTCCACATCTGGTCGAAGACCTCAGACAGTGGCCCGTTGAGGACTACTTCCGCTCCGTAGCCCCGGGCGGCGCCGGCCTTGGTAGCGGGAGCATTCTCCGGCATCACTACCACGCAGTGCACGCCCACCTCGCGTGCGGCCCAGGCGAGTCCCTGGGCGGCGTTGCCGGCTGAGGCCGTGATCAGGCCCGCCTGAAGCTCCTTGTGCGACGTGTTCAGCACCCGGTTGAGCATGCCCCGCGGCTTGAACGAGCCGGTCTTCTGGAACAGCTCGGCCTTGAGCCAGAGCTCGACGCCCAGCTGCTCACCCAGCTGGCTGGAGCGAAGCAGGGGGGTGCGATGAAGCGCGGGAGAGATCGCGTCGCGAGCACTAAGAACGTCATCAAGCTCGATCATTGGGCGAGGCTCAGGCTGAGGCCGGTGGATGGTTCACCATCCGCTTCCGCCCCCGCCTCCCCCTCCTCCAAAGCCACCGCCGCCGCCGAAGCCCCCGAACCGGCCGGAGCTCCAACCCCCACCCCCCCCCCAGCTTCCCCCACCGCCTCCGCCGCCGAAGGTCCCTCCTCCGAAGCCTCCGAACCATGACGGCGTGTCATCGGACCACGAGCGGTCGCGGTAGACGGGTTCCCACCCGAACGACCCACCGTGGCCGCGGGTGATCACCCAGTGGTAGTAGAAGAACGTGAACGGATCGAAGTACCCCAGCATCGGAGGCAGTGGCCGCCCTGTCCACGAGTCTTCCTGCCGTGCCGTCCCGGCATGGGCGAGCTGCGGTGCGAAACGATCCGCATCCTCGATGTCTGACCTCGCCAGCGCCTGTCGTTGGGCCGCGTATGCCAGCGCAAACTCCTGGGTCCCACGGGGATCGGAGGCCCCGAAGGCCGCGGCCACGTCGGCATACGACCCTTCGAGTCCGAGCGCCTCCAGTGCGTCTCGAGCCTCGAGCCACCTGCGGACGGCTTGCGCCGGCTCCAATGAGACAGCCAATATGCCGGCGATCGTTCTCCGTGTGTCGCCGGTGACGTCGTGGTCACCCAACTCGGCGAAGACCTTCTCGTACACCTCGAAACCGTCTTCGCTTCGCCTCATCAAGGCGGCGGTGATCGAAACCGGCAATCCGCTCTTTTCAGCTCGAGCGCGCACCGCGCGTATCTCGCGAGGACTGGAGAGGCCGGCGAGCGCATACTCGACCGATTCGGACGGATCCAGCCCGTCGGCCCGGTTGCGCCGATAGGACCTCACGAACTCGTCTGTCGCGAGCTCATCGTGGTTCAACAGCAGGAGCGCGGCGAGCGCGGCCACGTCGAGGCCGTCCCGAGTGAAGAGCGATTCCGATTCCCGAATCAGGCGCCGCACTCTTTCGTACCTCTCTACCGCGCTGTCCAGGTCATCGTCCACATCGGCCAACGCGGCCGCTACGGCTGGCCGGGCGACGTTATCGGGGAGCTTGTCGTAAAGAGCTTGGAGGCGGCCGGCCTTTTCGGTTGCCACCTCGGAGGTCGC
>JBHICV010000191.1:0-4190 GCA_046759765.1 Acidimicrobiia bacterium
ATGGGCTGCCTTTTGCAATCTTCTTGCTAACCGCTTTCATCGCCGCCTTACCCAAGGACCTGTTCGAGTCGGCGTTCATAGACGGAGCCTCGCACCTCACCGCCTTCTTCCGGTTGGTGCTGCCGCTCTCGATTCCTGCCTTGGCCGCGCTGGCGATCTTCCAGTTCCTCTGGGTCTGGAACGACTTGCTGGTGGCGCTGATCTACCTGGGAGGGACGGCCGAGGTAGCGCCGCTTACGGTGGCCGTGAGCAACCTGGTCTCCGCGCAGGGAAGTGCCTGGGAGCTGCTGACCGCTGCCGCTTTCGTTTCGATGCTGCTGCCGCTGATCGTGTTCTTGGCGATGCAACGGCATTTCGTGCGGGGCATAACGGCCGGAGCCGTCAAAGGCTGAGTCTGGCTCCCTAGGCCGGTAACCGCGGCGCCCTCCTCCCTACACTCGCCGGAGATGGCCTACGCCAAGGATGATATCGAGAGGGTCCGCCAGGCGACCAACCTCGTCGAGCTGATCGAAGCGACCACAACCGTCAAGAAGTCAGGGCGGTCCTTCAAGGCGATCTGTCCCTTCCATCAGGAGAAGACGCCGTCCCTATCGATCGACCCTGCCAAGGGCGTCTATTACTGCTTCGGCTGCGGGGTAGGCGGCGACGTCTTCACGTTCGTCGAGGAGACCCAAGGCCTGGATTTCAACGAAGCGGTCGAGGAGCTGGCCGCCGCGGCCGGGGTTACCCTCCGCCGTGACCCGGGTGCGGACCGACGCCGAGGTGAGCGTACGGACTCGGTTGAGGCAGTTGAGGCGGCGATTGCCTTCTACGTCGAACGCCTCAAGTCCGGGGACGACGCCGGGCCCGCCCGCGCCTATCTGCGTAGCAGGGGCTACGACGCCGAGATAGTCGAGCAGTTTCAGATCGGTTACTCGCCGACCGCTTGGGATGACCTCGTTCAGCATCTACGGGCCAAGGAAGTGAAGGACCGCGTCATGTTGCGGGCAGGTTTGGCGCGACGTGATCGCCAAGGACGCCTGATCGACTACTTCCGCGGACGGATCCTGTTCCCGATCTTCGACCTCCGAGGGGATCCGGTCGGGTTCGGCGGCAGAAAGCTCGAGGGCGAGGGACCCAAATACCTGAACAGTCCAGAGACCTCGATCTACCAGAAGGCCAGGCTCTTGTATGGACTGAACTGGGCCAAGTCGGAGATCTCGCGGCGTGACTACGCCCTCGTGGTCGAGGGCTACACGGACGTGATCGCGCTTCACATGGCGGGACTGCCGCTCGCCGTGGCGACGTGTGGGACGGCCCTGGGAGATGATCATTTCGATCTGCTACGGCGCTTCTGTGACCGGGTGATCCTCGCTTTCGACGCCGACGCGGCGGGTGCGGGAGCGGCGGTAAGGGCGGACGATCTACATCTTCCCGCCGACCTATCGCTGGATCTGCGGGTGGCGATCATGCCTGATGGTCGAGACCCCGCCGACGTGGTGCAAGACGGCGACCTCGACTTGCTCCAGAAGGCGCTTGACGACTCGGAACCGGTGGTCCAGTTCCGGATCGATCAGGAACTAGCGGGCTTCGAGCTCGACGAGCCGGAGGGGAGAGCGCGAGCCGTGCGAGCCGTGATTCCGCACGTTGCTCGGCTGAGCGATGGCATCGCCCGACGCGAGTACGCAGGGTTCATCGCCCGGCGGACGGGGGTCGATCGCGACGCGATCCTGGCCGAGGTCGAGCGGGCGGCCGTCAGGCGCGCTCGGCCCTCGACCGAGCAGGAGGACGAGTCTCGACTCACCGGACCGCTCAGAGGCGAGCGGGAGCTGCTCCGTCTACTGCTCTCCGGAGATGCACAGGTGGGAGCGCTCGAGATCTCCGCCGACTTGTTCAAAGACACTCTCCATCGAGAGGCTTTCGAGGTGATCGAGAACGAGGCGAGGTCTACCGGCGAGCCGCTCGACCTGGGGAGCCTGCTGGGCGACCGGCAGGATGATGCGGCTCGACTGCTACGACGATTGGCCGTCGATTCGTCGCCCCTGGCAGACGGCCCCGAGCTACTCGATCGTCTGGAGCGGGCCCGCGTCGCCGACGAGATCTCAGACCTGCGCCGGCAGCTCGAGAATCTGGATCCCGCCTCGGACGACTATTCAGCTGCGTTCCAGCAGTTGATAGATTTGGAACAGCGCAAGAGAGACGAGTAGGCGTGTCATGAATCCGACCGTCCAAGGAGTTGTAGATCGTCTTTCCGAAAGGGGATCCCAGCGGGGATTCCTAACGGTGGACGAGATCCAGCATGAGCTGGTCGAAGCCGAGGCACCCGCGGAGGCTTTCGACTCCGTCATCGATGAGCTCCGTGAGGCAGGGATTCCTCTCGAGGAGGAGCCCGACGAGCATCTCTTCGACCCGGTGGCGGATGACTTGGTATCCGTCTCTGACCCAGTCCGGATGTACCTGCACGAGATCGGCCGTGTACCGCTGCTGACGCCGCGCCAGGAAGTCGACTTGGCGATGCAGATCGAGGCCGGAAAGAGGGCGGAGAAACGACTGGCCGAAACCTCGGAGCTCACTGTGGAGGATCGGGTCATCCTCGAGCGTGCTGTGCGAGCCGGAGAAAGGGCGGAGGAGCGAGTCATCGAAGCGAATCTGCGTTTGGTCGTATCCATCGCCAAGAAATACGTCGGCCGAGGAATGCCGATGCTGGATCTGATCCAGGAGGGAAACCTTGGCCTGATGCGGGCGGTGGAGAAGTTCGACTACCGCAAGGGCTTCAAGTTCTCTACCTATGCGACCTGGTGGATTCGTCAGGCGGTAACCAGGGCTTTGGCCGATCAGGGCCGCACCATCCGGGTGCCGGTCCACATGGTGGAGACCATCAACAAGCTTTCCGTAGCGCAGCGGACATTGATGCAAGAGCTGGGTCGGGAGCCAAGCATCGAGGAAATCGCCGCCGAGTTGGAGGTTGACCCCGACCGGGTCACGGAGCTGGCTCGGATCGCCCAAGACCCGGTTTCGCTGGAAACGCCACTCGGCGTGGAAGAAGACTCAACGCTCGGTGACTTCGTCGAGGACTCGGATGCGGTAGTTCCAGTCGAGGCGGCGTCGTTCAAGCTCCTCCAGGAATACGTCGCTCATGCGCTAGAGGACCTCAACGAACGGGAGCGCCAGGTGATCATCATGAGATTCGGCCTCGACGACGGCCGTGTCAGAACTCTGGAAGAGGTCGGCGCTTACTTCGACGTGACCCGGGAGCGGATACGTCAGCTGGAGACGAAGGCACTGGCCAAGCTTCGGCACCCCGCCCTCTCGAAGCGGCTCGAGGGGTATCTGGAGGAGGGCTAGGACTCAGCCCGAAGCTGACTCTCGCAGCACACGCGAAGCGTCTTCCATCCGCTCGCCAAGGTATTCGTTGACCCCATCCGTGGTCCCGTCGATGAAGTCCTGGCCTACTCCGGCCACACTCCTGATCGGTTCCTTCCTCCCAAGCCGATCGAGGAACTCCTGGACCTCGTGGTAACGGCGGTGACCCACTTCGACTCCGATCAGAAAGCCAATCACTCCGCCGGCCGCCACCCCTGTCCGAAACTTCATGTTGTCTCCTCGGTTGAGCGGGCATTGTGACACACGGGCGTAAGCTGTGAGCCGGCCGTACCCGGTTTCCTGTCAATCGCAGCCGCGCCTTCTGCGGCTCAGATTGACAGGAACGCGGTCGCGCTATTCCGGGGTAGCTCAATTCGGCAGAGCAGCGGACTGTTAATCCGTTGGTTGTGGGTTCGAGTCCCACCCCCGGAGCTACAACCGGTGTTCAGCCCTGGCCTTGTGCCGCGCAGGGATGTCACGATGTAGCCACTTACACGATCTGGGCTCAACAGAGCGTAGAGCCGGTCGATCACCTCGTACAGGTAGCCGCCAAAGAGGTAAAGGAAAGCGACGACGCCGTGGTGGTCTTCCCATCGAAGGAGCGTCTCGCTCGGTCGTGAGATGATCCTTGGTGTCAGCGACGTCGATCGCGTCTGTGAGCGGCTGGCTCTCGTGACGCTTCTCGCGCTTCCGAAGCGTCCAAGCCACGATGACCGTCCATGCGGTCCAGCAAAGCTCAGGCCCAGCATCGTCCCTTATGCCGGTCGAGGCGGCCAGGCTGTATCACCCGACGAAGCCATGGGTGCTAGAACTGAAGAGACTCGTCAGGTGGGCGCCTTGGAGTCACC
>JBHICV010000192.1:0-4175 GCA_046759765.1 Acidimicrobiia bacterium
CGTTGGGGTGATCAAGGTGCTTGCCCCGCTGCACCATGGGCTTGAGCTTGAGTGCCAGCCATTTGGGACCGTGAAACACCTGCACATTGACTTCCCCATCGGCGGGATCGGCGTGGGGTGCCATCTTCATGCCGCCGCCGAGAAAGCGGGCGTTGGAGAGAACGATCATCAAGGCATCCCCCTCGAACCACCGCTTTCCGCAAGTGACCTCTGCCTGAGCATGCGGATGTTTGATGAGCGCCGGCCAGATGCCGAGCTGATAACGAAAGGCACCCATCCACGACGGCAACCGGTCAACCTGTTCTACAACGCCGGCCGTCAAGCCGCAGCCGGCGGAGTTCACGAAGAGCCGCTCCCCCCACGGCCCTCGAAGCCGAACGGCGTCCAGGGGAGCAGTCTCGGTTCCGACCAGGTGGCTCGCAGCCTCTTCGAGATCCTGCGAGATCCCGAAGGTTCGGATCAGGTCACAACCGGTTCCCGAAGGCAGTACCCCAATGGTTGGTGGGCTGCCCCATTCCGACTGCAGGAGTGCGTTGACGACGAGGTTGACCGTCCCGTCTCCCCCCACAGCCAGGAACCGAGAAAAACCCTTCTCCACGCCCTGGTCGACGAGTTCGAGGAGGTGGGATCCATGATCAGTCGGGTTGAGCTCGGCCTTTACCTTGCGCCAGGCGAGCACCTGGTGCACGCGGTCCAGAGCGTCGGTACGACTACCAGCACCCGGGTTGACAACGCCCCACCAACCCTCTGTCCCTTCGCCCGTCACAGGATGGAAGGAGTCTCTTCCTCGAGCACCATCTGGCCACGGTCCTCGATGAACGTCAGCCGGCCCTGAGGAACCTCGCTGGTGACGTTCAAGGCGCCCAGGTCCATCGCCTGCCAGATCTCCTCGAACGGTGCCTGATCCTCCACCCACTTCTCCGCGATCATTACGCCGTGACCCGGTAGAACCGTGAACACCACCGTCCTCGGGTCGGCGGGGTCGCGGAGAGCCAGTGAACGGGAGAAGGCTTCCTTGACGCCCATCGCCTGCGCGTCGGAGGCACAGGAAACGAGATAGTCGTAGTAGGGGGGATCCAGAGGCACGAACTCCACCCGCTCCGGATCGAAGGACCCGATGCCTCGGTGACCATGCAGCTTGGAACGGAGTACCGGCACTTCACCCTCCGTGTCCCACGAATCTGAGAGTCCGATCCGAGGTAACAGCTGGTCCATCCCCATGAGCTCGACTCCCTCCGACGAGGGTGGCGTCGATTCCAGGCCTTCAATCGGTCGGAAGAAAGCCCCCATCCCGTTCGGTCTCAGACCCACAATCACAGCCAGGTCATGAGTGGTCACATGGCCTTTATGGACGGGCCGGATGCTCCCCGTCACTGTCGTCACGAGGCCGCCGAGCTCAGGCTCCCAGGTTCCGAAGCAGCCCTCGCTGTAGTGGTCGGCGACTGCCTTCGAGACCGCGGGCACCTTCACGAGATCGGCAATGACGACTGGGTCAGTGAAGAATCCGCGCTCATTGAGCTCACCTGAGGCGGCAGACATCGCCTTTGGCGTCGTAAGCCCGTCCCACATCGCCCTTGGCACAAGCTCAACGGTCGCCTCATGCTCCGCGACATCCTCGGTGGAAACGGTCGTCACCATTCGCAGAACTACATCAGTTGCGATCTCCGCCGGCGTGCCAGTGCTCTGCGGATGAGCCCCCACCAAGTCGAAGTGAAAGACTCGGGCGGGTTGTTCGTCACCCACGACGAGCAACACTCGGATGCTCTTGACCTGCGCTTGCACCGCCCGCTCCAGCGCCAGGATGGGGCCCCCTCGCCTTCCCTGTTCGTGCAGCACCCGGTGGGCGGTGTCGCTCAGGCCTTGCATTCGAAAGTCTTCAGGATCGGGATCATCCGGCTTCAGGGCGACCTCGAGTTGATCGAGGAGAGCTCGGAACTCGGCCGAAGTTGCGTGCACGAGGCTGTAGACCACGGGGTCGTGCCTAACCCCAAATTTGGGTCGCAAACGAAAGATCACGGCACGTCGCCACGACAGGGGCCGGGCGAACGGACCACTGGTCAACACCAAGTCTGTGTTTTCGTCCGGTGCATCCTGGACCACATGACCCTGCCGGACGAACTCCTCTCGTAGCCTCTCCTCGAATTCACCGAGGAGATCGGTGAGCTCGCCCGGCAGGAACGCAACATGCACGGCTGGAAGGACGGGACGTCCATCCAGCCATCCCGCCGCGGCCGGGTGCCCGACGGCCGTCATGGGTCTCCTCTATCTAGTCCAGCCTTCCAGCTTCAGCACCCTAACGGCGTAGTCGGCTAGCCGGGGGGTAAGCGACGCAGCCCATACGAGCAGGATGTTGAAACCAGGGATGACGACCTCAGCGCGGTTACGCTCCACCGCCTTGACGACGGCTTTAGCCACCTTTTCGGGCGGTATCGGTTTAGAGATCAGCGGGAAGCGGAACTCCTCCACAAACGGTGTGTCAACTCTGCCCGGCAGAACAGTCGACACTTGCACGCCGTGCCGGCGCAGCTCCTGACGCATGACGTCCCCGAACCCAACCAAGGCGAACTTGGCGGACGCGTACGGCGTGTCAAGCGGAAGGCCTTTCTTGCCGTCCACCGAGCCGATCAACACAATGTGGCCAGATCGTTTTTCGGTCATGTGCGGCAGAGCGGCGAGCACCACCCGGGCAGTACCGTAGAAGTTGACCTCGATCGAGCCCTCGATGTCGTCCATGGTCACATCCACGGCCGGACCTCGGATGTATTGGCCGGCGTTGCCGACGACAATGTCGATCTTGCCCCAGGTGGCAATCACCTTCGCGATGAGGCCCTCGACCTGATTGTGCAAGGTGACGTCGGTCGGGACGACCAGCGCCGAACCTCCCCCAGACTCGACCAGACGGGCCGTCTCTTCGAGTTCTGACGAACGCCTGGCGGCTAGCGCGATTCGTCCCTTACGTTCCGCAAACGCCACGGCAACCGATCGCCCGATGCCGCTCGAGGCGCCGGTAATGATCGCTACGTGCTGATCGAGATTCGTCATGACTACTTGGAAAGCGTCGCCGAAGGCTACCCGGGGTGTGACACCCAGCCGGGCCTGTCTAGCCTCGCGTTTGTGGCCGACCGATATTGCTACGCGTGTGATCGCCCATCGGCAGACGACACGTGCGATAACTGTGGACGGCCCACATCGCGAACAGGCACCGAGTCTTCAGCCCGAAGAGCCGGCCCTCCCGACTATCAGATCGGTCCGGTTCCCGAATCGGCGAGCCACCGGCCCCGCACCCGTTGGATTCTCGTGGCTGGCATCGGTGTTCTGGCCGCAGTGGCACTGGCGACGCTCCGATTGCCATCCGCCCTCGAGGAGTCCGAGCCAGCCAACGTCGCCGACCGTCTCACTCCCACGCCTACGACGACTTGGGTGTTCGAACCACCTCCGCGGACGGTGTGGCAGCCTCCGGCCGGTACTTGGGTGGGTCTCATTAGAAGCTCCGGACCAGAGATCGAACCGCTACTGGGTAGTCAACTCGCCTTCGAACCGCCTCCCGGAGCCATCGATGTGCTGCCAGACGGCTCGTACCTTGCTCTCGACGGGACCTCGCTGGCGGTCTATGGGAAGGAGAGCCAGTTCGAGCTGGGACACGCCAGAGCCGACACGGTGGCTCTTTCGCCCAACGGGAGGCTCCTGGCCTTCTTGAACTCGGAAGGGCAGCTAGAGATATGGGATCTGGCGGCTCGAATGTCGCTGGAGGCCGTGGCACTTCCTGCGCCTGGCCAGGTAGTGACCTGGTCCCCCGACTCCAAGCTGGTGGGTCTTTCCTTCGAGGTCGGCTATGGAGTCTGGGATCTACGTACCGCGGCCCTACGCGCACTGGGCCAGACCGGAGAGCTGGTAGCCGTCTCCCCAGACAGTCTGGCCGTTTGGACCGAGGAGCGACTCGAGCTCCGCGACCTGGACGGCGGGCTGCTGCGAAGCTGGGAAGCCCTGGCCAACTCGGCGTCCGTGGTGGGTGCGTTCGATCCAACAGGACGCTATCTGGCGCTGACGGCGCAGGCGCGGCCTCCGGAGCGCGATGACGAGCAGGTGACCGAGCCGGAAGTGCCCGGCCTGTGGATGGTCTCGGTATTCGGGACCGCGGAGGTCCGACTGGGTGACGCCGGACCCTTTACCTGGTC
>JBHICV010000193.1:0-4130 GCA_046759765.1 Acidimicrobiia bacterium
GTTCTCCGTAGAGGGTTGGCCGGTGCGAGATAAGACCGATCCGATGTCTGACTTCGTATACCTCGGGCGAGCCCAGCTGAGCGCCAAGAACGACTCCGCCTCCGGCACTGGGACGCGTCAGTGTCGCCAGCACACGCATGAGCGTCGTCTTTCCCGATCCGTTGGGTCCGACCACGCCGGCCGAGCTGCCGGCCAACACACTCAGGGCGAGATTGCTGAGTACCGGCATCCCGCCGAACTGGACGGAGAGGCCTTCGATACTGATCAGTGGCGAGGTCACCCGGCAATCCTACGGTCCGCCTCGACCAGTCGGATCGTCAGCTCCCAACCCGGAAAGAAGGTCCCGCGGCCGCCTTCTTTCGGTAAAGGGTTGTCACGGTCAGGGCGCTTCTGGTCAGGCCCCAACCCAGGGTCAGGACGACGACCAGTGCCACCAGCAGTCCGACATCCGGAGTACCACGGAGCGCCACCCACGGAGAGACGTCCAGCCGGGCGGGTATCAAGAACACGAGCACGTAGAAGACGGCCAGATCCACAACCAGAGGGAGCGCGACGAATCGGAGGAAAGCGCCCGGGCCCTCAGGCAGTCCGATCGGGGACTGTCGCCACCGGCGGATTCGGAACCACGAGATCGCCGCCGACGCCAGCAGCAGAACGAGCACAGTCAGGAGGATCCACCGCAGGTTCCGAGCCAGCACCGGAACGGTGTTCGTGACCGGCGTGGCCTCTTCCCCCAGAATCAGCTGCAGGATGTTCTCGAACGGAAACACATCACGTCCTGTCAGCTGGTCGTTGGAGTTGGCGAGCACCACGACGCCCCACTGGCCCTCAGGGACGATGGCCATGTACGTCTCGTAGGTCGGGTAATTGCCCTGGATCTCGAGAATGGTGGGGATGCGAAACTCTACGTTCTCGTCATCTCCGGAGAGCTGGATGGGCGCGTCCCAGAGCGGACGAACGTGCCAGCCCATGGCAAAGCCGGAGTAGCGCCCGTACATCTCTGGGGTCTGCATCAGCTTCATGCTGTCCGCGGTGAGGACACGAGCCCCGGAGTAGGCGCCCGCGTTGAGCTGCGCAACGAGGAGATGAGACAGGTCCTCGACAGTTGAGATCGTCATCGTGGACGGCACGAGCGCGCGCGAGAAGGGCATCCCGGTCGGGGCCGGGTTGCCGAACCACCGATAGAAACCCTCGGCCATCCCGTCGGCCCGGGCGGTGTCGGAGGCCAAGTGCGAGTGACGCATTTCGAGTGGATCCAGAACGTTTTCGGAGATATACGTCTCAAACGGCATCTCGGACAGGGTCTGCACGATCAGGCCGAGGATGTCGTAATTGATGTTGGAGTACTCGAACGTCCCGGGCGGGTTGGCGAGCTCCACGCTCGCCAACCTGCGCACGTTCTCCTCCAGTGCTACATCCGAGGCATTGCCGCTGAAGATGTTGTCCAGGCCGTCCTCTCCGAGAACCCGCTCTGGTGGTGAAGAAGCAGCCGAGGGGTGATCGAAGCCGGTTCTCCTGAGGCCGTCTCGAACCAGGGCAGGTAGCGCCGAATCGGGGCATCGAGATCCAGAACGCCGTCCTCTACGAGCTGGAGCGTGGCGATGGCCGTTAATAGCGACGTAGGCGCGGCCAGCAAGAACGGCGTGTCGGGCGTTATGGGGCGGCTCCGGCCATCAGCGACCCCGAAGCCCCGGAGGTGAATGGGGAAACCCCCGGAGACGATTCCGAGGGCCAAGCCGGGAATGTCGCGCTCGAGCATCGTCGCCGTCACGAAGTCGTCCAGGGCTTGCAGGCTGGCGGCGTCGAGACGGGGGGCGACATGTGGCGGAACGCCGCGCTCGGGCTGCGCCTCGCCGAGAGCTTCTGCGCCCTCGGTGATCGGCATTCCTGCCTGGTTAAAGGAGCCGCAGGCCCCGACCACGATGATCAGGAAAAGCCCGGGCAGCAGGCGGATACGAAGGGTCGACGGTTTCGCGGTTTCTGTGGCCATCGGTGGCGCCGAGGATACGCGTTCGGTGGTATAGAGCTAGCGGGTGGCTGCGGGACGTAAGATCCTGTGAATGCCGCGCTACCAGCGGGACCTTCTCAGCCCAGGCGAGGAGATCGTCAGGGAGTTCCGGCCTCACTGGAGTCGGGTGCTCAGGGAGATCCTCATCTTTGTGGGGACCATCGCGGTAGCGGCCTTCGTGCTGTGGCTTCCGATCATTCCCGACGAATGGCAATGGATAGGGGTGCTGGTGGTCGTCCTGGTCGCGCTGTTCGTCACGCTTCCCAACATCGTTCGGTGGAGGTTCAGCGAGTACGTGATCACGAACGAACGCGTGATCACACGCGAGGGCGTGATACGTAAGGCGGGCAAAGAGATTCCGCTGGAGGTCATCAACGACGTCGCTTTTACCCAGAACATGTTCGAGCGGATCTTCGGCACCGGAGATGTCACCTTCGAGTCGGCAGGGGAATTCGGCCAGAACCACTACCGCGACATCCCGCATCCGGAGCAGATCCAGACTCTCATCTACCGGCTGCGTGAGAATCGGAGCATGCAGCTGAGAGGCCTGGATCAGGCGCCTGAGGCTCCTATGGAGACGCTGGATGAAGAGATCACCGAGGGCTCTCCCAAATCGAAGGCTGAACAGCTCGAGATCCTGTCTCGGCTTCACGATGAGGGGAAGCTGACCGACGGGGAGTTCGAGGACCAGAAGCGACGCCTCCTCGACGACTAGCGGGCAGAGAAGCGTCTGAGCGCCGGTTCGAGCTCTTTCCAACCAACGGCGATCGCCGATGGGTCCCTTCGTAGAGCCTCCAGGGCGGCTTCTCGCAGCATTCCGGCTATGTCGGCGAAAGACAGCCCCTCCGTGAGCTCTGCCAGCCGCCCGAGGTCGACGTCATCGGAGAAAGGTACGTCGGACAGATCCAGGAGAGCTCGCCGGGCGTCGAGAGCGGGGAGCCCGAGCTCGATCTGCACCTCGAACCTTCCTGGTCGAAGAAGCGCCGGATCGATGAGGTCTCGTCGATTGGTTGCCCCTATGACTGCCACGTCTCCACGACCGCCGATCCCATCCAACTCCGTCAGCAACGCGGCCACCACCGAATCCATGACCGTCGTTGTCGAGCGACCCCTGACAGGAGCCAGGGCGTCCAGCTCATCGAAGAAGAGGAGTGACGGTGCCGCGGCTCTCGTCCGAGCGAAAACCTCCCTGACCCCGCGCTCAGACTCCCCGACGAACTTGTCGAGGAGCTCGGCGCCCTTCACGGCAAAGAAAGCAGCCCCGGACTCATGGGCGACCGCGCGCACCACGAATGTCTTGCCGGTGCCCGGGGGCCCGAACAGCAGAATCCCGCGGGGCGGCTCGATGCCCAGCCTGCCGAATCGATCCGGATCGGTCACCGGCCAGATGACGGTCTCCGTGAGCCGCTGCTTGACCTCGGCTAAGTCCGCCACCTGATCGAAGCCGTAGGTGGGAATCTCGCCCAGAGGCACCGATCCCAGGGATGGCGGTGTTTCCTCGATCGCTTGGGTAATGAGCTCCGTCGTCAAGCGTCCCCCACGGTGGGCCACGAGCGCCGAAGCGTGCACCACGGTCGCCACGACGTCCGCTCCTGAGAAACCGGCCGACCTCGCAGCCAATAGGTCGTAGTCGAGTTCGTCGGCCGGGACTCTGGCCGTGGCCGCCTCGAACAAAAGGCGGCGCCGATGGAGGTCAGGTGGAGGGATAGACAAGGTCCGGGGAAGCAGCGCCCGGTCGCCGACGGCTTCCGTGATATGTGTCACCGAGGTCACGGCCAGGACACAGGCGAGACCCGGGCGCGTCGCCACCGCGTCGAGGAACCAGCGGAGGATCGCGGCCACTTGGGTGCGGTAGGGAGCGAGACCCTCCTCGCCGGCCACCGCCTCCATACGGTCGACGAAGACGATCCGCGGGCCTTCCACCTTCACTGCTTGCTCCAGGAGATCGAGCAGACGTTGGGGCTTGAAGACCAGGTTGACGTTGACGGTGTGCACGGGTACGCCGAGCTCCGAGGCGGCGGCGGCGACCAGCTCAGACTTGCCGCCGCCGGTCGGCCCTTCCAGGATGATTCCGGCTACCTGCGGAAGACCCCAAGCCGTGGGCAGATCGTTGGGCGAGGTG
>JBHICV010000194.1:0-4090 GCA_046759765.1 Acidimicrobiia bacterium
TGCACGGGCCTCGAGCTCCCAGTCGCGAGCATCCAGCTGTGACATCCGCTCCTTCGTCTGCGCTTCGAGGTGGCCCGCGAACACCGGCCCGCTGTCGCCACCGTCGCCGACCACCGTCTCCAGCTCATAGGAGATCAACCCCGCCACGCCCTCTCCCATCGACAGGCCAACCGCCTGGCAATACCTCCTCCACGTCGACCACACCGCATCAGACAGCGGAACCTTCACCGCTTGTACCCCACCGGCATGATCCAACTCGGCGAAGACCCGGCGGTTGATCTTGGCCAAGATGCCACGATTCAAAGCCATCAGGCCACCTCGCCGGTCTACCAGTTAACCGCCCGCAACTCGTTGCAGATGCGTATGGTTGAAAGGGTTCGGATCCGTGATGCGATCGAAGCTGTCGGAAATGCCCGTTATCGAGGTCGGGGCAGTAGATCTCGTTCTCGCAGAGGATGTCTAGGTGGACTTCCCGGTTGGTCATTTGGTCCCTTGCTCTGTAATCAGAGGTCTGGCCTGATCGTGGCTTGGGACCCTTTCAGTTCGATCGCAAAGCTTGCCGGTTGTCTTGATCGCGTGACCTATATCGGTTCAAGCTCTGCGGCTGGTCTGTTGGCACAGAGCTTCGAAACACCTGGAGATCTTGCTGTAGATGGTTCTGGCGCCTTGGACTGGCTGTAGTCGCAGCCTTCAACGCCATATCCGTCTGCGGGCTCGAGCTCATGGGCCTCGATGTAGTCCTCCTTGGGCAGTGTCTGATGTGTCTCCGGAACGTCCGATATGTGTCCGGAACGATCCGTAACCGATCATCCCGGTCAGCACACCGGTTAGAACAAGCGCCGTTTGAAAGGGTGTTTGCGACTGGTTTGAAAGGGTGTTTGCGACCGGTTTGAAAGGGTTGCCGGGCACCTTCACCGTGTACTGCCGGCCCCCAGCTCCCGCGACCTGCAGCACGTGATCCCTAGCAGTTCGACGTAGGTAACACCTCAGCGAGCGGCGCTTAAGGACTCAAGCGACCGGCATCTGTTGAGCTCGATGTCAACAGACGGACCGGAGACGGTCGCGTACCCTCTGGCTCCGAACGGCGACCGTTCAGAGCGAGGAGTTGATCATGGGTCATATCCGCAAGTCACAGACGGGCAGCTGGCAAGCCCGCTATCGAGCACCGGATGGACGGGAGCGGGCCCGTAACTTCCCCCGTAAGGCCGACGCCGAGGCCTTTCTGGCCACAGTGGAAGCCGACAAGCTGCGGGGGGACTGGATTGATCCCCGTCTCGCTCGGATCGCGTTCGGCGAGTGGAATGCCAAGGTCCAGGCCGGGCGAGTCAATCTGGCGTCGTCGACTCGTGCGAGCGACGACTCTGTAATACGGAGTCTCATCCTCCCCACATTCGAGCAAGCGTTACTGGCAGCAATCGAGCCGAGCGATGTGCGTGCATGGGTCACCGATCTCGTCGCGGCGGGGTATTCGCCCTCGACCGTCCGCAGGGCCTACACACTCTTTCGGATGGTCCTTGAGCTCGCGGTTGAAGACGGGCGCCTGGCACGGTCCCCGTGTCGAGGAATCACCCTGCCCAAGATCGAGGCGACCGAGAAGCGTTTTCTCTCGATCGAGGAGCTGGAAGCCCTCGCCGCAGCGATCCGTCCCCAATACCGAGCTTTCGTCTTAGCGGGGGCCTACACGGGTCTTCGTCCTGGCGAGCTAGCGGCACTTCGGGTCGACCGGCTCGACCTTCTCCGAAGTCAACTCCGCGTCGAGGAGCCGCTGAAGACGCCGGCCGCTCGTCGTACCGTGCACTTCCCGAGCTTCCTCACCGAGGAATTGGCTATTCACCTAGCGGCGTATCCCAGCCAGAACGGTCAAGTGTTCACCGCGCCGGAGGGTGGACGCCTTTTGCTGAACCAGTTTCGCAGGCGGATCTGGTACCCGGCCGTACGCGAATCGGTCGGGGAGCCGATGCGTCCCCACGACCTCCGCCACACCCACGTGGCGCTTCTCATAGCCGCAGGCGAGGACCCGTATGTCATCTCCAAGCGTCTCGGCCACGCTTCGATCCGCACCACCTACGACGTCTACGGACACCTTTTCCAGGGACGTGACAAGGCAGCGGCCGAGGGCTCCTCGGAGATCCTGGACTCCCGGGCAGCGGCCGAGGCCCTCGAGACTGCCCGAACGCGGACTCTCGCGGACTCCTCGCGGACTGTGGCTGAAGCGCGGGTCGTTCAGCTCGACGCATAACAAGCCGAAAGCCCTTTCTGCAAAAGGGCTTTCTCGCAGTGGAGGTAACGGGATTTGAACCCGTGGCCTCTTGCATGCCATGCAAGCGCTCTGCCAGGCTGAGCTATACCCCCGTGAGTCAACGAGGATACCAGTAGGTCAAATCTCGCCGACAGCTACCGGGTAGTCCGTTCGGGGGGCGTCACCCCACAGTCGCTCGAGGTCGTAGTAGGTGCGCACCTCATTCTGGAATAGGTGAACGACGAAGTCCCCGTAGTCCATCAGCAACCAGCGGGCGTCCTGGACGCCCTCGGTCCGGAGCGGACGCCGGCCTTCGACGGCGAGGCGCTGCTCGACTTCCTCGGCGAGGCTCTTCACCTGACGATCGGTTGAAGCCGACGCGATGAGAAACAGATCGGTGATCCAAATCAGCTCCGACACGTCCAGAACTACGACGTGCTCGCCTTTCTTGTCATCGATGGCTGAGGCCGCGAGCTCGGCCAGACGGCGGCTTTCTGGAAGGTCAGCTATGGCCCGTCAGAGCTCCCAGAAGGCAGATCACCACCAACAATGATAGTTAGATCGACCACGCCGGAAGGCTGGCGTTGCTCGACCTCTACCTCGCCCAGCGTTAGCAACCTCTGCACCTCCAGGGCGCTTCTCTGATTCTCCCGGCCTTGCGCAATGACTTTGGTTGTCTCGTAGTCGAAGGCATCGGCGTTGTCGGTTCGAACGACCCAGAAGCCCTCCGCGATCAGTTCCTCGGCCACCAAGTGGGTGGTGCCGATCAGACCGTTTCCGTTGAGCACTTCTACCCGCACTCTCGGAGCTTCCCCGATCCGCAGATACGGGAATTGGACCGTCGCGATCGCCGTCACGCTGTCGCCGGGCAAGTCATAGAGCTCGACATCACCTCCGGGCCGCTCCACCGGCCTGACGGCGGCGGCTACCACTTGCCGTTCGGAGTCCGAAACAGTTCCCACGAGAGCTCGACTAACGGCCTCCGCGTCGGTGCCCGCCTGCGCCCCGAGACGCTCAAGGATCATCGGATCCGCCTCCGCGGCGAGGAGAACGGCCTCCCAGACAGCTCCCTGGCGGACCAACCAGGCCAACTGGTCTGCGGTCCCCTGCTCCGAGAGGAGCCGAGCCAGCTCGGCAGGTGACCGCTCGGACGCTCCCTCCCCGATCGCGACCACTTGGCTCGTGCCCTCCGAGATGATGAGCGCATTGGGTAGATCCACTGCGAGCGGGATTCCGACCGCCTGTGCGAAGTCCTCCGCCGAGATCACCAAGGCACCGTCGACACGAATGCCCAGCAGGTTCATCAGCGTGTGCCGGGCCAGGCCCTGCCCTCCGAAGCGGGTCACATCGCCGAGCTCGGCTTCACCGAAGCCGGGAACGGTGGTCAGCAAAGCTGGCGGGAAAAGGACCAGCTCGGAGGCGAAGTCATCCTCGGTCCCTAGCAAGGCGATAGACGCCGCCGTTCCTTGGTTGTCGGTTATGACGACCGCCGCCGAAGCACCGCCTGACGGCGCTGCGGCTGGCTGCAGCGGGGCGGGCTCCTCTTGGGAGCTCAGCACCACCCACGACGCCGCCACGGCCGCCACCACGATGGCCAGCGCAGCCAGGGCAGCCAGCAGCATCCTCCTGGTCGCCCGCCTGCTGCTCGCTCTCCGGGCCGCCCGATTGAGCTCCCGCGGAGAGCTGGGAGTGTCCTCGAGAACACCGGACTGACGGCGCCGCCCCGGCGACGGAATGAGTGTCACGCCCCGTCTCCGCTTCGGACGGCGGTGGCGGGCATCAGCCATAGAGCTCGTGCTCCTCGACGTACTCCCACACGGGATCCGGCGTCATGAAACGGATGGACCTGCC
>JBHICV010000195.1:0-4029 GCA_046759765.1 Acidimicrobiia bacterium
CTCACTCCTGCGGCGGTCCGGCGACGACGAAGAAATGCTCATGCTGTTGAGCTTCCTAACCCAGACCGACTGCCGCGGTGTCTCAGCGCGCCACCGAACCGAGTACGTCGATTACTACTTGTCGCTCCGGGACAATAAGGAAGACTCGATCTCACACCCAACGTCGATGCTGGTCGTGTGACGCTCGGACGAGTCCAAAAGAGTCAGCTGGAGAAGAAGTTCTCAGCTCGACGTCCAGAGGCGGAACAGGTCCGTGTCTCGGCGGTCACCGAGCTATCGGAGGGCTGGGAGACGGACGTCTACCGGATAGCGGTTCATTATCTGGTCGCGGGCACAAAACGTCGCGAGAACTATGTGGTGAGGCTTTACGGGGGTGCGTTCGGTGACGAACGAGCGGCCAGAGAGTCTCAGGTGTTGAAGCGGTCCCGCCAGGCCGGACTGCCCGTCCCGCGTGTCGAGTTTCTCGTGCGGTCCGGAGCAGGCCTCAGTGTTCCCTTCGTCGTACTGGAGGAAGTACGGGGAGCAACTTTGGCACGCGCTCTCACCGAAGGGTCCGACAGGGAAGGGTGGCTCGAGGCAATGGTCCGACTTCTTGTCAGCGTGCATCGAGTCAACCCCCACCGGCTGATGGAGGGACTATCTGCCCCACATGGGGTGATTCCACCGGATCTGGAAGCAATGAACCAGGCGGCGGAGGAGTATCAATTAGCTGGCGCCGACTCGGTGCTCGGTTGGCTGGAGAGAAACGCAGCTCCAGTCGATCACACCGTGTGTCTTCTCCACAGTGACTTTCACCCGGGAAACATCATGGTGAGGGACAGCCAGCTCGTAGCCCTCGACTGGTCGTTCGCCGAGATGGGCGATCATCGGCTCGACCTTGCATGGACCGCGCTGCTACTCACGGACTTGCTCGGTGTTTCTTATCGCGCCTGGCTGCTCGACAGCTATGAGCGCCTTTCGGGTCGGAGCGTTTCGGGAATCGACTACTTCGAGGGGCTCAAACTGGGCGCGAGGCTGATGACCGTGGCGGCCTGGCTTGAAGGCTCTCTGGAGATTCCGGTGAAGAAGATCACCCCGGAGGCGATCAGAGGCGACTACCGGATTCATGTCGTGAACGTTTACAAACGCTGGAAGCAGGTGACGCGCGCGAAAATCGGGCTGTTCGAAGCCATCTGAGGAACATTTGCGGCAAAGACTCAGCCTGGGTGTCGGGCGGCGACGGTTCGCTCGATCTCCTCCGCCAGCGAAGGCATCTCCTTCATCATCTCCTCGAAGTCCCAGGCCAGCATCGAGCCCACGCGCATAGGCGTGATCGCTACCACATTGGCGTTGCGTCGACCATGGGAGAGCAATGCGACTTCGCCAAAAAAGTCACCGGGGCCGAGAATGGCCAGGTGCGAGTCGGCGCTGGTGACGGCCGCATGACCCTCGAGGATGACGAAGAAACGGTACGCAAATTCGCCCGCCTCCGCGATCACGGTTCCCAGCGGAACCTCGACCTCTTCGAGTCGCTCGGCCAGCCAAGACAGATGACTCTCACTGACTCCGGAGAAGAGCGCCACTGACTGCAGCTTGTGACCATCCACCATTCAGATCTTAAGCTGCAAGCACCGGCATCCGGTTCGGCCGGAGGCTCCTAACGAGGGCGCTCGTAGTCGCGCTCCCGTATTCGCACGCCCTGAGTCTCGTAGGCCTCGTACCTCTCCTGCGCGGCTGCTTCGTCTGGATACTTGCCTCGCACGCCGAAGTAGACGAGCGCACCGATGATGGGAAACCAGATTATGAACACCGCCCAGAGCCCCTTGGCAAGACCGGTGACCTCTCTGTTCCTGAACAAGTCGACCAGCGTGAAGACCCACAACAGGATGAGCGGAATCCAGATAATCAGAAAGACGTTGCCGTCGGACAGGTCGAAGGGCAACCCTGGTGACATAGGCATCCTTTCACTGGGGAGCGCCGTCCTCGGCTGCGAGGCTAACACTCGCGCGGGGAGCGTTCAGATGACTGAGCTTTCGGGCGTCTATCGAGCCAGCTATCCTCGCCCGCCGTGCTGTCCAGAGCCCCCCAATCCATTTGGCGAAGCCTGGTCTGGCTGGTGACGCTACTTGCTCTCCTCCTAGTCGTAACCGGGGCCGGGGCAGCTGTGGCCCTTGATACCTTTCCTGTCGAGGTCTTCGCCCAGGAGGAGCCCGCTCCGCCGGACACTGAACCGCCAGATACCACCCAGCCACCTGAGGGAGAGTCCGACTTCGATCCGGTCGTTCTTGTGCTAGTGATCCTCGGGGTCATTCTTCTGCTGGTCATCATTGGGGCCATATCCCGCGGGAGTGAGCGTCGTTCGACCAGGCAAGAGGCAGCTATCGACGATTGGAAGGTGCGAGCACGCGGCTCGTATGGAAAGGCCAAGTGGCTGAGCGAGAACATGACCGCGGAGATGGCCCGCCAGCTCGGGGATGTTCACTACAAGCGCGATGCTCTCGCAGAAGAGCTCAACATGGAGGACGTGGCTGTGCTGGATAGGTGGCACCAGATCGAACGGTCTGTCCAGGAGGCCACGTCGGAGCTTTACGCCTTGGAGGCCAATCCGCCGGTGTCCGGGTGGTCCCAGACTGTTCATTCCACAGCACTCGGTCTGCAACAGGTCCATTCCAGGATCGAGGAGGCCGCCAAGGCTCACGTCGCCTACAGGAAGGCCGAAGGCAACCCTGAACTCGACACCGCCGATGCCCTCGAAGTGAAGCTGACGTTCGAACGGGCCATCCGGGATTCGGAGGCCCAGCTGTCGGCCGGTCTGGATCAGATGCGGCAGATCGTCTAGCTGGTCGTCACTAGTACCGACGCGCGGCTTATTGTCCCTCCCCCGCTGCCGGGCGTTTCCCCTCAGGCAAATCGCCCTGGGTGCCGAAAAATGGGTATGGCTATGAGGCATGATCCGGTTCGAGAGATCGAGATGTCAGAGCGGAGCTGGTCGGCCATGGATCGTGAGTCCGAGCGGGTGCTCATGGAACTCCACAGCCGAGTCATCGATGCCCGAGTGGCAGCGCGAAAACTGGCCCTGGACCAACTCCTAGGACGCATCGACTCAGTGATCACAGCCGCCTGAACAGAGCGGCTTTCACACTTCACCTCAAGCATCTCATCTGCTTGTTCGAAAGTTGATCCTGAAGCTCCAGAGGAATCCGCGTGTCCTTAACTTCTGACAGAGGCTCAGTGGCGGTTGTGCTCGGAACCCGGCCCGAAGTCGTGAAGCTGGCGGGCCTGATTCAGCTCTTGGGTCCGCGGTGCCGTCTGATCCACACCGGTCAGCACTACGACGACCGGTTGGCCCAAGGCCTCCTGGAGGAGTTCGAGGTCGTGCCGCCGCACGTATCGCTTACCGTCGGCGGGACCTCTCGGGGCCGCCAAGTAGCCGAAACGCTTCTGGTTCTCGACGATCTCTTTGAGCGGGAGCGCCCCGACGTTGTTGTTGTTCAGGGCGACACCAACAGCACGCTTGGCGGGGCACTGGCGGCCAACGCCCACGCCATCCCCTTGGTGCACATCGAAGCCGGCATGCGCAGCTTCGACCGGCGCATGGCCGAGGAACACAACCGCATCCTTACCGATCACGCCTCCGACGTCTGCTGCGCTCCTACGGAGGCCAATGCCGCCAATCTGGTACGGGAGGGCATACCCGCCGTACGGATCGCCGTGACTGGACATACGGTTGTAGCCGCAGTCGAGGAGCGACTGCCCGACGAAGACGACCGCGCTGAGATCCTCCTCGACTACGGGCTAGAGCCGTCGGCGTATGCGGTAGCGACCTTCCACCGGGCCGAGAACGTCGACGACCCTGACCACCTTGACCAGATCCTGGCGGCGCTCGGAAAGGTAGATGTGCCGGTGGTCCTCCCCCTGCATCCTCGAACGAGACGCAGGGTGGAAGAGTTCGGGCTCGGTGCCCGGCTCGACCCCCTCGTTCTGGTCGAGCCCCTGGATTACGCCACCTTTCTTGCTCTCTGTGCCGAGAGCGCGCTGCTGATCACCGAC